>JBCCTX010000047.1:0-32104 GCA_039197765.1 Bacteroidota bacterium
ATAATTCCGAACCGCAAGGAGTGGATTCCCCACGGTTCCAAACCAGTTTTTCACTTCTCCATGCACTTGATTTTGGTGATAGGGGGTATTTTGCCTTAAAAATCCATTGGGATAATACTCCCAAGCTTCTCCTTCTTTTTTCCCGCTCAAAAAACCCATCTTCGACTTCAAATTGCCATTGGGATAATACAAAACTGCATAGCCAGAGTAGGGCTCTTCATGTAAGGTCCATATGCCTTCTGATCTGTGTAATACCAAGCTGTCATAGTCCACCCATCTATCGGGTACTTCATAGCCCATTACGGCCGTTATTTTCCTAGGATGGACTGAGTCATTTGTTGGAGGGGCAATCTGATGACAACCGAGTAAGGATATACACAGTAAGAATAGGGATATTCGCATTTCCATTGTGATTAATTGTAGGCATAGATCAGTGTCAGCACTTGCTATAGGCAACACCTACGACAAGTGTTAACCCACATTCAACTCTTATGGATTTCCTTGCAGGTCTACGGCAAACATTGCTATATAATCTGATACCAGGAACTCGTTGACAATATGGTAGTGGTAAATACTTTCGCCATCACTGTGCTGTGTAGCATGTGAGTGGCCACCCGATTCATCTACATCCGTAGGGTAATCGCCCGTAGAGTTACATTTTCGCCCATACAAAAGAAATCCATCTATCATGATACCCACCAACTGGTCATCATCATGAGAAAGCCCATAGTCCGAATTCCTTGGTTCCAAATGATAGTGATACCCTGTAGGTCCCCCATGCCCTCCCCCACAATCCATAGTAGCAGCCAATTGATCATCAATAGCAAAATTATTTCCTTCCTGTTCATTGTATATAGGCGCACCCGAGACGCAGAGGCCGACCGTTCCTAAACCTGTTTCAGAAGGGTTAGCTGCAAGCGTGGGGATAGCGTCTACCGTAAAGGAGAAGCCCATGGTCTCATCATCTATGTTATGTGGAGTGGGCATGCCTGAGGTCATACAGGGATCATCTCCATTGTATAGGGCATTTGTTTCATCGTAATAAAAGGAGGGATGATTGGGAAAGCCTGTCGTTGTAAACGTAATGAAACTTCCATCTTGTGTGATGGTCACGTTATCCGTATCAAACTCATCCAAGGCAGCTGAAGGGGTTGCTGCAGTACTCGTTGCATTTCCGCTGTCATCTGTGTCGGAATCATTTGTCACATAGCCGTCTGGTTGGTCGCAGGCAGATTGACTGACAGCTGGATTTCCCAGACCATCCCCATCAGCATCTTGGTACCAAGTAGTCTCAGCACATACCTCCTCATCGTCATTACAGGAGGCAAGTGTCAGGAGAATCCCGAGAATAAGGATTGTGAAATACTTAAAATTTGTCATGAGAATTCAGTTAAATGTTGAAAAAATAGGAATTCCTCATTCGCAGGTCAGACCGTTCCAAGAAATCCTATACACAGAGGGTAGTCCATTCAGTGCGCCTTGGGAATCAGCGATATAGACATATTCCCGATTGCTGTCGAGATAAATACCGTCCGCCTGCTGTATATCAGCCTCACTACCAATGGTAGCTGTACAATTCAGGTTGCCCGAAGCAGTATAGCTGAAGATATTTTGGTTGACATTCCCTCCGCCAAAGGCAACCATGTATAAGGTCCCATCCGAGTCAGCAAAGAGACCACTCGGAGAATTATTCACATCAAAGGAAGAGCGGGCTTCTACTGCTTGAAAATTCTCATCACTTTCCTCGGTAGCATCTAAATGAAGGTCAAGTTGATAGATCTTTCGCTCCTCCTGAATTCCCGCATAAAAATATCCCTCATGGTAGGTTAGGGCTTCGACGCCTCGGTCTGTACTGGTAGAGATACCAATGTCTGCTAAGTCCCATTCTCGCGTGACTTCCCCTGTGCTTAAATTGAGTTCATAGATGAAGTTGTACTCGTCCCCGATATACAGGGTAGCTGTATTTTCAGCAAAGCATAGAGCTTCCATGTCTACCTGTCTGCCAAGTGTAGTTTCATCAAAAGACCATACTTGAATAATCTCATCTGTTTCCAGAGAGGCTTGAACAATAGATTTGGTATAGTAGGAAGTGTAGTCTCCCATATTCACGGGATGTACCCCATTGACAGCGAAATAGGAATTAGTAGATTCATCGATTACCAATCCGCTGATTCGAAAAGAATTATCGATTCCATTTCCATCCCCAGCTGCGACTTGATCAGCTAACGCATCTCCATAAGTTGATACGGAACCCGCAGGAGTTGTCCCTTCATCATCTGTATCATCACTATTAGCTACATAGCCAGTGGGTTGGTCGCAAGCAGATAGACTGCTATTGACATTACCCAAACCGTCGCCATCAGCATCTTCAAACCAGGTAGTTTCTACACAAAGCTCATCCCCATCATCTGGATCACAGGAGACAAAGAAAATAAGGATTCCCAAAAGGATTGTAAACGAAATTTTTAACTGGTACATATTAATTTAATTGGATGTTTACCTAAAATTTTTCACGATCATCCTTGTTAGATGGACAACCATGAGTTGACCATTGAAGGGAAATATTATATGCCGAACATTTTCTGTCTTTTGCTTTTGGGAACTAGGGTATCCCTTCTGAGAAACTTTAAACTCAGCAAAAGCAGCGTGGATAATACCGCTATCAAAATCGACACAACCCATGAGCTGAATATCGGCCCCTCAGGTCCAGGGAAGATTCCAAAGTCTACCTGAAAAATGTTATGTGAATTCAGAGAATGCTGGAAGGAGACCCCTTCTGTCTTTAGTACAAAAAGATTTTGCTGGCGTTCAACTTCCTGGAAACACGATATATGAGCATTCACGGAGTGAATTTTTCCTGGTAGGTTTAGGATTTCCAAGCGAATAAGGGAAGAATGTCCTAGTTTGATAAGTCCCTTGCCAAATACAAGGGCTTTGTCGTTCACCTGGATGTCTAGCCCTGATTTGATATACTCCACAAAAGTGGACTTTATATAGTCTATCTCTTCCTTACTATTTACTGCAGCAAAGTCCACTTCTCCCGTGAACATGTGTTCCAGGGCGTGGAAGGTAAAGTCTATGCGTAGGTAATCTCCTACTCCTTCCCTAGACTGGATCTCAAACCTTGCCACATTGAGGCTATGCGCATAGGAAGAACCGGAAAAGAGAAGCAATCCCATGAGGAGTTTGATACAATTAATGGGAACCTGAAGAAAGGAATTTGACATACGTTCAATGTTCATACCTGCTAAACTTATGTCGGATTGGGAGTGGAAAAAATCGAAATCAACGGAATAAAGAATTCCCTCAATGAAATTGGGCAAGATCTCTACGAGTAGTGTGTGGGGAAGGAATAGTATCGGCCCTCCTAAGATTGGCCAGCAAAAAACCTGGTCCAAACATCCTCATATTTTTTCACAACTCCATTCTTCTCCTATTTGGGATAGGGTATACCTTCCTCTTCCTGTTGTATACATAATTCAACCAAACAACCCCTAATCGAAATTCTCATGATTCGTATCCTATACAATTTTTCCCTAGCGGGTATTCTTTTAGCCTTCTTAGGTAATACTTCTTTGTTTGGACAGACTGCAAACTCCTTCATTACTCCGCGGATCAGTCCACTTGATTTATTACCTACAGAGGAGGCTACACATACTGTCCTCAACTCCGGCAACTGGACGAATCCCAATACTTGGATGGGAGGATCCATTCCCGATCCTTTGGCCAAAGTGCTTATCCCTGCAGAGAAAACCCTTACTGTAGATGGGGAGATTCCCACTCGAGTAAAAATCATCCGAATCCAGGGAAAACTTCGATTCTCTCCTAATGTGAATACTGTCTTGAATGTTGAGACGATCGTTCAGGGTATGACGGGAGAATTGGAAATGGGAACCGCGAGTAGCCCCATTCCTCAAGGAATTTCCTGCAAAATCAACCTCATAGATGAGGGCGATCTGGTATTAATGAGCGATCAATGGGAAAAGGGATTGGTCCTAATGGGAAAAACCGTTGCCTATGGAGCCCCTAAGACTGCCTGGGCAACTGTTGCAACCAACCCTTCTATTGGGGCAACTACTTTGCGTTTACACACGTCTCCCAATGGTTGGCAAGCAGGAGATCGAATTGTTATAACAGGTACGGATCCAAGAGATGCCACGAGTGATGAGGTAGCAACTATTCAATCGATCGTTGGGCCCGACATCACCCTCACCCAGCCCTTAGCCAAGAGCCATATTCCTCCAGCAGCTGATTTATACATCCATGTGGCTAACCTAAGCCGGAATATTGTGATTGAATCCGAACGTTCAGCTGATACCCTGGACCGAGGCCACCTGATGTTCATGCATACCCTAGACGTTGACTTTAACTATGTCAGGCTGCACAAAATGGGGAGAACGCGAAAAGATATTCGCCTCGATGATTGGATTATAGGAGAAGAAGATGAATTTACAGCTACGGGTTTTCAAAGAAGAAATGTCCGAGGCAGGTACTCCATGCATTTTCATCGAGGAGGCGTAAGTCCTACTGCAACTCCTGCCTATGTAAAGGGCTGTGTGGTAGAGGATGATCCGGGGTGGGCCTATGCCAGTCATTCATCCTATGTACATTTCGATCAAAATGTCTCTTACAATGTGATTGGAGGGGGCTTTCAAACTGAGGCTGGAGATGAATTGGGTTCCTTTACCCATAACATCGCCATTCGAACGGTCAATACTGAATACCCCCTACGCTGGGAGTTTCCCGATAATGCACCCGATACAAGAGAAGTATCCCAAGACTTTGCTTTTCAAGGCGATGCCTTCTGGATTCATGGAGGAGGGGTAGCCCTTTCTGGGAATGTTGCCTCTGGGTTTTCCGGCCATGGGTTTATCTACTGGCCTGAGGGATTGATCGAACCCGGTTTTCCCTCGGGAACCTTTCGCAATACCTTTAAACCCATCAACCTGGGACTTCCCAATAGTGTGAATTGGACGGAGGACGTTGTTGCAACAGGATGGGTAAATATTGCAGGGTTTGAAAATAATATAGCGTACTCCGGAGGCATAGGCCTGGCTACCTACTACCTTCACACGACCTTTTTCAATGATAAAAGAGACTATGATTCAGCCTATATCGCAACTATTCATTCGACCTTTGATGGCTTTACCGCTTGGAATCTGGACCAAGATGGTATGCAACTTCATTTTACTGAACGGGTTACCTTTAAAAATATTCGTCTCATAAACCATGATGGCAACCCTACCTCAAGAGGGATTTGGACAAGCCACTACCGATCAAAAGAGAAACAAATCTTTCAAAATATTCATGTAGAGGGGTTTGGTATTGGACTAGCACTTCCTCCCCAAGGACAAGTTACAGTGAGTAATGGCTACTTAAAAAATGGAACGAATATGTACATCCCCTCTCCCAACTTATCCTATCGAGATATGCGCATTGAGGGCCTAACTACAGAAAACGGTCCCTTATTTCCCAATCCTAGGGAAATATACCTACAAGCCTCTTTCACTCCACCTGAAGGTAAGTTTGCTGCTCATTTCCTCCTACCTGATAAGATTGTGCTAAACTATGGACCTTACCAGGACCAACGGTTATTTTTCAATGAACAGGCTCCCAATTACATACCTTTGCCAGAAGATAGAGAGCCCTACACGATGTTTGAAGGGGAAAGATACATTCTACCAGAGTTTGTAGGAAAAAGTAACCAACAACTCCAAGATACCTATCAAATGTCTTTCGGAGGTTCGCTACTCCCAGCAGATGCTACGGATACGCCAGGTATCATTGGAGGAAAAATTCGCACCTGGCAAGATGAGCCACTTAATGTTCCTGTGTGCATCGACTTTCGAAAAGAAAATAATCCGAATGAAAACAATGACTGCATGAATGCTGCAGGAAGCAATAAAGTGGCAGGACCCCTGCCGCTTTACATCCATCCGTCAAGTGACCTTTCCGTTTCTACAGAAAACTCCTTCGATTCACCTTCCATCAACCTGTACCCTAATCCCACTACAGGCATATTCACAATCAAAACAAAAAGTAGCAGATACGCTATCTGGATCTTTTCGCAAGAAGGAAGGATGGTACTTAACCTAAATGAATTATATGGAAATACAGAATTAGATGCATCAGATTGGAGTACAGGGGTGTATTTTGTACAGATTGTTGACCATTCCGATAATAATTCTAGCTTTTTTACGGTAATCAAACAAGATTAAGGAGGCTGTTCAACTTAAGTTTTCAAGAGAGCGGTGCTGAGATATGTTGGAAATTTTGACCCATTAGGATCTAAGCTTACATGAGCTAACTTTTTCGTTACACAGCATAGGGTATTCCTCGTGCTAATAGTTATATAAATACATGAAAGAATAACGCAACTAAAAGAAGAACGGCCCTTAGAGGGGGAGGAACAACGCAGGAGGATTAAAAATATCTGCTAAATAGGTGGATTCATTTAGGCTATGCACAAGATCCCTCCTCTCCCCCTCTAAGGGTTCTTTTTCTATGCCAACAAAATAACAAACCCATCAAAAGAAATCTTATCGATTTTTCAGTAAACAGAAGTATTCCCGAAAGAGTTTAGCCATTTAACGAGCTTCAAATGACAAACTCAATGGGCTTAGAGCGTATCAAGGTAAAAAAAGGTCAGATCCTTCAGCACAAAGGTGAGCTTCACACCAAAGTATACCAAGTGGAAAGCGGCCTACTCAGTAGTTATACATTGGACGAAAAAGGGAGGAGACATACATTTATGTTTGCTCCAGAAAACTGGATGATCGCAGACTTAGTACACCCCACCGAACCTGCTGAACTTTTTATCGATGCACTGGAAGAGTCGGAAGTCATTATTTTGGAAAAGGATCCTGAGATTTCTGTTGCAGGAAAGCATCAGCTGAAAAACCGCATGCTCGTATATCAGCAACGGATTATCATGTTGATGAGTACGAAGGCTATTGAACGCTACGAACATTTTGCTAAAACCTATCCTGAAATTATTCAACGCGTTCCTCAGAGAATCATCGCATCATACCTAGGAATTACTCCTGAAGCCTTGAGTAAGGTTAAAGGAGAAAGAAATAAGAAAAATAAATCCTAGGTCATATCACTTATTAATCTGAATTAATGCTTTCCAGCTTTGCCATGGTTAATTTTGAATAGACTATTCATGTAATTCAAGAACGTACCTCATGGCAAAACCCAAATACATTACGTGGATAGCTATCCTTATATTATACCATCTAAAAAACCAGGAATCCTAAATCCAATAACTAATGTCTTATTACAAAAGGAATGCGGCGTATCTATTGGCACTAACCTTTGTTGCTGCTGTAGCATTTATTTATCTGTTCATTGCTATAGGGTTAGTCCCTTATTGGCAGGAGATGTCTGGGGTAGAAATCCAGGCCTGGTGGGAAGGCCCTTTTACGCGCTTCTCCTACTTAATGGTACCCATTCATTTTTTATCCATCATCACACATATCTATGCTTATGTACTACATCGTAGAGGCCCAAAGCCTTTTGATAAACTTTGGCTTTTGGCGCTCAGTACCCTATTAATTTGCCAGGCCTTCAATTTTGGTCTCCATGGCTCTATATATAATCCTTCCCTCCAATCTGGGACATTGGAGCCAGCTGTGGCTTTAGAAACGTTTGATAATTGGGATGTGTATCATACAGTGAGGACGATCTCCGTTTGTATAAGTTTGGTTACACTTGTAATTATAGGGATGCGAAGTGCGAAAACTTAAATGTGTACAGTAGCCAAGGTAGAACCTCAGAACCCTACATAGGGAATAACTCTACTCATAAGCACAGAAAATAATTTGGAAAAGTATTCGATTGTCCTTTAGATCACATTTTGTACCCTCTTTAGGGAGATAGATAATTTTTATACCACAGTATTTTTATAGGTCAAAATTATTAGTACATTAACGTAATCCTGGCACTTAATACATGCCTTGAATCTTGAATACGTTTTCCTTTCACTTATGACTCCAAAAGCCCTCCTTTCTCACCTAGCCGTACTAGTACTAGGCGCAATAATCGGTCTTGTTTTAGCTAATATGCGGACCTCCAATACGCTTAATCCTATAACCGAAGTAACCGAGGAAAAAGAATCTACTAACAATCAATCACCCCCAATTCCTATTGAAGATAAGGATGAAGCAGTACAAGAAGAAGTAGTAGATAAGGATACTATCATTCCTATTACAGCCATCAATGAACCTGAAAGCATAGAGCCTAAGATCATTAGTCCTCAGGAAGCCATCAATATTACTGAAGAAGGACAGAGCGATCAATGCTTTGGCGATGAAAAGCAGTTTTCCACCCAACTCACCCTGTTTTCGGAGGAAATTGAAAAGAAAAACCTGTGGTATGACTACGAACATCCCGAGAAATTTCAGGATAATTCCGGCATATTTCATAGGGTCGTCTCCTTTGTCAAGTCGCGATGCAACAATTTTGACTATCCAGGCCAGGACCAGCGTGGGATAAAGGTCCCCAAATGGTATGCAGAAAGGGGCCAGCTCATGGTAATCAAGAACCAGGAAGAAGGCTTGAATCGCCGAGACCTCATACAACCCGGGATGGTTATGTTTTTTGGTAAATCAGGGGAGGTTTACAATGACTTGACTTTGACTCGTGTAAGTTCAGATGGAATTGACAAGGTAATCTCTCATATTGGCGTCGTGACAGAGGTACGGAAAGATGAGCAAGGGAAGGTGAAAGGCTATGTTATGTTACATGGTAGGGGCGACGGTAAGATTGCCCAACGGACCCATTATCATTCCTTACAACCTGCAGGGTTGGGTATGCCGCCCCTGGGTAATTACAATCAGCAATGGGTAGCTATTGCCGACATCAGAACCCCTCGAACAGATTTGGTTCAACAGGAAAAACCTACCGTCCGAGATGAGCTTCCCCAAAATCCTGATGAGGCTGATGAAGTGGTGGATAACCTTCCTACAGAAGATGAATTTTCCTGCCTGGGAGTTAATTTCGCCAAGTCCTTCAAAAAGATCGCTAAGCAACTGGAAAGCCAAAAAATTCCGTATAAGCAAGCGAAACATAGCGATTGCTCCGGAATGGTATTTCGGGTATGTAGCGAAGTTACCAACCAGACCCAGGGAACCTGCCAAAATGACTTTATCCTTCCCTGTGAAACAGGATACAAGGATTCCAGAAGCCTGGCACGTTGGTATTATGAGAATAAAAACCTCGTGGTAGTAACCGACCCACAAAATATGGGGGATCTTATTCAGGTAGGATCGGTTATGTTCTATGGAGGGTGGGGAAAAAAATATGATCGCAACGTTTCCATATATGACCTAGAAATAAACGGTAGAGGGATTTCACATGTAGGAGTAGTGGTAGATGTAAAGAAAAAGAATGGAAAGGTTGTTGAATACGATTTATTTCATGGGCACGGAAAACCCGGTACCCCTGCAGACATTACTAAGCCCATGAAGGGAAGAACCAGTATCGCCCAGATACATACAGATGATCGCAAAGCCTTCTCCTACCACGGCCAACAATGGGTAGCGATTGCCCCCCATATTCTAACCATAAATTCAATAAACTTGGAGAGTCCACCTAGTCCCTGAGATGAATTGATCTTTAAGTAGATGTGTCAACTTTTCCGGGAGGTAGCCGTTATGATAATAATTACCTATGCAACAATCCGGATCAGCAGACTTAGCCTTGATGGGTGGATACATCCCAGGCTGGCTCTATGAGCGCATGGTCAAGATGAGTCTGGCTATAGTAGAAGCTATTCTCACCGAATATGGCCATCAAGCCTTTTTATCCAAACTCTCTGATCCTTTCTGGTTTCAAAGCTTTGGGGCTGTCATTGGTATGGATTGGAACTCTTCAGGGGTTACAACTGCGGTGATGCGTGCCTTAAAGCAATCCCTCAACCCTCACTCCAAGGAGTTGGGCCTTTTCGTCTGTGGAGGGAAAGGGAAAATTTCTCTTAAAACCCCTGACGAATTGATAAAAGTGGGAGAATATACCGGCCTGGACGGGAAGGAATTATCCCGAGCAAGCAAACTGGTAGCTAAGGTTGACAATACTGCCGTCCAAGACGGCTATCAATTGTATCTACACAATTTCTTAGTGAGTGAACAAGGCGATTGGACGGTCATTCAACAGGGAATGAAGCCTAAGGATAAAAGCGCCCGCCGCTACCATTGGCATTCTAAGACCATCCAATCCTTTGTAGAGGAGCCTCATGCTGCCGTTTGTGGTCTTAATCAGGGAGAGATCCTCAACCTGGTAGCCAAAGCTGCTGCTGAAACGCGTGAGGGAGTTCTAGAAATTACACATGAAGATCCTACTCGTATGCTGAAGGAGCTTCCCAAACTGTTGGTTCCTGGCAAAAAAGGGATTCGGCCTAAAGATGTAGACCTCAAACGCATTGGGAGTATTCTTCACTTGGCGCAGGAGCAAGCAACTACAGGGTTTGAGGATTTACTGTTACTCAAAGGAATGGGCCCTCGAACCCTACAGTCTCTTACTTTAGTAAGCGAGGTAATACACGGTACCCCCTCCCGCTTTTCCGACCCCGCACGCTTCACCTTTGCACATGGTAGCAAGGGGGGAAATCCCTATCCTGTGCCTACAAAGGTATACGACGAAACCATTTCTACCCTTCGAAAAGCTGTTGACCAGGCCAAAATCGGGCATACGGACAGGCAGAAAGCCATTCAAAAGCTTTCTTCCTTAGCAGAAAAGGTAGAAAAGAATTTCACGCCCAAACAGTCTGTCGAAGAATTCCTGGAGAAAGAGCGCAAAGATGCTTGGAAGCACGGCGGGAGAACCATGAAGGGATTCGAAAAGGGACCCGCCGGGCAACAACTCAGTATATTTGAGGAATGAATCAACCTCGAAACTTCGAAAATCTGGAAGCTTTTATCCCTTTTTTCTCCCCACCCTCTTTTTCCCAGGCATTTTCACAAATTTCTACGTCTTACACGTCAAAAAAGGAAAAATACAACGGCAAAATGCTATCTTATGTATATGAAAAAAATCCTTCCTTTTGTATTTGCAGCGCTAATGCTTCTCGGCGCTTTCGGCCATATCGCCAATCCCGATTTCTATGCCCCGCTGATTCCAGACTTTATTCCAGAATCTTTGGCCAACATTCTATCTACCATCGCTGAAGGAGCAATTGGCATAGCCTTATTACTCCCTGCCTATAGAAAATGGGGAGCGCTAGGCTTTTTCCTCCTAATGCTCGCCTTTCTTCCTTTACATATTTGGGATTTATTTAAGGAAACTTCCATCACAGGCTCCCAAACGGGTGCTATTATTCGCTTGGCCATCCAATTTCTATTGATCTATGGGGGGTGGTGGTTGTATAAGCGCTCCTAATCTATGGCGGGTAAAAAAGATATACATCAATACGAAACCCTGGCAGATCTTTATCAAGATCTCGGAATTAAAATCCGACAAAAAGCTGAATTTACCATAGAAAACGTTCGAGAGGTACATCAAACTATTCCGTATAAATCTCCCATTTTTCGCACCAATTACTATTCTTTTGTCTTTGTGAAAAATGGGAGAGGGAACTACACAACAGACGATCAAACTTTTGAGTATACCTCCCGAACCATCTACTTTACCAACCCTGGCCATCTCAAAGGTTTTGAGTTTTACGAATTAGAGGAAGCCTATCTTATTACTCTCAGTGAGTCCTTCTTGAAAACTAATGTTCACTCAGAAATATTCAGAGAATTTCCCTTCTTATTGGCAGAAACGGTCCCTCCACAAACCCTTTCAGAGAAAGAATTTCAGGTTTTTGAACGTATCTACCTGCATATTCTAGAAGAATACCGAGGAAACTCTCAATATAAGTTTCCCGTAATTGGCAACCTATTTGTCGTTCTATTACTCAAGATAAAAGAACAATTTTGGTCGGGATATATCCCCTTGGAAGAAGGGGATCGAAGTTCTCAAATCGTGAAGCGATTCAAGCAACATTTGGAAAAACATTATCGCGATTTGGCTGAAGGGAAAATCTCCCAGCATTTTCAAGCCCAGGATTATGCCCACTTACAACATTTACACCCAAACTACCTTAACACGGTTATTAAAAGTAAAACGGGTAGATCTATTAGTAATTGGATTGCAGAAAAGACGGCTACCGAGGCTAAAGCCTTGCTAAAGAATTCATCGTTATCTATTAAAGAAATCGGGATTCAACTCGGATTTCACGAGACTGCACATTTTAGCAATTTCTTCAAAAAGCAAACAAGCCAATCCCCTTCCGCCTTCCGAAAAATATTCCGCTGAGGCATTTTATCCCATTTTCAGTAGTCCTTCTTAGAAATTCGCAAGATCTCCTGTTATATACGTAAGTATATTTCTTCACAGCGGGTGCAATTTGCTTTCAAATAAAAGTCAACCATAAATTGAAGATATTATGAACGGAAAAATTGCATTGATTACCGGAGGAAGTCGGGGCCTGGGAAAGAATATGGCCTTAAGTCTTGCTCAAAAGGGAGCAAATGTTGTGCTTACCTATCACAGTAAGCAAGAGGCAGCTCAAGCAGTCGTAAAGGAAATTCAGGGGATGGGACAAAAAGCGGCTACACTCCAACTAGATGTTGCTAAAGTGGATACCTATGATGCCTTTATAGGCTCTTTCACCCAACTGTTGAATAGTGAGTTTGGGTCCGAATCGTTCCACTACCTGGTGAATAACGCTGGGATAGGTATCCATGCCGAATACACCGAGATGGCTGAGGAACAATTTGACTTACTGATGAATATCCATCTCAAGAGTGCCTTCTTCCTCACCCAAAAGACCCTGCCCCTTCTCTCTGATGGAGGATCCATCCTGAACATTTCGACGGGACTTGCGAGGTTTACCCTACCGGGATATGGTGCCTATGCTGCTATGAAGGGAGGCGTAGAGACCCTTACAAAGTACCAGGCAAAGACGCTGGGGAGTAGAGGAATTCGCGTAAATGTCCTAGCTCCTGGAGCAATAGAAACTGACTTTGGAGGGGGCGGCGTTCGAGATAATCCGCAAGTCAATCAGTACATCGCTTCCCAGACTGCTCTGGGTAGAGTGGGCTTACCCGATGATATCGGTAGTATCGTAGCTTTTTTGGGCTCAGAGGAGGCTAAATGGATAACTGGTCAGCGAATTGAGGCATCAGGTGGAATGTTTTTATAAGGTGTTTTTTAACTTTCCTCTCGATGAAAGGCAAAAAATTCACAAATTGGAAATTGGGCAAGCTTAGTTGCCCTACGCTCTGCTCCAACCTATGGTAAATTTCTTTTCCAACCACAAGTACGAGATTCTACTCACAGGCCTATTACAGCACTTGTTCATAGGAATATTTCTCAATGATCTAGCCTTTTACACGCGGGTTATTTGGCCTATCAACATGCTAATTCTTAGCCTTACCTGTCTAGGAATATTTTGGAAAAAGGGAAAGAAGGAAAGTTATTTTCTGCTTTCTCTTTTTGCCCTTGTATCTATTATGCCTATAGCCTTGCCCTACTTCCAGGAAACCCGGTTTATGGAATTCATAAGCATTATCTATGTCATATTCTTTGGGGTAATTTTATACGAGGTCATGCGATTCCTTGTGCGTCCAGGGTATATCAATCTAGATATAATCTCTGCCTCGGCTTGTGGCTATTTACTCATTATAGAAATGCACGTATTCTTAATGTCCTTCTTACTGTACAGAAACCCAGAGTCCTTAGGTACGATTGATTTAACTAATCCCGCAACTGCTTACATTGACCTGGTGTATTATGCAAGCATTGTACAGACCACTATAGGGTTTGGGGATATTTCCCCTAAGGCCCATTATACCAAGTTAATAAGTGCCTTGTTCGGAATAGTTGGTCAGTTTTACACGGTCGTGCTGATTGGAATCTTGCTGAGTAAATTTTCAACTCCCTCACAAGACACATAAACAGGCAACTATCCCATTTGTACCTTCATCTTTTTCACCCTGTCCTCCAGTTTTTCGGAGCTTAGACGCTCTCTCAACCGATCTACCAGGATTGGAAAAGAGAAAGGAGTTGCCCTATCAGGCCTGCTAACAATAAGTCGCTGGGCTTGTATGCGTTCCAAGGCCTGCCTCAAACGAGATTCATCCAGTTGGAAGGTCATGACCTCATCATATGCTTGGCGCAATAGTAAATTTTGAGGGTCATGCTCACTAAATACTTGAAAAAATAGCTGAGAGGAGGCTTGTAAGTGGCGATCTTTTATTTGGCGTCCGGGAAAACCTTTGAAGACGAGACCCGATATACTTGCAATATCCCTAAATCGCCTTCGAGCCATTTCCACTGAATTGATACTCGCCTGGATATCCTCTCGAAGTCCCTCTAGGGTAAACAGGTCGGAATCTAGGGCAATCTGGAGGGGAATTTCTTCATCCGATAGTAACTCAAATCCATAGTCATTCTGTGCAATGGAAAAGGATTGGGGCTGAATGAGGGAAAGTCGATAAGCCATGAGTGCGCCCATTCCTTCATGGACAGCCCTTCCCTCAAAAGGGTACATGAGTAGGTGATAGCCCTCCCGGCTGGAAAAATACTCGATAAGGAATTCATTTGTACGGGGAATATGCGAGCGCGCTGATTGGAGGAGAAACAAGGGGTGAAGGGCCTTGAGTTCTACAGAATCGAGCTGCCCTTGGGCTACCTTATCCATCTGATCGCGTAGCTGGGCAGAGAGTTGAGAAGAAAACGACATTCGCCCGCCCATCCAGGCAGGAACTTTTCCCTTTTTTGCCTTGCTTTTGCGAACTTGTACCGTCATTTCACGCATTCGAACAAATTCAAGGCTTCGGCCAGCAAACCAAAAAATATCGCCTGGTTTAAGCTGAGAGACAAACCACTCTTCAATGGTTCCGATCTTTCCCCCTCTGACAAACTTCACAGTTAGGGAACCTCCATCTACAATCGTCCCAATTGACATGCGATGCCGCATGGCAATTGAACGATTCCTTACCAGGATCTTCCCCCCCTTCTCGTAATCTACTTTTTTGTATTCATCGTAGGCGAACAAAGCTTCTCCTCCGGTAATGAGAAAATCCAGCAACCACTGCCATTCCTGGGGGGAAATACTCTCGTAGGAAAAGGTCTGTAAGATCTCTTGATAGATATTATCCGGGTAAAATCCTTCTGAAACTGCTAAAGTCATAAGGTATTGCAGCAATACATCAAAGGATCGGTAGTAGGGAATGCGCTGTTCTAGGGAATGGGTAGCAATAGCCTCTCGCAGAGCCGAACCTTCCATCAATTCTAGGGAATGGGTAGGAACAAAATAGATCCTACTCCGTGCCCCTGGCCTGTGTCCGCTCCGGCCTGCGCGCTGCAGGAAGCGTGCAACTCCCTTAGGACTTCCTACCTGAACTACCGTCTCAACAGGGCGAAAATCTACGCCTAAGTCCAAACTAGACGTACAGACCACCGCTTTGAGCATTCCCTCATGCAATGCCTGTTCTACCCAATCCCTCAATTCCCGACTGATAGAGCCGTGATGCATAGCAATAATCCCTGCCAAATCCGGTGCAGCTTCTAGCAAGCGTTGATACCAAATTTCGCACTGTGCCCGGGTATTGGTAAAAATCAGCGTACTTTGGCTGCTGTGGATCAAAGGAATTACCTGCTCCAATAAGGTAATACCCAAATGACCCGTCCAGGGCATGGTATCGATCTCTTCAGGAAGAACCGTATTAACTTCTAGATCTTTCTTTATATCCGCACGAATAATCCGAGTCTGGTTTCCCTTACTAAAAGGTCCTAGGAGGATATCTACCGCCTCATCCATATTACCTATTGTAGCAGAGATTCCCCATACCTTTATGTCGGGAAGCAAGCCTTTCAATCTAGATAAGGCTAATTCAATTTGTACACCTCGTTTGGACCCAAGGAGTTCATGCCATTCATCAATAACGATTCCCTTGAGATTAGCAAAATATTGGGGATAGCCTCTTTGTGCCAAAAGGAGGTGAAGACTCTCAGGTGTAGTAATCATGCACTGGGGCGGTTTTTTCTTCTGGCGCGCACGCTCAGCAGAAGAGGTGTCGCCTGAACGTATCCCTACTTCCCAGTCCATTCCCAAGCCTAATACGACTCTTTGACCTGAATACTGAATTTCCTTGGCTAGGGCCCTAAGCGGGGTAATCCACAGGAATTGGAGGCCTTCTCCTCCCTTCCCGGACTGTGAGACCAGGTTCTTTTTTGCTTCCAACAAGGCTGGGATAAAAAGCGAATAGGTTTTCCCACTTCCCGTAGGGGCATTTACTATCCCATGGAAACCAGATAAATAAGCCTCCCAAGCCTGGAGTTGAAATGGAAAGGGCTCCCAACCCTGTGTACGCATCCACTCCTTTCCTTCCTCAATCCAGGGGGAGATGTTTTCTTTAATCATTTTGGAGATTATGCATAGGGATTGTTGAGGGTAAAATGAAAGGAACTTCCCACATCTGGCTCGCTATCTACCCAAATTTTTCCTTCGTGGTTCTCAACGATTTGCTTACATATGGCTAAGCCAATTCCCGTCCCTGCATACTGTTTCCGAGTGTGAAGTCGTTGAAAGAGGAGAAATATTTTTTCATAATGTGAGGAAGATATTCCAATTCCATTATCCTCAACAGAGAACTTCCAAAACGTTCCATTGTTTTCTCCCATAATGTAAACCTGGGGTTCAACCCGGTTTTTGGAGAATTTTATCCCATTGCTGATCAGGTTTTGAAAAAGCCTAGATAATTGCTCTCGGTTTCCCCAAATTTTCTCTGGCATATCCCCAATCACTACCCCTGCAAATTCCGCGTTATGTGCTCCTGCAATTCCATCGATTACCTCAACAATTAGGGGTTGAGTAGGTATCCAATCCCGATCAACAGTTTCGGTCTGTACACGAGAGAAAACGAATAGTTTCTCTATCAAGGTGTTCATGTTCTCAGTACGAGAGATAATGTTATCCACCATCATATTTCCCCGTTTGTCAAGAGATTCCTCATACATACGTTTAAACTGCTTACAAAACCCGATAGCTGTGAGCAAAGGTTCGCGCAAATCGTGAGAGGCGATGTAGGCAAAATTTTCTAGCTGTAGGTTGGACTCGATATATTTTTTTAGTTCTTCCTCTTGCCGCTTCCGCTCGGATATGTCCCGAATAATATATACGCCACACATTACCCCTTGAAGTTCTAGCGGAGCAATAGAAACCTCCGCGTCAAAACAAGTCCCATCGGGTCTACGAAATAGCCAGTCAAATTCCTGGTAATCTTTGACATGGCCAAGGATGTGTTGAAATGCCTCATTACTTTTTTTACCATCTGGTTGAAATTCTGGACTGAACTCGAGCATATTTCCAGAAATGATTGTGTCCATGGAGGTATGAAATAACTCACACATCCTACTATTTGCCTCAATAGCCCGCTTATGCTCCCAGTCTACAATGAGAATACCCGTTTTTGAAGATTCAAATAGAATTTGGTACTTGTTCTTTGTCTCTAGAATCTGCTCATCTGCCTCTCTTTTAATTCGAAAGTTGAGGACAAAATATTTCCGATTGGCTGGAATGGCTAAAGGTAGGAGCTCAACTGAGAAACGTTTTCCCTCCCATTCTAACTCTTGTTTTATTTGAGAGCTGGACCCTCTGTGGATCTTTAGGAGCGTGTTAATCTTAGTCGCAACCTCAAGGGGAATAAAGGCAGAAAGTGGTAATGGGTTACTTTTTAAAATGGAGTTGAGGGAGGAATGTTCTTCTGTAGATAACTGATGCACAATCCCTTCCTCATCAATGATAAGTTGAAGGGGGGACTGCTCGGAAAGTATGGCAAGATCTGGAAACAGGATCTCCATTTAAAGAATTTTTCTCCATTGGTGTCCGCGAGTGATAGTATCTACCCAGATTGAATATTCGGATTACTAATATAACAATTTTTGAATGATCTACCATATAAAATTCCCTTCAAGTTTCTTTCTTACTTTCCTTATTAATTTGGGGGATCAATATGAAGGCTAACAATCCGATGAAAATGACCAGTAAGGTCTGCGCGGTCCAATTGATCCAGCCAAAGGCTAGGCCCTCGTTTCTATCTACCCCATAGATGCTTAAGGCAAGCATCACCAGAAAGGGATAGGCCCCTAGGCCTCCCTGGACCAGGACAATTCCTAATGTACCCATGATAAAGGCCGCAAGAACCCCCGGGAAGACGACGTTTCTCGTACCTTCCAGGCTAAACATTGCCACCCAAAACATGAGTATATACAATGACCAAATGATAAGGGTGTGGAGGATGAAAAGCCCTTTTTTCTTCATGAAGAAGATACTTTGAATTCCCTCCCATAGTCCCTTTAATATGTTTTTAATTTTTTGACCCAGTGGATGCGAACTTTTCTGGAGGAACCAAAACCCAAGGCCTAAAATGACTATCCCAAGCACAGCAATAAGTATCAAACTTTGTAAAGAAGGAATCTTGGCCAAAAAAGACTCCATTAAGGTATCTCCTTGAATACTGGCTATCCCGTCTGCCTGTTGTAAATCTGTATGTAGGTCTCGATTCAAAATCTCATTTAGTCGATCGAATTGAAGGATACTCACCCCCAGAACAATCAGAAAAAGCATAGCTAAATCTGCTACCCTTTCTGCGATAACTGTCCCAAAAAGTTTATCAAAGGGTGCTCGCTCATACCTTGCCAAAGCAGCGCACCTGGAAGCTTCTCCTGCACGGGGAAATGCAAGGTTGACCAGATACCCGATCATAACTGAGAAAAAACTATTTGAAAATCTGGGATAAATGTCAACAGCTTCTAAGGTGTAGCGCCACCTCCAAGCCCTACTCACATGACTCACTAGGTGCAGAAACAAAGAAAAGGCTATCCAGCCGTAGTCTGCCTTGAAGATATGGGTCTTGATCGTCTCAATATCCGAAGCTGTGAGGTTAAAATAGATAAGCAGGATAATTCCCACCCCTAAAGACAAGGAAAGCAATAGTTTCAGGACCTGACTAGTCCTAGATGGTTTACTCAAGGGTTATTATTTGTAAGTACATAAAAGGGATAATATCCCATCTATCCTTGTTTATAGAACGATCAAAAGAAGTTCTTCAATATTTAGAAGTCCATACAACTTTAGCCTCAAAGCTAGGAACTTTATACCAATAATGTAAGAAAATAGGTTACGGATGTCGTAAAGAAGAGGATTGGGAAAAAATAAGCAACAAAAAAAGGCGTGAACTTCCGGTTCACGCCTACGAGTAAGACAAACGTAGTAGCGTATAGAGTCCTGTTACCTATTACTAGGCAATTTAAACAGCTTCAGGCCCCAAAAGATAAATGTGAATAGGTTATTAACAATATTTGATCTTTGTCCTTTAAGCTATTTACAACTTTTTTCTTTCAACTCCAAAAATATCGTCATTTTACAGGTAGGATCGATCTCCGTTTTCCGAAATCGTTAAAGTAGATTCCTGGTTGAGGTTTACGTAACCTTAGGCAATATAAAGAAGGTTACAGCTTGAGTAATAGGGGGACTGTATACTCAGGGGGAGAGGGAGACAAATGATTTTGCCAACATCATGCTAATTCATATTTTTTGAAAAAAATTAACCAATAATTAACATTTACAAAATCATAGGTATGAAAAATTAGATAATTGTCAAAAATTTGTCAGAATTTTGTTTATGGTTGAGGCACAGGCAGAAGGATTCTCCATGGGATACATATGCCCTCCATCAGAAAACGGCATAAAAGTAGCTTGTGGCAATAACTTCTTGAGAGAGAGAATCACTCTTTCTGTTAACACAGGATAGGACGTTGCATATAAAAAATACAAAGGCAAGGGAAAATTCCAGTCATATCGGGTAGGTAATGTGTTAAAAATGTCTGCTTCGAGCGCTCTGGGGATCCCAAGTTTTATGCCTTCTCCACTAGATTCGAGTCCATGGGTTATATAATCCTGAAAACTATCTGGATGGAAGCCTTTGAACAGACGCTTTCCCCGAAAGTATTCGAAAGCTTCGTCCCTAGAAGAAAAATAGTTCTTTCGAACCCGAGCCCTCTTAGCTAAGGGATTCATCCTTTCGCCTATGCCCAGAATCTGTGAGAGGTAAATGATTCGAGCAGTCCTCCCTAATACGATAGGGGGCTCTATAACTATCACTGCTTTAAACAATTCGGGAAATCTACAGGCAGCCTTATAAGTAAGTACTCCTCCTAGGGAATGTCCTAACCCTATTACCGGTTTTTGAGCTGTTCTTACGGCTTCTACTAATTCAAGTGTAAGCTCATCCCATCCTCTCTGGGCTTGATAGGCATTCATACCAAACTTTTCGATGTATCTCAATTCAAATTGGGCCGGTAGATAGTTGAAAAAAGTTGAATAGGTACTGGCGGGAAAGCCATTGCTGTGTGAAAATTGGATGATCTCCATATAGGGTCAATTTATAATTTTTCGACAAAAAGAGTAAATTGGATCCATGGCAGATTTTCCCAAAGTTGGTTTTCCCTACATTACCCAGGCCTTTACGGACAGACCCAAGTTGTGGCGATATTTACTCGGGCTATTGCTGGTGATTGTCTTCTTTATGCTAGGCCAGATTGCCTCTTTGGGCCTTTTTTTTGCCATCGAAGGGTCAGATGCCCCCCTCATTAACGAGAACGGAGCCTTTGACCTTATGGCTACGAAGGTACCTCCCGCAGTTTCGCTTGTGATATATCTTATCCTTCCTTTTGGCGTCGGAATCATTGGGCTTTTTTTGGCAATGAAGTATATCCACAAAAGATCTTTTGTGAGCTTATTTTCCCCATGGAAGAACATTGACTGGAAACGCTACTGGGTGAGCTTTGGGTTATGGTTGGCTTTGGCAATGATTATGGAAGTCATTTTTTACCTACTTAATCCTGAGCTGTATACTTTTTCCTACGACCCCGGTAAGTTCTGGCCACTTGTGCTGGTAGGCTTGATCTTTTTCCCTATTCAAACTTCCTGCGAAGAATTCATATTTAGAGGATACTTGTTGCAAGGATTTGGGATAGCCTCTTTGAGAGGATGGGTTAGCATTCTTATAACGGCGGCCTTATTCGGCATCTTACACGGATCCAATCCTGAAGTACTTAAATACGGTCCCATTATCCTTTCGTACTACATAGGTGTAGGTATCCTCCTGGGAATTCTCACTTGGTTGGACCAGCGGATTGAACTAGCCCTGGGAATCCATGCTGCTAACAATTTCTTTGCCGCAGTATTTTTAACCTTTTCCAGTTCTGCAATTCAGACTCCTGCCTTGTTTACCACAGAAGATCCCAATATGGTTACGATGATGGTAGGATGGCTCATCTCGGCAGCTATAGCCTTAGCCATACTTATTCCCATGTTTGGATTGAAAAAATGGAGCAGCCTTTGGGAGTCTATTCCCATTCCAACGAGCATAATAAATCATTCCGTAGAATCGAGTGGAGAAGATGATGTAAATAGTATCCCTAATGTGTAAGGCACTTAGGGTACACGAATGTCTACCTGTTGGACATCTGTAAACTCTTCTAACAGTTCAGCATTGAGGAAATAGCGAATGTACTTCCAAGTGGTTTCACAAGACCCTGCTTCAAGGAAAAATTCTACACGAAGGATATCATCCTCAATTCCCGTTCCTCTACGGACATGATAATTATAGGCAAGGCGTGTATTTTCCAACCCTACTCCATTCACCTCATTTGAAATAGGATCTATAAAGCGCTCGGTAAAAAAGATAGGACCTAACTTCCCATTTTCTACAGGAGGTTGGATGCGTTCTAGTTGGGGAGTAGGATTTTCTCCTCCAGTAGGATCCAAATACATTAAAAAGTCAGCAGGAAGCCCTCCTGCAAAGGTCAAGGTAAAGTATTCATCTCCTACAACCTCATTGATAGGGTTTTCACAATCATCACAACTCCCAAGCATAACTCCGGAGAGTATAATGGTCATGAAATAGAAAGGAATATTAAAAGCTCGCATGTTGGGAATACGTTTAACTTTAATCAAAGTTCAAAACCCCTTTATGATCACAAAGTTAATGCCACATGGGAAATATCCCCACATAGTATAGATATTAAATTTTTAAAAATATTTTTCATATAAAACATTACCCTTTAAAACTAAAGTTTTTTTAAAAATTGTACTCTTTTTAGTGAAATAACTGTATTAAGTACACTTTCAGCTAGCTCAACATTACCTTAAATTATGGCCAAATAGGGCATTTTTGCAATTTATCCCAAGTATATAACCATTCTCCGTGGAAAAATAGCCATTCATGTCAATAAAATAATTATTACCCGCTTCAGATACTAGTTTTGTTATGAAACAGGACGGTAATCCTGGAATACAAGAGCAAGGGCTAGGGTCGATTCTCCCAAATGGGATAGAGTCCCCTAGTTTTTTTACGTTTCATGCAATAATTTTCTAATTTCCTGCATATTAGGAATGAATGGCAGATCAACGGAGGACGAGCCTTTTTACCCTGGCTCTATTTTACATGACCTTGGTATACCTTGTGGTATTGTTCCACAAGCGTGCGGCATTCATCGAGCGTACACAGGTGCTTTCGGGGGGATATGCGAGCTTTGCGGGCGATGACTGGATAAACTGGGAAACCACCGAGTATGGCACAATTGCCAAATCTACACATCCTTTATTAAGGTATAAGACCTGGGGGGCCCATCGCGGGCAGCGTTTCAATACAGTAGAGAAAAGAGATAAGCTCGAACGTATTGAGGGAGAAAATATAGAGCATGCCAGTGAGGTAGATACTCGCATGCGAAACTTACCTCCCGGCTCCATGCGAACCCTTTACCTTACCAAACCCAAAAATATTGGGGGTTTTTTAGACTATAGTTCAGGTAGTGACCCTATACAATTTACCAATGCCTTTCGCCTTTCCTTTTCCTTCACCCAAAATGGAACTTACTGGAAGATCAGTCTTTGGTTGCTCGGACTAGGCTCTTTTATTGCCCTGATCATGCTATTTATTCTGATTCCCCTCATACAGGGCAATCAGCTTCAGTACCGCCCTACCCTAGCCTTGATCCTAGCCGGACTCGTTTTCTTTCTCTTACAGCTTGTCCACCAACTATATATCATTGTAGATACAGGTCCTCCAAACATATTTTTTGAAAAACTGTTTATCCTCATCTACATGGGGGTGCTCATCATCTACTTGGTTAACTACTTCTACATCAAAGCCCTGAAAAAACCTTATGCAGTCATCATTCCATCGGTTTTGGTCGGCCTTTGGTTCGTTTACCAAGCATTCAATATCATATTTGTAGAGCAAACCCTACTCTACTATCATGACCTAATTGAAGAAATATGCATCCTGTATCTCTACATCCATATATTGGGGGGTACTGCCATCTTTATGGCTACTAGATACTCGATCCGACAGCCCTTGGCCATCCGGAATTTTTTGGGCCTGGTATTTTCGGCCTTTATTGCCCTTATTGGTTTTCTTCAGTATGGCCTGGGAATTTCGTTTATGCCTTCCAATGGAGAACACGGAATGGCCGTTTATTACCTCATGCTATTCTTCCCCCTTGTAAATGCAGCCATTCTTCAGCTGCAGTTTGGGAAGGTTATTCTGATCGTTACCCGCAGTATTCAATACTTGGTTTTCTTTATAGTCAGTATCGCACTGTATCTATTGATTACCCAAGTATTTGATTATTTGGAACAGGAGAATCCCTATCAGCGCTTCCTCGAATTTGCCAGCTTCCTTGTATCTATTCTCGTATTGCGTCAAGTGTATATTGCCAACGCCAACAAAGTGGCAAAGTATTTTATTACTGCCCAACAAGAAAATACCCAAAATTTTCGAACCTTTATCGCAAAAATTCCCCAGTACTCTTCTTCCAGGCAATTGCGAAAGGATTTAGTGGACCAGCTCATGAGCTACTTCAATGCGGATGCTGTACATATATGGTGGAGAGAGGACTCAGAAGAATCTGGAGATTATCCAGATATGCCTAATGAGCAATATGAACGAATTTACAGAGAGCTAACTACTGACAATCAATCTTTGTGGTCAAAAAATAAAGAAATTGCCTCCTTCCGCTTTGTTGGTAGACTGGAAGAGGTTGTACTAAAGTCCAACTATAACCTCATTTGCCCAATTACGGTGAGTGAGGATTTGTATGCTCTACTCATGCTGGGTAAGAAAAAGCGTGGAGTCTACAACCTAGCAGATCTCGAGCTAATTTCGCAGCTCATCCAACAAACTCAGCTCACCTTAAATGTAATCCAGCTCATAACCCGGGAGAAGAGTCTTATTCAACAAAAGTATGAAGCAGACCTCATGGCACTTCGCTCCCAAATTAATCCCCATTTCCTTTTCAATACCCTTAACTCATTGACGGAACTGGTTCATGAATCTCCTGAAAGAGCAGAAGACGCCATAGAAAAGCTATCGTTTATCTTTCGATATACTACAAAAGAAAGTAGTAAGAACCTCGTTCCCCTTCGCAATGAAATTAAATTGGTTTCCACATATTTGGAACTGGAAAAAATCCGATTCGGAGACCGCTTGACCTTCCATATAGATGTAAAGCCCGAGGTTATAGACTATCAGGTACCTGCCTTTGTCCTTCAAACACTGGTGGAGAATTGTATCAAACATGGTATTGCCAAAGTCCTACATCCTGGGATCGTTTCTATTTCTGCCTTTGAAGAAGATGGATACATGAAAGTCCATGTACGGGATAACGGACCAGGGATTGATCATAGCCGGATATTTAAGAGTACCGGACTCAGCAATACCATCCGACGTTTTGAGAACATTTATGGATTAAAAAACTTACTTGAATTTATTAATACAGGAGAAGGAACATTAGTTCAAGTGAAAGTGCCACTAAATGAACTCAAAAATGTCACCTAGGGAAAAAAAGTAGAATAAATAGGAAAACTATGCTAATTTTGTTAATCATTCGTTAGATTAACGTAAAATTACTCTGCATAACCCAGACTGCAAGGGTAAGATTATTCAAAGGAAAACCCTGGGTATAATTAAGAATTATTCAATTTAGGTTATTTTTACTAGCCTAGATGTTTATCAAATTTACACAGCTCTAAATACTATTTTCACATGTCAAAACTGCGTGTAATTATTGCCGATGATGAGCAACCTGCTCGTAATAAAATGAAGAGATTACTCACCAACATAGACAAAGTCGATCTTATTCATGTAGCCGAGAATGGACTAGAGGCGCTAGAAAATATTCAATCTCAGAAACCAGATCTGGTTTTTTTGGATATAGAAATGCCAGGGCTTAGTGGGCTAGAGGTAGCAGAAAGCATTGATTTAGAACAGATGCCTGCCGTAATCTTTGCGACTGCATACAGCGAGCACGCCATTAAGGCATTTGAACTCAATGCGATCGATTATCTTTTGAAGCCCTTCAATGAAGAGCGTTTGAGGTCTGCCATTGAAAAGGTAGCAAGCAATAGAGAAGCTACGAAGTTTGACAAAGAAAAACTGGCAGAAATGCTCAAGTCTGACATCGCCAGTGAGATCAAGGTTCCCTTTTCCAACAAGGTTCCTATTCCAACTAGGGATCGATACAAATTGGTAGACTATGCAGACGTTGTCTGTATTGAAGTGGAAGAAAGAAGTGTACGATTATATACAAAGGAGCGATCTTACTTACTCAATCATACTCTCGACACTTTCGAGCGTAAATTACCTTCCGATCAGTTTTTTCGAGTGAACCGATCTTGTATTATTGGCTTGAAGCATGTAAAAGAAATCGTAATATGGTTCGGAAACCGCTTTAAAATTATTTTGAGCAACGAGAAAGAAGTTATTTCCAGTCGCGAAAAATCAAAAATCCTCAAGCAGGTACTCAAATTTTAATGGGGAAAATTGTTCTAGTTCCTACCCCCATTGGAAACCTCGAAGACATGACATTGCGGGCGATCCGTGTCCTTCGAGAGGCGGATCTCATCGCGGCAGAAGACACCCGAAAGACGGGTGTCTTACTGAAGCACTTCGAAATTTCCACTTCTCAAACCTCCCTGCATCAGCACAATGAACACCAACGGATTCCGAGCTTACTTGAAAAAATCCAACAGGATGGCCTAACCCTAGCCGTGGTTTCAGATGCAGGCACTCCTGGTATCTCAGACCCTGGGTTCTTACTGGTACGAGCAGCCCGGGAGCAAAACATCCCCGTAGAGGTTCTTCCAGGGCCCACGGCCTTTATACCTGCCTTAGTGGCTAGTGGCTTGCCCTGTGATAAGTTCACCTTTGAAGGATTTCTTCCCCAGAAAAAAGGGAGAAAATCTCGTCTTGAAGCGCTGGCCCAGGAAGATCGCACCCTCATCCTATATGAGTCTCCACATAAGCTGACTAAAACTTTACTCCAATTAGCCGAGTATTTGGGAGAAAACCGTCCTGCATTCGTAGGTAGAGAGATCAGTAAGATCCATGAAACCCATTATCCAGGAACATTAGGGGTACTTTCTAAACACTTCGAAGAATCGGAAAAGCCAAAAGGGGAGTTCGTAATCATTATTGGCCCGGGAAAACCTTAACTTTTGACTTTCGGGGATAAATTGTCCATTACTTTCTTAAAGGAGATAGTTAATTTAGGGGGAGAATTGAATACGATGAGGTGGCAAATCAAACAAATTCCTGAAAATATACATACTGAGCAACTTGCGGAAGATTTAAAGACTTCCACCCCCGCTCCACCCGCTTTAATAAATATTTTATACCAACGAGGCCTTCGCAACCTGGAAGGGGTCAAGCAATTTTTCACTCCTGATACAGAGGGATTACATGATCCCTTCCTAATATATGGAATGGATAGAGCTGTCGCACGCCTGGTTTCAGCCTATTTGAATCAAGAAAAGGTCTTACTGTTGGGGGATTATGATGTGGATGGAACTACATCAGTAGCCCTATCGGTTCATTGCCTAAGGTCTTATGGATTCAACATTTCCTACTACATACCAGATCGATATAAGGAAGGATATGGCATAAGCCATTTAGGGGTAGACTACGGAGCCCAAATAGGAGCTACCCTCATGATCAGTATGGATTGCGGAATAAAAGCCATAGAGCAGGTAGCTTACGCTAACCAAAAAGGGATGGAGGTAATCATTTGTGACCACCATACCCCCGGAAGCCAATTACCTACTGCCCTGGCTATTCTCGACCCCAAACAGGCCTCGTGCACTTATCCCTTCAAAGAATTAACGGGGTGTGGGATAACTTTTAAACTCCTGCAAGCCTTACACCAGGAGCTATTTCCTCGCCTGAAGCAACAGGCTCCGGCTTCTCCCTTGAGTCAGTATGTAGACTTAGTAGCGATGAGTATTGCGAGTGATATCGTCCCCATTGTCGGAGAAAATCGAATTCTTGCCCACCTGGGGCTGAAAAAACTTCGGGATAATCCCTTACCCGGCATCAAGGCCCTCATGGACCAGGATACCAATGGACGCTCCTGGAACATATCCGATCTGGTCTTCTTCCTCGGCCCAAGAATCAATGCTGCAGGCCGTTTGAATCACGCCCGTCAGGCTGTAGAAGTTCTTTTAGGGGAATCTGATAGCCTAGTAGATATGGCCCTAGAACTTCAAGTTGCCAACTCAAAACGACAGGCTATTGACCAGAAGATTACGGATGAAGCCCTAGACATGATTCAGTCTGATCCTGCATCTACCGAACGGTCTACTACCGTTTTACATCATCCCTCTTGGCACAAAGGGGTAGTAGGAATCGTAGCTTCTCGTCTGATAGAGCACCACTATCGCCCTACCATATTACTCGCCCATTCTCAGGATAAATGGGTAGGTTCAGCTCGTTCTGTAAAAGGATTCGATTTATACCAGAGTCTCGAAGCCTGCAGAGAATATTTGCTACAATTTGGGGGGCACAAGTATGCTGCAGGGCTTACTTTGACAGAAGACCAGCTTCGTCCTTTTAAGGCAAAATTCGAAGAAGTAGTAGCACAAAGCATTTCTGAGGAACAGAAAGTACCCATTTTATACATTGACTATGAACTTCCCTTTACTGAGATTACCGGAAAACTCATTCGATTACTTAACCGAATGGCACCCTTTGGTCCAGGTAATCCAACCCCCGTATTTCTAGCAAAGGGGGTTTTTGTACGACACAAAAGAATTTTGAAAGATCTACATCTCAAACTAGTCTTAGAACAAGAAGGCATATTATTTGAAGCTATAGGGTTCAACATGGCTCATAAAGAAGCAATCCTTCTGGATGGAGCCATAGATATTGCCTTTCAGCCATACTTTAATGAATGGAATGGCCGAAAAAAGGTTAATTTGAGATTAAAAGATTTTAAATCGCATGGGGAAATCCATTCGTAAAACTAGTTTTTTTCTACTGCTTGCTGTAGGGTTTTGGGGACAGTCGATGTCTCAAGAAGGTATACTTACTTGGCAGTTTGAGGATTTAATGACTGACCAAAAGCCTTCTGGGGCAAACCCCGAGTTTTTAATTGACCCTAATGGCACTTTTCATTTAAGCTATTGGGACAGAAATAAGGACAGGTTGGCCTATGCCTATCGCGTGGCTGGCTCAGCTAATTGGCAACTTGAATGGGTAGATTCCACCTTAGCCAGTGGATTTCGCTCTTCACTCTACATAGATGATGCTGAAAATGTCCATGTCGCTTACCTGATAAATGAAGCAGGTAAAGGGTTTTTAAAATATGGATTCCGAGGGGAAAAAGGATGGCAGACCGAAAAAGTCCCTATCTCATCCGATTTAGGATTGTATGGATACGACGAAAGATGGCCTAAATACACACAAGCCTCGCTGGATCTTGTGATGCTTCCTGATGGAAGTCCATTTATTACGTATTTCGATGGAAGCACATTTGGAGATGGCGTGGTACATTGTAGTACGCCTGCACAGCGCTATGTCAACTTCTACAATCAATATGATCTATTTATGGGTTTGGCTTGTAAACAGCAGGACTCTTGGCAAATCATTGATTCCTTGAACATTCCTCACGATGGTAGAGGCCTATGCCTAGTAGAACATGGAGACCGATTTGGCGAGTTCAATAAAATATGGATTAAACCAGATGGATCTATACAGGTCTTCACGAATTCTATGCACAACAATGAGTTGTTGATGTTTTCCGGTTCTTCTCAGGAAATAGGCAACTGGGAGGTTTCCTCTATTGATTCGGTCAAACGGTTTGCCGCAACAGGTTTGAGCACAGGTCAGGATTTGCGTGAGACCTTTGATCATATCCAATACCTGCAGCAAAGTGATACCCTAATCCATCTGGTATATGGATTTTCAGAGTTGTACGGAAACGTGTCGCTCAACTCATATTCCCAGACTTCTCCTTTCTCAAGGAGAACATTTTTCTATGTGAAGGCACACCCAGATTCCTTGGGAATGCCTGGCTACACACCAAATTTTCAGGAAATGGTAGCGAGGTCTAATCCCGAAAGCCCTAACTCCCACGATGGTCATTATCGAGGCCTATTTACCCTCAGTGCCAAAGATGATAATTCCCTCTTCATCGGACACTATAATTACCGTACCAGCGAAATCGTCTTCCACTCAACCACTTCAGGTGGACAGGAATGGAAAATGGATACCTTAGGGACCTTTCAAACCAATGCGCCTTTAACCTCGCAAATTTGGCAGGATAGCCTTCATGTGATGTTTTATGAATCGCTGGAAGACCAAGTGATTTGGGCATCTAGACACCTGAGTCAACCAGAGTGGAATATTCGCCCAGTGTTACCCGCCAATGATTATGGCGAAATCCTAGAAACGGTTTTAACACCTGATCAAGCCCTTCACGTTGTATTCAATGATGCATTGAAAGACCAACTTTATGCTGGAAAATTTACCAATAGAGAATGGACCTTTCAATCTATTGATGAGGCGGGAAAGGAAATCTATACGGCGACTGTACTACCAAGTTCAAATACGGAAGTAATGTTAGCCTATTTTGCTGCAGACAGTGGTGCGGTAAAAATTGGTTATTGGAAGGATTCCTCCTGGCAGTGTAGTCAAGTAGATACAAACCTAAATGTCAGAGATATAAAAGGAGTCATAGCATCTGACAGTATATTTCTGACGTATTTTAACTTAACAGATCAACGGTTGTATGTAGCAAAAAGCCCCCGCGACCTCCCTTTTTCCTGGGAAATACAGCCTTTGGAAAGGGGAGAGACGGAACCTACCGGAGACTTCCTAGCGCTTACTTCTGATTTACAAGGTAACCTTTACCTTACCTATAGAGACTTATTCCTGCCATATCTGAAATTTGCCTTCTACGATCCAGGGGTAAGTACCCAATGGGAAATTGATACCGTATCCACCCCAGACGCTTACTTTGCCGGAAAAAGTGATATTGGAGTACTTTCAGATGGCCGTACTGTTATCGTCTTCCGAGACCAGATTAACAATACCTTAATTTTAGCAGAGCAGAATACCCAGAGAGACTGGGAGTACACTTTTGTCCCAACACAAGAGGGGAACCTGGTTGGAATCCCTGTGAAAATGGTCATTGATGAAAAAGATCAGATCTTGATTTTGTATAGTTTGGTTTCCAATCAAAACGAATTACATATTATTCGAAGGAATACCCAGAGTCAGTGGGAAACCATTGGATTGACGAATAATACAGCCCAACTCGGCCAGAATTATTCGATAGAAAAATCTAATGGCACCCTCTACATAACGGGTCAAAAGACAAACCCTGCAAACACAGGATTGGGAATTCTCTTTGCAGAAGACTTACTTCCCACCCCCATTTTACCCTCTATCGCTTCCATTCCCCTCAAGATATGGCCCAATCCTGTACAAGATATCCTTTCCATTGAAGGGAGATTCCCAAACGGAAAGGGAGAATTAGAGATTTTCGATATCGCCGGTAAACGCCTGATGCATAAAGCGTTAGAATCCCATACGATTAACGCTTCTACCTTATCATTTTCTGTCAATTTTTTAGAAAAGGGGATATATGTTCTAAGTCTTAGAATGGGTTCTGAACAATACATAGCGAAGTTTATAAGATAGGATACTCGTAAGAAAAAGTAGCGTCCCTCGGAAATTGATGTTTCGCTTTTCTTAGCATCCCTGCTAAATATTTGCCGTATATTTGCATAAGACTCATCTTCATTTGTGTATTATGCAAACTCCCGTATACGATGTTCTCATAATAGGGGCAGGTCCCATAGGTATGGCTTGTGGAATAGAAGCTACCAAGAAGGGACTTTCCTACCTAATCCTTGAAAAGGGGTATTTGGTAAATTCGATTTATCACTATCCCAAGAATATGACCTTCTTTTCCACCTCTCTAAGGATTGAGATTGGTGATGTTCCTTTTGTTTCTCATGGCCCCAAGCCCACAAGAAGCGAAGCCCTGGAATATTACAGGCGTGTAGCAGATACCTGGAACCTGGATATCCATACCTATGAATCCGTAGAAGACTTAACAGCGGAGGATGGACTCTATAGGGTTTCAAGTACGAGGGGTTCCTATCTGGCCCATTCTGTAATTATCGCTACAGGATTTTATGACCACGCTAATCTCTTGAGTGTTCCTGGAGAAGAACTTCCCAAGGTAAGACACTATTATGAAGAAGCCCACCCATTTATTGGGAAAAAGATTGTTGTTGTTGGCGCTGCCAACTCCGCAATTGATGTTGCCATGGAAACCTGGCGGGCAGGTGCAGAGGTTACACTTGTGGTAAGAAAACCTGAAATCAGCCATCGCGTCAAGTATTGGATTAAGCCCGATATTGAGAACCGCATTAAAGAGGGCTCCATTTCAGCCTATTTCAATAGTCAGCTCACTGCCATCAGGGAAACAGAAGTGGATATTGAGACTCCAGAGGGTCCCTTAACCTTGAAGAATGACTTTGTGCTTGCTATGACAGGATACCATCCTGATTTTAGCTGGTTGCGCAATATGGGACTAGAGATTCACGAAGATGAGACCATGATGCCTTATGCGAATGAAAAAACCTTTGAGACCAATCTACCACGGGTATACATCGCAGGAACGGTCTGCGGGGGAATGAAGACCAGTACATGGTTCATAGAGAACTCTATCGAACATGCACAGGTAGTCATGGAGGATATAG
>JBCCTX010000048.1:0-32092 GCA_039197765.1 Bacteroidota bacterium
AGCTGATTCTGGGAATAGTCCTTAAATAGATTATCTTTTTTGCCCATAGGGGAAGATAACTATTTACCCAATGAGATACTTATTTAAAAATGAGGCTGCCTACTTTTGAGACAGCCTCTTTTTTATTGAGAAACTATGAAAGAGGAAGAAGGGAAAGAACCGATTTCTAGCGGGTAGCGCTAAATAGTACTGAACTTAGACCTGTAATTATGGATTATCTCCCAAGATTATCTATTTTCCATTTTATCGAGTAACTTTTTCCACTTATCGTTTGAAGGAAATTCTCCATACCTATAAACTTCGGCTTACCAACCTCAGTCAGGCTAACCGATCGCTAAAACTTGGTAAGCTGAGCAAACGGAAGGATATAGATCTCTGTCAGCTAGGGCACCTAAATGGGTTTTCTGCAGAAGAACTGCTTCGGAGGCTCATCGCAGACAAAGACCTCAACCTCATCAGCCGTCCGGATCCCCGACATGAACCCACGAATCTGGCCGACAGGAGGCTCACCTACATATACAGAGAAGCAAATACCCTATTTGAGGAAGTTGGGACTTATGATTTATTTGTGGGATATCCCTTTGTAGAGGGGAAATTCTTGGAAGGAACCGTAGCGCGCTGTCCGCTTTTATTGTTTCCCGTCAGGCTTCAGCGAAAATTAATGGGAAGGCCCCGTTGGAAACTAGAGCGCATAAAAGATGAACCCGTAATCTTCAATCGGACCTTTTTCCTTGCATATGAGCAATATCAACACATTCGCTTCCCCGACGCATTCTGGGAGGAAGAGATATTTCCTAACAAGGATAAACTCAAATGGGTAAATGGATTATACGAAAAGATCAAACAGTATGAGCTGGAGGTAAACTTCAATCCACGTCTATTCGACCAAGAAATTCAGGCCTTTCCAAATTACCTCAAAGCTACAATGGACAATTTTCGCTCTGGGGTATTGAGTTTCCAACCACATGCCGTTTTGGGAATTTTCCCCCAAGCGGACAGTGCCTTACTCCAGGATTACGAACGGATGGAAAAGCATCCACAGGAATTTGAATTTGGCGACTTACTCGGAAGTCAGGTAAATGAAGGTGAAACCTACATACGCGAAGAAGATCGCTATTTTGTGACGCCTGTTGACCAATCTCAGGAGGCCTCGCTACTACAAGTAAAAAATGGGAATTCTATTGTAGTACATGGTCCACCTGGTACGGGGAAATCACAGGTTATTGTGAATATGATTGCCGATTCCATGGCCCATGGAAAAAAGGTCCTACTCGTTTCCCAAAAACGAGCAGCTCTGGATGTAGTGTATAAGCGATTGGAAGGATTGGGTTTAGGAAAATACGCCATTCTAGTCCACGATTTTCGACATGACCGCAAAGCTATTTATGGACAAATCCAGGAGTTAATCGAGGCTATCCCAGACTTTCAGCGCGAAATCGTTGACCTCAATATCACGCAGTGGGAATACACCTATCAGCTACTATGTCGTCAAGTAGATCAAACTGCCAAGAAGTATGAAGAACTTTATCAGGCTTTGACCCAAACCCAGCCATACGGAATCAGCGTCCATGATTTATACCTAAAGGCGGATAGACATGCAGAATTGTTGCCGGTAGAGACCTTTGCGAGTCAGGCTACACAAGCCGAATTAGAGGGATTACAGGATTTACTCCCCTTATTAAACCCTTACCAGGACTTTTTCCAACCAGAATATCCTTGGTTTCTTCGCCATAGTTTGCACGAGGCTGATTGGAATCAGCGTGAGGAAATGGCATCGCAACTTGCCCAGCTTCCCTTCCAATTACAGTCCTTGAACGAAGGGTATATTACCTGTCGGAAAAGCTGGAAGACTTGGCCGATTACCAGGATAGAGGAAAATGATAACTTACTTGAGGCATATGAGCAGGTTGATGAGTCCCTTGCTAAGCCTTCTCTGAAGAAGGGAGTGGAGGAGATCCTCATTGATCACAATCCCAAGGAACTAGAAAGTGTCTTGGATAGCTTTGGCGAGCGTATCGCTGCATTAGACTCCTGTCATATCTTGGATGAAGGGCACTGGCGGATATATGGAAGCCTAAAAAAGCATCTTCAGGTCTATGATACTCAAAAGGAACAAAAGCTTCGCTTGTTTTCCCTCCCTTTCCAACGCGCACGATGGTTTTTGAAAAAGGTATTGGCCGAATCAAAGACTGAGTTAACCGAAGGCAGTTTTACGCAGTTGAAAGGCGAAGGGGCAAAATTTTCAGCTCTTCACAGCCTGTATGCAGCAGAACACGAGCGTGAATTTCTGGGAGATTTCCCCTTGCTGAATTCCCGAACGGAAAAGTATGCTTGGGTAGAGCAAAAAAAGAAGCAATGGGCTATTTGGCACGCTACACAAAAACTCCCAGAAAACGAAGCTGTGCAAAGACCTCGATTGAAACAGGGTAAAATTGATCAAGAAGCCTGGGGAAGGAGCATGGAGCATGTCCAAGCGCTCAATGCCTATACCCAAGTCTTGAAATCGACAGGTTCTCAATGGAAATCCATTTTACATCCTCAACAGGCTGAAATTTTGTGGCAGAGCATAGATCGCCCCGAATCTGTGGAGGTATACCTCCAAGAACTCTCATCCACTTTTAAAAGAGATGGGGAAGAACTCCATAACCTGGATCGCCTGATTCATGAATCCCACCCTAGTATCCAGGAAGTACTCCCCCAATTGTATCCGTATTTGATTAATCAGAGGCCAGTCGAAGAAATTCAACAACAGATTCAAAATTCGGTTTATTCTCATTGGATTATTCAAGCGGAGCGAATGCATCCCGTTCTCAGTTGGGTGAGTACCCGAAACTGGGAAGAACAGGCCCAGCTATTTGGGAAAAAGCTCGCAGAAAGTCGAAAAAAGGTGGTTGAGCTAGTACTCCGTCGCATCAAAGAACGCATCGTAGAGAAAATCACCTACAACCGACTGAAAAACCCTGTTACTTACAGAGATATTTTACACCAGGTAACCAAAAAGCGCAGAATCTGGTCGGTTAGGAAATTGATACAGGAGACCTGGGAAACGGGCTTATCAGAACTTACCCCCTGTTGGATGGCTTCTCCCGAATCTGCCTCAGCGATTTTTCCCATGGAGCCTGGATTTTTTGACTTAGTCATCTTCGATGAAGCTTCCCAATGCTTTGTCGAGCGTGCCTTGACCATTACGCTAAGGGGAAAACAAGTCGTAATTGCAGGAGATGAAAAGCAGCTGCAGCCCTTGAACCTCTACCAGGTGCGATACGAAGAGGAGGAAATAGAATTTGTTGAAGATGAAGTAGCCTTGGAGGTAGAATCCATTCTCGATTTAGCCAAAACGCGCCTGCTATCCCAACCCTTGAATTGGCACTATCGCTCCCAAGATGCCGCATTGATCAATTTTTCCAACCAAGCCTTTTATCGAAACAGCTTACAGGTATTTCCATCTGCTAAAAAGAATCCTACCTATACCCCTGCATTGGAGTGGGTACAGGTTCGGGGATTCTGGCGCAATAACCGGAACCTAGAAGAAGCCGACCGAATCATCCAATTGGTCTTGGAACTCCTCCAACAGCCCGACAATCCTACCCTAGGCATTGTAACCTTCAACTACCACCAACAGGAATTGATCAAAGACCGTCTGGAAGAAACCTTAGCGGAATTGCTCCAGAGGGATGAATCGCGTTACTACCAGTTGCAAGCGTGCATGGATCGGCGCGAACAAGGAGAGTTTCAAGGCCTCTTTGTGAAGAATATTGAAAATGTGCAAGGAGATGAGCGCGACATCATCCTATTTTCCATTGGCTATGCCCACAGCCTTTCAGGAAGGATGACTACCCAGTTCGGCCTCCTCAACCAAAGCGGCGGGGCCAACCGCCTCAATGTCGCGATTACCCGCGCCCGCAAAAAGATCTACGTTGTCTGTAGCTTCCGTCCGGAAGAACTTAATGTTGAGAACGCCAAACACGAAGGGCCGAAGTTGTTCAAGGCCTATTTGCAGTATGTTTATGCCACCAGCACCCAGCGAGAGGCCCTTCCTATCATCGATTCCTCCCTTGACAGTCTTGAGTTGTTGAGTAAAAGGGAAGAGACCCGAAGCGAAACATTTTGGGAGGGGGGAAAAGGGGGAATAACTGCCTACCTGGCCCAAAAACTCCAAGCTGCCGGCTACCATGTCGAACCCCATGTAGGCGATACCACCTACCGCCTAGACTTAGCCGTAAAGGCCCATTCTGACGATCCCACTTATCTTTTAGGTATCGAATGCGAGGGTCCCTATTACTTCCGAGGCGCTAGCGCCCGGGAGCGGGAAATCTACCGCCTCGAAGGACTCAGGCAGCGGGGCTGGAGGGTACACCGAGTATGGGCGAGGAATTTCTGGTGGAACAGAGAAAAGGAAGTCAAGAAGGTGTTGGAGAAGTTGGGGGGGGAGAGGAGAGTGGAGAAGTGAGAAGGAAACGATTCTTCCCAGAAAGAATAAGAAGACAAATGGCCTCAATTTTCCCCTTGACTTGTTGGCTTGTGGAAGAGAGAGGGGGACCTTCTTTCTGAGTATTTCTCCACTAAGCTGGTGCAGGATATAGCCATTTAATTAACGATACCAACGGGCTTTATACCAATTTTCCCCTTGAATTGTTGGCGTTTGGGGGAGGGGACTTCCTGCATGAGTATCTCGCTGCTTGACTGGTGTAGGAGACAGCCATCTGATTAACGATACCAACGGGCTTTATGCCAAGTTACCCCCTTGAGTTGTTGGCTTTAGGGAGAGAGAAGGGGGAGTAGGGGGATGACTACAAACGGGAAAAAGGAACCTTCTTTTTAACAAGTCTTCCATTCAATATAGGTATCCCCTCAAAATACCAACAAAAGTAAAAGTTTATTGATATATGAAAGGGGAGAAAGAAAAAGTACGTTATAGCGTTTAAAAGGGAAAATGGGAAAAATGAGGGTTTTTTACAAAAACAAAAAAACAGGTGCGCCAAGCGCACCTGTCGATTATTCTTAGGCCTTTCGACCGTGGACTGAAACGAAAAGGTTTCTTAGAACTTTACGGGAACTTCCACCATAGTGTTGTCCCAAGCGGTAACCATATGTGCACCGCCATCAACTTCTTTGAACATAATGGTAAATGCCTCAACAGCAGAATCGGTAGATCCGGCAGGAACCTTGAAAGAAGTCACATTTTTGCTTGCATCCATCCGGTAGGCACCCCACTGGTCTGCTTGGCTATTGAGGGTGAATTCCCACTCAGTTTCTCCAGGAGTAGCGAAAATGGCGTATTCGCCCGCAGCAACTTCTTGTCCGCCTACAGTAGCGTCTTTGTAGAGTTTGAGAATAGTGGCTTCATTGGCACCTAATCTCCAAAGCTTACCATAAGGAATCAGGCTCCCAAATATTTCGCGTCCATTTTTCTGGGGACGGCTATAGATTACACGAGCCATTACACCATCGTCGGTACGGAAATAAGCGAAGTCAGCAGGACTCTTGTCCAAACCCGGCATTTTTTGCGCAATGCCCTCAGTCGCGAACAATACCAAAAAACTAAGAACTAAAGTGAATACACTTTTCATGATAGAATAATTTTGGTTAAGTAATAATAGGGTAATTACGCTTCTTACAACGGAGGCGAGCAAAAGATGTTTTAGATTTTTCTAAAATCTCTACAAATGGAGGCATTATTGCATGTTCTGTCAGGTAGCTGACAGGGAGAATTTCGCATGCATTGACTGGCTAATAAGTGCTTACGCAAAATAATTGTGGGATAATGATGTGCTATCGATTGAGAGTTCTCACAAGACATTTTTTTCTTCAGGAAAAAATACCAGATCCAATATATTCAGGTATTTAAGCCCTTTTGTACCTAAGCTTGAGTTTGTTTTTTTGAGTTCGTAAACCCCCCATTCGATTTTATCGAATACCCCTACTACCTAAAAATTCTTTCCAAATGACGCGTGCAGCATAGGCTTTTGTAGGGTGTTGTCCTCGATGCCCCAAGCCATATCTAGTCGTACGGAGTATCCGATGAGATTAGCCCTCAGCCCCGTTCCCACGGTAAACAAGAAGGGACTTTTCAAGGTCTTTAGTTCAACCGTTACCGGAGCACTACCAACGATGCGCGTATCTGTTGGATTCTTCTGGGTGAAGGGGTTCCCTTCAGACCAAATAGTCCCCGCATCAAAGAAAGGGATAAGGTCCACATTGAATAAGGGGCCTGAATTCAGGGAAGTCGTAAGCAAACGGGAGACTGGTAGGCGAAGCTCAAAGTTTCCGAGAACATATTTGTTCCCTACTCGGGAGTTAAACCAAAAACCCCGAATGGGAGTAATGAAGTCCTGGAAGTGGAATCCATACAAGTCTAGGTTGATGGGGTTGCCCGTAATCGTGAGGTCCTGGCTTTTTTCAAAGTTTAGGGTAAGAAAACGATCATCCAGGCCTCCTAGGTAATACTGACACCGAGACGAGGCGATACTGCTGCCATCTGGGGCAAATTTACAAGCATCCGCTTCATCGAATAAGTTAAGGGCAGCCTGGACCCGGGCAGCGAGTACAATCTTATTCTTCAGTGGGATATAATGTCGGAGTTCCATTCGAGCTATATTCAGCTGAAAGGCTGAAGAATCGAAAGAGTAGAAATTATCCATCCCCAAGGTAACAGCTGTTCCCTTGAAGGGATAGCCCTCTACCATTTCGGTATTGTCATAGTATAGATTGACACTTCCCCTCAATGCATTGTCTTCTGCATCAACTAACTCTCGCCTTAAGAGCTTCTGATCCGTTCTTTGTAGGCGAAAGAAGCCGGCTGTAGCTTCCACCGCTATGCGAGAAGTAAGTGGATAAATAGCTCCTATATTTGCCTCAAATCGGTCAAAGCGGAATATCAAGGAATCTTGTGGGAAGAAAATACTTTCCTGGCGATACCGACGGCTCCAGGTACCAACTTCTGCATAGAAGTCAACCTTGTGGGGCAAATAGCTGTAGCGGATAGTCCCTTCCCAGTTTTTGAGGTTGAGAAAAGGTTTTACCCGAGCATCTATGCGATGGTTGCGAAGCTGATCTGCAAAACTCACCTGCATTTCTAGCCCAAACTTAGCTATGGGGTCATAAGTTAATCCCCAGCCGGTACGCAGAGCCCCCCATTTTGAGCGTGAGAGCACACCATCTTCTACTACTATATCTCTGAGTGGAGGCAAGGTTTTCTTTGCAAAAATGGATTCCTGGCGAGAGTTTCGGATTCGAGAGGGAATCTTTGGCCGGCTCACCTCGTATTGATCTCCTTCGTCGAAGAGGTAGTATCGAACGGCAGGCCTATCGGCTGAAGAATCTTGAGAGGCATTTGTTTCAGGACGTTCGCTTGTTGTGGGCGCTTCTGTTCTTGTGGGCTGAGTTTTGCGCTGCTCCTTTACCTCCTCTTTTTTCTTTGCGCGAAATTTCAAGTTGTAGTTGTCACGCAAAAGCGTGGTTTCAGGGATGCGATCGGTCCGTAAATCTTCCATGGGAATACCCACAATCTGCTCCTTGCCTACTACTGGACTGGAAAAAAATGCCTGATTTTCCCCTCCATCCCATTTTGCTACGCTCTGGTTGAGGTTTGTAAGGGTCTTGAACTCTCGGAGGAAAACATTGATTTTATAAAAATTCCGTATCCCTGATTCATCAGACAGATAACCAATTTCAAAGCTAGTGAGAGGATGTGGATACAATTCGTCTACGGTCTCCGTATTTGTCAAACGGGTTATGGTCCCATTCCGGTCTGTGAGGTCAAACATGAACAAATCAAAATGTTCAGCAAGCAATTTATCAGGCAGGTCTGCTTTGTCGACTTTAGCCGTTGAATTAGGACGATTAGAGGCAAAGAATACATATTTATCATCGACGCTTACTGCAGGCTGAATGTTATCATAAGGGTCCTCGGTAATGGGAGTAAAATTTTCACTCGAACGGCTATAAGTGTATAAATTCGTACTCCGGCCATCTATGGCAGAGAGCACGACATAGTCTTCATCCTGCATCCAACTGATTCCTGTAACCCAGCGGATTGGGCTTAGGAGCTCTGTACGTGTGAGTTCCTGGGTTTCCAAGTCATAAAATACCAGGTAGGCTCTCCTACCTTTGAGTTGCATCGTCGCAAGACTAGCTCCGGACGGACTCCAACTAATAGGAAGAGAAAAGTCCAAGCGTTCGGCTCCATTGATGGAATACCCGGACTGGATGGGAAGGGCTTCAAAGCTTTTCTCCGATACGTTGTAGATGAAGGCTTGATGATCTCCTTTCTTGTGGAGCTGAAGGGCGAGTAAGTTCTCACTTTCATTGTAGTCAAAGCTTGTCAACGAAGTCCCCTTCTTTAGTTCTATATCAGTTAGTTCACCTAAAGACTCCAGACCTGTCCTATCAGAGGCATTGAGGGAAGTAAGGTCTTTAAGGTATTCTCTCCAACGCTCAGAAAAGGTGGGAAGTTGAATGCCTAGCACTGAAATGATACCTGATTCGATAGAATTGGAAACATTGACCAGGTAAATAATTTCGGATATTTTCTCCTCTCCATATTCCGAAACAATATACTGCCAAATAGACTTCCGTAATATTCGATTAATCGTGCCCTGGCCTTCGAGTGCGGGTTCTAGTACATCTTCATTTCGCATGCTACTGATCCACATTTCATCTTCAAAGGTCCATCCAGACGCAACGTATTCTGAAAGACCTTGCCAGAACCAAGTAGGGTTATTCAATAAGATTTGACTTTGGATAACAGTGCTTAAGCGATTTCCGAAAGCAAATTCTTCAAGTATTAAGTCTGATACTTTCTTCTTCACCTCTTGGTATAACCCACGGCTATCTCCGGGATTTATGACGTACTCTCTTCTTTCCGGCATGCGATAAGTTCCAGGCTCATGGGCTTCTCGGTCGAGGGGGATATTAGAAGCCATGAGCTCAAAAGAATTGTTGAAATATACCAGCGTGTAGCGAAGGTCTGCCCGAAAATCAAATAGGTCCGTCAGTTCCAACCGTGCCCGTTCGGCATATTGGCCTACTTTTATGGCCAGATCTTCATTACCTGGAGTATACTGTATATCGAAAAATTCTGTAGAAACGTGCTCCCAACCTTTGAAATTCCCCTGCGGATTTGGGATTTGCGCCCAAACACCTCCTGATAGGAGAATTCCTAGTACGAAAAAACTACAGGTAAATACCTTATTCATGATCCCAGCGTTTACGTATATAATTCTTTTGTTGCGGATTTGTAATGAATAGCTTCCCACCTCTGTATAGGTTTTCTCCACAAAAAAATTTACCCTTCAAAATATAAACAAAAATAAGATGAAGTACCCTATTAAACTGCACATTCGAGCAGGATGTTACATGAATGGTCAACAAAAAGAGGGAATTCCTTTTACCGACAAATTGAGACCGCTTATCGATAGAAAGAAGGCGTTAAGCTAAGGGAGAAGTTCAAACACAAAAAATGAAGCGTTCTTGCCAATGCCTTGAGAAAACGACCTAACAAAATTATTAGCCGCACACATCAAGTTTTAGATCCTTATTATAAGGGCCATCTGCCGAATGTGTGTGGGTGGTCTTTTTTTGGGGGCCGTGGTAAGGCGGTCGGTGGTCCGTAGTAACCTTTGATCGAGATCAAAGTACAACTAAACTTCAAACTTCAAACTTCAAACTTCAAACTTCAAACTTCAAACTTCAAACCTTTTCAAGGGATTGGATTTACCCCTCCAATTCACCTACCATCTTCTCAGGAATTACCAATTTGTCGTATTCTTCTGGACTTAGAATTCCCAGTTTCTGTGCCGCTTCTTTCAGCGTGGAGTTATCCGCATAGGCGGTTTTTGCAATTTTGGCTGCTTTGTCATAGCCAATATGGGTATTTAAAGCTGTTACCAGCATTAGGGATTTATTGAGTTGATCCGTAATGCGATTGTGGTTGGGCGCTATTCCTATAGCCAATTTGTTATTGAATGATTCACACGCATCTCCTAGCAAGCGGGCCGAGCTGAGGAAGTTATAGATCATCATGGGCTTAAAGACATTCAGCTGGAAGTGTCCATGAGAGCCTGCCACTCCAATAGCCGTGTCATTACCGATTACTTGTGCACATACCATTGTCAGGGCTTCTGCCTGGGTAGGATTAACTTTTCCTGGCATAATAGAGGAACCCGGTTCATTAGCAGGAATGATGATCTCTCCGATCCCACTTCTAGGGCCAGAAGCGAGCAGGCGAATATTATTCCCAATCGTCATAAGACTTACTGCCAACCTTTTCAAGGCACCGGAAGCTTCCACTATGGCATCGTGAGCAGATAAGGCTTCGAATTTATTCTCTGCACTTACAAAGGGATATCCAGTCAATTCAGCTATTTTCTCGGCGACCATTTCGGCATATCCCTTGGGGGTATTGAGACCCGTTCCCACAGCTGTTCCCCCAAGTGCCAATTCAGAAAGATGAGGAAGACTATTTTCTATACTTTTTAGTCCTTTACGCATCTGAGTGGCATAGCCCGAAAATTCCTGACCAAGGGTGAGGGGGGTAGCATCCATCAAGTGGGTGCGCCCAATTTTTACCACCTTCCAGAATTCCTGTGCTTTTTGTGCAAACGTATCGTGAAGCCGCTCAATCTTTGGGACAGAATCCTGTAAAAGCATATCATATGCTGCAATATGCATGGCAGTAGGAAAGGTGTCATTGGAGGATTGAGATTTGTTGACATCGTCGTTGGGGTGAATCAATTTGGATCCTTTTTCTCCTCCCATCAACTCTGTTGCACGATTCGCAATTACCTCATTTACATTCATATTAGATTGGGTTCCCGATCCCGTCTGCCAAACGACAAGGGGAAAGTGCTCATCTAATTTTCCGGCTAGGATTTCATCACACACTTGTGCGATTATTTGAGCTTTCTCCTGGGGAAAATCTGTTAAGGCTGCGTTGGTCAAAGCCGCAGCTTTTTTGAGGTAGGCAAATGCACGAATGACTTCTATCGGCATTTTTTGCTCCCCAATTTTAAAGTTTTCTAGGGAGCGCTGAGTTTGGGCACCCCAATATTTATTGGAAGGTACTTGTACCTCCCCCATGGTATCCTTTTCAATGCGGTAATTCATGGTGCTAAGGTAGGGAATTAAGTAGAAAGTAGTAAGTCGCAAATCATAGCTCATGAGAAACTTGATCTCCAAGATTAGCGAATACACCTATCACCTATTACCCTTGTCCCCCAACAATATTCTCCGTACCTTTGTTCTGCAAATATCCACCTTTAGGTATTTGCTATGTACAATCAAAATACACAGGTTTCTAACGGCACTTCATCCTCGATTATCGGTTCCGACAAGATCTTGTTTGAAGGCCTTACCTATGACGATGTTTTACTCGTCCCAGACCACTCCGAAGTACTTCCACGAGAAGTAAATATTCACACCCAACTTACCCGAGAGATTAAGCTGAAGCTGCCTATTGTCAGTGCAGCTATGGATACGGTAACAGAGCACCGCATGGCTATTGCTATGGCAGCTAATGGAGGGATTGGCATTATTCATAAGAATATGTCTATCGAGAAGCAAGCAGAAGAGGTTCGACGAGTAAAGCGCTCAGAAAGTGGTATGATCGTTGATCCGATAACTTTGACGGTAGAAAATACCCTGTCTGAAGCGGATGCGATTATGCGGGAAAATCGAATTGGGGGGATCCCCATTCGAAATAATGAGGGTAAGCTCGTAGGAATCCTTACCAATCGGGATATGCGCTTTGAGCACCCTGATGATCGGAAGGTACAGGAGATAATGACGAGGGAAAACCTGATTACAGCCCCTGAAGGAACTACCCTAGAAGAAGCCGAAGAGATTCTGCGAAAGCACAAAATAGAAAAGCTTCCTGTAGTCGATTCACAATTCAAACTAGTAGGGCTCATAACTTACAGGGACATTATAAAAAAGCTAAATTTTCCCAATGCCTGTAAAGACTCCTTGGGGCGATTGCGCGTGGGAGCAGCTGTGGGGGTGTCTGCAGATACCATGGACCGCATTTCTGCCCTCCAAAAAGCAGGAGTAGACGTAATCACAATAGACACTGCTCATGGTCATTCCGCAGGGGTACTGAGAACCATAAGATCTATACGGGATGCATTCCCCGATCTCCAAATTATTGGGGGGAATGTTGCAACCTATGGGGGAACCATTGCACTTATTGAAGCAGGCGTGGATGCGGTGAAAGTTGGAGTTGGACCGGGTAGTATTTGTACCACGCGTGTCATCGCGGGAGTGGGAATGCCCCAACTCTCTGCTGTAATGGAGGCAGTCCGAGCAGCCCAACCCAGGGGGATTCCTATTGTCGCTGATGGAGGAATTAAATACTCTGGAGACATGGTCAAAGCCTTGGTTGCAGGTGCGAATGTAGTAATGGTTGGAGGAATGCTCGCTGGGACCGATGAGAGTCCTGGGGAGACGATTCTCTATGAAGGAAGAAAGTTTAAAACGTATCGAGGGATGGGATCCATTGAAGCGATGAAAGACGGGAGTAAAGATCGGTATTTCCAAGATGTAGAATCTGATATCAAGAAGCTGGTTCCAGAGGGGATCGTAGGCAAAGTGGCCTATAAGGGAAAAGTATCAGAAGTACTCTACCAGATGGAGGGCGGACTACGAGCTGGAATGGGATATGCTGGCGCAGCCAATGTCGCTGAATTGCAGCAAAAGCATTTTGTCCGTATTACAAATGCGGGCCTCAGGGAGAGCCACCCCCACGATGTCCAGATTGTCAAGGAAGCCCCGAACTATTCAAAACGTAGGTAGGTACACGGGTAGATACATCAGAAGCCAGAAAAGAGAGGTGGAAGGTTGTTGAAGATAGATCAATCTTTCTTTACTGGCTTATCTCCTCTTTATTATTCCACAGAAAAAATAGTCATATCGCTCCTGGCCGATCTTTCACAGAAAGAGAAATGTGTAGATGGTCGGCAGTTCCATGATGCCTTAAGGTATTGAACCCTAAGACTTGGAAATAGCCCTTGAGGATGCTATTTCTAACCTCTCCCCGTCCTTTGGTGCGAAGGTCCATCGCATGTACGTATCCTGTTGATTGTTTATAATGGAGAGAGTTCTTTTTAGACTTTAACCCCATCTTTTTGTAGTCTTCTGGTACCCTGGCTCCATCTGTGATCATGAGTTCACCATCTAACCATATCCATGTCCCCACTGCCATACGGATAAAAGGATGGAGTTCTCTGTATTCCTTTTGAATTTTTCCCGACTTTGCATTTTCCCCAGAAAGATTTAACAGGGTTATCCCTACATACCCTAAAACCAGGATTCCCACTAGGTATTTTTGAAATTTAACTGTGTTGCGGGTGAGGTTTTGTGGCCCTGCTATCCAATCCCACAGCATGAGAACTAAAACACGCACCACGATAAATACAATAAATGCCATTGCAGCAATAGCCAACCAATGATTCCATCCTTGTGTCTCGTAAAGCCAAATATTACCCCGCAAAAATAGCCAGAAGGGAAAGGCTATGAGGAGAAAAGCCTTAACAAAAAAACCGAGGATATTGAGAATAAACTTCATTTTGATGAAGGAAAAACCTATATTAAAAAGAAAGGCTACTAAATTATTCTAAGGACGAATCTACTCGATAAAAGTTTGAAAAGCTTACAGGATTCTAGATTCTGTATTAAAACCTTAACCAAATTAGCCAGTACAACCCTAAACCCTAAACCCTAAACCCTAAACCCTAAACCCTAAACCCTAAACCCTTTATTCTTTACCGATGAAAAATCTACCACACACTTCTAAATACCGCTCAGATTTTTTGAATGCGTTTCAGCACGCTTCTACTGTATCCAAAGGAATGTTTATTCTGACAGGGGCCTTTTTGTTGATATTGACTGGTGTTTTGCTGTACTCTATATTTCCCGTTTTATCCCAAATCCTCGACCAGGCATTGAACACCGATTACAGTGCTTCTATTATGCAAAGCGGTCGATAAGAACAGTAACAAAAACATTTATTTATTGCTAAATTGGTGGGTCTTAACCTACTGAGATAAGTAAGTATGGTTTTGTAACTATTTCAATCTGAACCTGTTGTTACAAAAACAGTGGATTAAACAAGCCTGCAGTTTACTTATTTGAGAAAGACCCAATGCCATTTGACAAATGAAGGATACTGGAAATTCTACGTTTATCCCATACACTCGGCCCTGGATAGATTCGGAGGAAATGAAGCACCGAACAAAGGAGTTTTATCAGCTAATGGACCAACGCCGAACGGTTCGAATGTTTTCCGATACGCCTGTGAGCCGTGAAGTTGTTGAAAATATTCTGCTTGCTGCCTCTACTGCTCCTTCAGGGGCTCATAAGCAACCTTGGACGTTTTGTGCTATTTCTGATTCTACTATGAAGGCTAAGATTAGGGAGGCAGCTGAAGAAGAAGAGTTTAGAAACTACCATGGGAGAATGTCTCAACGCTGGTTGAAGGATTTAGAACCCTTTGGCACCAATTGGCAGAAACCTTTCCTTGAAATCGCTCCCTGGATTTTAGTTGTCTTCAGGAGAATCTTTGAGTGGGAAGGGGAACAAAAAGTCAATAACTACTATGTACAGGAGTCTGTCGGCCTTGCAGCAGGTATGTTACTTACGGCTATTCACCACGCAGGCTTAGTAAGCCTTACTCATACCCCCAGTCCGATGAACTTCCTTACCGAGATTCTGGAACGCCCCGACAATGAACGTCCCTTCCTTCTTATTCCTATCGGATACCCCGCAGAGGATGCTCAAGTCCCTAACATTCACCGCAAAAGCTTAGAAGAAATTGCCCTATTTTTTGAATAGGAAGGGAAAATTCTTAGCTTAGTAAACTAAAGTTATTGGTATTTTTGCGTTTTGATGAAATGGAGGAGATTCTTCAGAAATTCCATATTTCCCAAAAGAAAGTTTCTCGATTGGAACAACTTATCCTCCATTTTCAATCTCGACACAGCGACCTGGAGCATGAGGTACTCAATTTGAGGAAAAAGTTAGAAGAGAAAGACCAGGAAATACAACAACTTACGGAGAAATATGAGGCGGTTAAATTAGCCAAAGGCTTAGACGCTTCTATAGATTCAGCAGAATTGATCGCAAAAATTGATAAATACTTAAAAGAAATAGATATTTGCTTACGATATTTTGGTGTGCAGGAATAAAAAGGAAAGAAGAACAGAGAGTTGGAAAAGCACTCTATCAATATAAATTTATTGGGAAGGCAATTCCCCGCTACAGTAGATAGCGATGAGGCTGAAGTAATTCAGGATGCTGCAGAGTTGATAAACAAGAAACTGCGAAGTTACAAAGTTGAATACGCCTCTCAGGATGATTTGGATTTAGCCCTTATGTGTTGCCTGGAAATCATGACGGACTTTCTTAAATACAAATTGCGCGATACACGCGAATATACACAAGTTCAGCAGGAACTGGATCAGTTAAATAAACAACTGGACCAGACCCTTGATCTGCTTCATGAGTCCCAATCAACTCCTTGATGTTCCTACCTTTTTACATGCACGCCTCTATTTAGTTAAATCTTTAATTAAAGGAGGATTAAATGGAATCAATGGAATTAATAATAGGTGGAATAGCCCTACTCGTTGGCTTAGTAGGTGGGTTTTTAATAAACCGTTTTGTATTGACCCAGGCCAATAGTAAGATGATAGAAAATGCTAAAATTAAGGCTGATAGCATCTTAGAGCAGGCTGAACTCAAAGGGGAAAATATCAAACAGGAAAAGATTTCCAAGGCCAATCAGAAATACCAACAACTCAAAACTAAATTTGAGAAGAATGCTTCCATGCAAAAGGAAAAGCTTGAGTCTTTACAAAACAAATTGAAGCAAAGAGAAAGCTCACTCAACAGCCAGACAGATAAGATGAAGAATGAGACCCAGCGATTAAAGGCTAACCAGGAGGAAGTTGAGAAAATACGGGAAAATTTGGAGAAACAGCTCTCAATTATAGGGAAGAAATCCCAGGCGCTGGATGAGCTGCGCCAAAAGCAGGTTGCCGAATTGGAAAAGATTGCAGGTCTAACCCCTGAAGAAGCTAAGGCTGATATGGTTGAAGCCCTCAAGCAAGAGGCGGAAACAGAGGCTTCCGCATTTATCAAGGATAAATTCGAAGAAGCAAAACTCACAGCTACTAAAGCCGCAAAAAAGCTGATTATCGAAACTATTCAGCGTACTGCCGCTGAAAATGCTATTGAGAATACCGTAACCGTATTTCCACTGGAAAACGACGAGATTAAAGGAAGAATCATTGGAAGAGAGGGTCGAAATATTCGTGCACTTGAGATGGCTACAGGTATAGAAATCATCGTTGATGATACCCCCGAAGCGATCATTCTTTCTGGTTTTGATCCTGTAAGAAGGGAGGTTGCACGGCTTTCGCTTCACAAGTTAGTGACAGATGGTCGGATACACCCCGCTCGTATTGAAGAGGTCGTGAGGAAAACAACCAAGGCCATTGAAGAAGAAATTGTTGAGATCGGTGAAAGGACCGTAATCGACCTCGGAGTGCATGGACTGAGACCCGAATTGATACGATTGGTGGGACGAATGAAATACCGCTCCTCCTATGGGCAAAACCTGCTCAAGCACTCCCGAGAAGTTGCCAACTTATGTGCAATTATGTCTGCGGAGCTAGGCTTAGATATCAAAAAAGCCAAACGTGCAGGCTTACTTCACGACATTGGTAAAGTGGCCGAGGAGCACAATGACCTTCCACATGCCTTGCTAGGGATGGAGTTGGCCAAAAAATTTGGAGAACCAGCAGATGTGTGTAATGCCATTGGAGCGCACCACGATGAAATTGAAATGACAGCCCTTATTTCTCCTATTGTCCAGGCATGTGATGCCATCAGTGGATCTCGACCAGGGGCGCGTAGAGAAATTGTTGAAAGCTATATTCAGCGCCTGAAAGAGCTAGAAGAATTGGCACTCTCCTACCCAGGAGTAATGAAAACCTTCGCCATTCAGGCAGGAAGAGAACTCCGTGTCATTGTGGAGTCTGAAAAGGTCAGCGACGATAATGCGGATCAGTTGGCTTTTGATATCTCTCAGAAGATACAAAAGGACATGCAATACCCTGGACACATAAAGGTTACAGTGATTCGGGAGAAGCGTGCAGTAGCTTTTGCAAAATAGAAAAAAACCATTGTTGACGGTTTCTAGTTTAACGTTTGAGGTTTGGCAATTTTTAGTCTTCCTCAAACTTTGAATCTTGTGCTTCAAACTAGTTAAATATCCGCTTCATGTTTGGGAAAAATTCGTCTCGTATAACTAAAGAAAAGGTGCTCGCTGCGCTTTCTCACGTCGATGATCCGGACCTGAAAAAGGACCTGGTTACGCTGGGGATGATCAAAGACTTAGAAATTAAGGGTAAAACGGTAAGTTTCTCAGTGGTGCTTACAACCCCAGCTTGCCCCATGAAAGATGCCATTCACAACGCATGTGTGAATGCCGTTAAGCTGATGGTAGACAAGGAAGCTGAGGTACTCATACATATGACTGCTGAAGTAACCCCTGCCTGGAACGACCAGAAACTACCAGGAATAAAAAATGTCATCGCTATTTCCTCTGGAAAAGGCGGCGTAGGTAAGTCCACGCTTGCAGCTAATTTGGCGGTTGCCCTAGCCCAGATGGGGGCGAAAGTTGCCCTGCTAGATGCGGATATTTATGGCCCTAGTATGCCCATTATGTTTGGGTTTGCGAATGAACGACCTGTGATGGAAAAGATTGGAGGACGAGATGTACTCATTCCCTTTGAAAGACATGGGGTAAAACTTATGTCAATAGGGGTGCTGGTAAGATCAGATCAGGCTATCGTTTGGAGAGGCCCAATGGCTTCGAAAGCCTTGCAGCAATTGATCTTTGATACAAATTGGGGGGAAATAGATTACTTATTCATTGACTTACCTCCAGGTACTGGGGATATACACCTTACCCTTGTCCAAGCGCTTCCTGTAACAGGTGCGCTTGTGGTTACGACGCCCCAAATGGTAGCGGTTTCAGATGCTAGGAAAGGGGCGGAAATGTTTCGTACACCTCAAATCGAAGTGCCAATTTTAGGAGTGGTTGAAAACATGTCTTTCTTTATTCCAGATGATGCCCCAGAAAAGCGATATCCAATATTTGGTTCTGGGGGAGGAAAAGCTCTAGCAGACTCATTAGAGGTTCCCCTGTTGGGCCAATTGCCCCTTCGGCAAGCAATCGTAGAAAATATGGATCAGGGCAAGCCGGTAGCAATGTATCCAGATAGCCTGCTGAGTCGGGCTTTCGAAGAATTAGCTCAGTCTCTTGCACAGCAAGTGGCTATCCGAAATGCGAGCAAGGCACCTACAGAGAAGGTTCATATGAATAGATAGAATAGGAGAATTAGGTTGGCACAAGTAACCTTTATTCCTAGATCGAAGTATACCTAACGGACCACGGACCACGGACCACGGACCACGGACCACGGACCACGGACCACGGACCACGGACCACGGACCACGGACCATTTAGGAGATTTATGCAATTTTGATTACCTTGAATAGTAATGACAAAAGAAGTGTTGAAAGAAAAACTTGAACAAGCATTAGATTCCATCCGGGACTACTTGAAAACAGATGGAGGAGACGTGAGAATTCACCAAATCAGAGAAGATATGGTGGTTGAGGTTGAGCTACTAGGTAACTGCGAGTCTTGCAGCATGAGTAACATGACACTGAAAGCAGGAATTGAGCAAGTTATTAAACGTGTTGCTCCTGAGATAATCTCTGTAGAAGCGATTAATTCCTAATTTTCTCCAATAAGTTTTCCCGTTTTCCTTCCCTCCTATTCTACATATATTTCATCCACAAACAGCCAACTGTTCCTTCCACTTCCGCCATGCCAAGTGGGTATTATCGTATTTTTTGCAAAAAATCGTACGAATCGAGCAGATTTTCCTTCTAGTGTTACGGCATGTTCCTTTCTTTTTATGGGAGTTCCTTCAACGGTAGCTTTTGGATCCTCAGCAGAAAATACCGATTCAAAATTTTCACCATCTTGGGAGATAGAAATTTCTACCTGACTTGGATAAAATATCCAAGCGAAGGGAGTATGCAAAACGCCAAATCCCAAGCGCTTGATAGGGGTCTCTTCTCCCAGATCTATGGTTGCTTCGAAGTCTTCCCCGTCAAATCCATACCAAAGGTCATTGAAAATATCGGTACCTACTACCCCATCTGTTAGGACAAATGGACCTGCATTGTACTTTTCTGAAGGCATATTCTTCAACTTCGGAATTCCTGCTGTCGCGAGGCTAACTTGAAAGGTTTTTTCCAGCGTTGCACCTACAGGTTTACCCTCAAGGAAGGAGATAGCTTTGAGGGTTTGGGTTTGGTCCAACGCAATAGGGCCTTCATAACGCGAAGATTCTGGCCCAGGAACTTCATCGTTTAGGGTATAACGGATTTCTGCCTGCTGGCTATTGCGTTTCAACTCTACCTGGAGTTGCTTATTGGCTGAATCGGGGAGGGGAAGTGCCGTAACATTGTAGAAAGTCTTAGCATAATTCACGCCTAGGTCGTCTAGCCTACTAAAATGATATTCTAGTCTTTGGGTAAAATCAATAAAATCTTTTCCTTCCTTAGGCGTCCATACTAGTTCTGCGAGGGCGCACGCTCGGGGATACACCATGTATTCCGCTTTCTCGCCCGTAGGGATATACTCTGTCCAAAGGTTTGCCTGTGCCCCCAGGATATGCTGAGCCTCCTTTTCGTCCAATTCCTCTGGGGTCGGCTCATACGCATACACCTTTTCTAAAGGCAAATTCCCCCCAATTGCCAGCGGTTCGTTTTCAGGATCTCCTTGATAATAGTCTAAGTAGACATGGGAAGTCGGGGTCATTACGACATCATGTCCTTGTTCAGCGGCTTCTATTCCCCCTGTTATTCCTTGCCAAGACATGACTGTGGCATTAGGCGCAAGACCCCCTTCGAGGATTTCATCCCAACCGATAATACGTCTTCCACGGGAGTTGACATATTCTTCAATGCGCTTGATAAAATAACTCTGTAACTCAAGCTCATTGCTAAGACCTTCTTGCTTCAGGAGATTCTGACAAAACGCAGATTCCTCCCAGCGTACCTTCGGACATTCGTCTCCCCCAATATGGATATAGGGAGAAGGAAATAGGTCGATAACTTCTCCGAGCACATTCTCCAAAAACTCGAAGGTGTAGTCGGTGGGACAAAATACTTCTTCAAAGATCCCCCACTTGGTACCTACTTTGTATTCACCAGGCTGACATGCCAACTCAGGATAGGCACTGATCGCGGCTAGGGCATGTCCGGGAAGTTCTATTTCAGGAATTACCGTTACTTGACGCTCGGCTGCATAGGCTAATACTTCCTTTACATCTTCCTGTGTATAAAATCCCCCATAACGCTTTCCATCAAACTTGTGAGGCTGGTCTCGGTAGTGACCTACTAAGGTTTCCTCTCGATAGGCTCCAATCTCGGTCAATTTAGGATATTGTTTGATTTCTAGGCGCCAACCCTGATCGTCTGTAAGGTGCCAGTGGAAGACATTGAGCTTGTGAAAAGCCAGGAGATCAATGAATCGCTTGATAAAGTCTACGGGAAAGAAATGCCTACTGACATCCAGATGTAAGCCTCGGTAAGGATATCTGGGCTCATCTTGAATCTCTAAAACAGGAAGCTCATAAGCCTGAGGGGCGGAATGTTGGATAAGGGTTGGCAATATTTGGCGGAGACTCTGAATTCCATAGAAAATTCCCTTTTGCGATCCGCCTGAAATATGTACTTGTTCAGAAGTAATGGACAAGTTGTAGGCTTCTTCTCCTAAGTCTGTGCGAGTATCCAGCAGAATTCCCGACGGAGAATTCCCTGGTCCCATGGGCTGGATTGAGAGTTCTTCCCCTATGGGATTTAGCAGTGTCTTTACCAAGTAGGAAGCAATTTCCCCTAAGGAGTCAGGGGCATATACCACGGTTTGGGGAGATAGGGAAAAACTTCCCGAACCCATTTCCAGAGAAACGGGTTTAGGGATTATAGAACGCGCAGCCTCTTTGTTTATGATAACCTTGTCGTTCAAGCAACCCGATAGGAATGGGGGAAGTAGCAATAAGAATAAGTAGCCTCGAAAAGTGTTCATATATTGCGAGTATTAAAGCTGGGAAAGAGCAATCTAACAATTCTTAATTTTATACCATAAATTCAATACATGCAGGTAAACAAACTTTTGTATATAGCTGAAGAGAATCTGAAGGATCGGCTCTTTATTAAGGACATTGTCCATAATTTTCCCCAAGGTGAGAAGATGGTACTCCTGCACGAAGCCTTTAAAGGCTCGGTCTCTGATACTCGCTTTGTTACCAAGCGTATTTCTGCCTATTTCAGCGAACAGATGGTGTATAACAATGCTTTCTCTGCAGACCAGAGAAAACTGGTTGAATATGAGAACGGTACTTATAGGGTAAATAAGAACCTTATATTTTCTCTTTTCCAACACATACAGTTGTTTATTCTCAATCCTATAGTCTCAAAAGAAGGGACAGCATGGCTCGGCGACCCCATGGAACTGGCATTGGCACTTCGCCAGCAATTGGAAATATCTTCTACGACCCTATTCCCCAGCAATTCTCTTTCCCCCTTAGCGAATAAGCGTCCGGTAATTCAAAAAGACAGTGATATCTCCTACTGGCAGAACCTCTACGAAGAAGAAGAACCCACCCTCAAACGCGCCCTTTCCCTAGCTCCTGTCCAGATTGTCCCACCGTCAAGCTACGGATCGTGATCTGTAAGACAGAAGCCATTGTACTACGGACGTATAAATACCAAGAGTCCAACCTAATTGCGGTTCTTTATACGAAACAGATGGGAGTAAAAAGCTTCCTAATTAAAGGGTTTCGTTCCCCTCGAAATCGAAAAAAATTCAGCTATTTTCAGCCGCTCTCCATGGTGGAAATTGTGTTTATAGAAAAGCCCAATAGAGAACTACAGCAGATTAAAGAGAGCAAAAGCAGCCAAATCCTTTTTCAAATCCAGGAAAACCCCGTAAAACTCTCTATCGGTTTATCGGTCATTGAAATATTTTACCTGTGTGTGAAGGAAGAGACCGCCAATATCCCCCTTTTTGAATTTTTGTCTCTCTGTATCTTAACCATCGACCGATCGGAAAATCGATTGATTCAGCTATTTATCTTTTTTTTGGTCCACCTGACGAGGCACCTGGGATTTTTCCCCAATGATATGAGTGAGGGCGCTGCAAAAGTTAGGTTGGATATCCACGAAGGGATAATTAGGGCAGATAACCAGAAACAAGATCCTATTGCTAAACTTATCAGGGAATTTATGGACAAGGACATAGAAGGATGTCAGGCAATTCGCTTTGATCAGCAGACTAAGCGGAGCCTGATCAAGACTTTATTTAATTATTACTATATTCATGTCGATGGATTTACCTATCCCAATACTTTGCGGGTATTTTCAGAAGTGTTTGGTTAATATCTATATTTGGGCATTAGACTGAAATATGCAGCGTAAACTAACAATGTATACTTGCTTTTGGAGTATCCTCGTATTGTCTTTAGGAGGATTTTTATCCTCTTGTGCACCAAGCGGTAGTGCCAGCAAGGGAGAGGACAGCTTCCAGGTAGAAGGCACTTTCTCAGCATGCCAGATGGATAGTATCCGCGTCTATATGGTAGATGGGTTAGCCTTAAGGCCGTTACTTTCAGCCCCAATACAATCTTCTGGGGATTCCTATAGCTTTGAACTCCGTGGAGACCTTCCCTCGGAAGGGATGTACTTCATCGGGCAAGCCCCAAGGAATCTCCGAGGAATCCTGCTAGGCAATGAAAAGGGGGTAAAAATTTCTGGGAACTGCCTGAATTTACAAGGCTACATGAAGGTGGAGAATTCCCCCAGCAATGAGGCGCTTGAAGCCATGAATGGCCGCATTAGCCAATTCTACCAGCAATCTCGGGAAGTCGCTCGCCAATTTGTACCCTCAAAGGTATCAGATCCCAACCGGGAAGTATTTTTGAGAAAGGGGTTGAACAGAGTGGTGAAGGCACAATTTTCCTATTTGGACTCCCTCAAGAATGAGAATCCCACAGTTGCCAAGCTCTTCTCTCTCAACCTCCAGGAACTCTTTGATCCGACAGATAATCCCGAAGGGTATGAAAATGAGGTAGACCACCTGGGGGGAGAAATGCTTGCGCATTCTGATCTTTCAGATCCCATTTATGCCTATTTGCCAGTGCATGATGCTGTGAAGACCTTTGTCCCTCAACTGTTTGGTACCACCCTTTCCTATGAAAAAGCCAAAGGTCATTTAGACCAGTTTCTATCCCGAATTCCGGAGGGTAGCCAAACGCATAAAAATGTACTTGCAGCAGTGATCAATTCCCTGGAACAGATGTCTTCAGCCGCCTTTCCTGAATATGCCAATGCCTATGTCCAACTCTACAATCCTGAGCCCGCACTGAAAGAGAACATCCTCAACAGAGCACAGGCTATCAAAAAAATGATTGAGGAGCGGAAAGCTGCAGAACGAATTACAAAAATTGGTGCTACGCCTCCAGAGATCAGGTTGCCAGATAGGGCAGGTAAACCATTTAAATGGGAAAGCCTCAAGGGGAAAACGGTGCTACTCGACTTCTGGGCCAGCTGGTGTGGACCTTGCAGAAGAGAAAACCCCAATGTCGTTCGCTTATACAATCAATATAAAGACAAAGGATTTGAGATACTAGGCGTTAGCCTGGATAAGGATAGAGGGCAATGGCTACAAGCTATTGAGCAGGATGACTTGTCCTGGGAACACGTAAGTGATCTCAAAGGATGGCGAAATGAAGCCGCTCTGACCTATCGTGTTTCATCCATTCCCGCTACTTTTTTACTAGATGGCTCAGGAAAGATAATCGGAAAGAACTTGCGTGGTAGATCTCTAGAGGCCAAATTAGCGGAATTATTTGCAAATTAAGGTGGCTCTTACCAAGATTATTGCAGCGTATGAAGATTTTGATTGTAGATGATGAGGTTGATATTTTAGAATTATTAGAATACAACCTCACCAAAGAAGGATACCAAGTCCTTACTGCTATGGACGGCGAAGCCGCTATCGAAATAGCGAGTAAGGAGAATCCCGATATGGTCCTTTTGGACATTATGATGCCCAAGCTAGATGGCATTGAGACCTGTCGGAGAATCCGAGGAATCCCAGGCCTCTCCAATGTAAATGTGGTTTTTCTTACAGCACGCTCTGAAGAATATTCCGAGCTTGCCGGCTTTGAAGCAGGGGCAGATGACTACATCAGTAAGCCCATTAAACCTCGAATCCTTCTCAGCCGAATTAAGGCTATCTCTAGAAGAGATAAGCATGATCAGGAGCACAATATATTGAAAATACATGACCTTGAGATTATCAAGGATGAGTATTTGGTAAAAAAAGGGAAGCAAACGATGGCTCTTCCCAAAAAGGAATTCGAACTTCTGTTTTTTATCGCCTCCAAACCTGGTAAGGTATTCAGTAGAGAAAAATTACTGGAAAAAGTATGGGGGGATGTCTACGTAGTAGACCGTACGATAGATGTCCATGTGCGCAAATTGAGAGAAAAGATTGGGATCAATTATATCCAAACCGTAAAAGGGGTAGGGTATAAATTTGTAAATGAACTCCAATAAAGTACAGGAAAGAATTACCGAGAAAGTTTACCCTTATTATTTTTCTGCCTAGCTTGCTACTATGGATGGGAAGTTTCAGAAAGATCTCCGAGCACCCTGGGTTATAGCCTTAGCAATGGCGGGTGTGTTTACATTGATGGGAATGCTTCTCATTTGGGCTGTGGGGATTTCAACACCCTTTTGGGTAGGCATTTTATACTTTCTGCTGATAAGTTTGGGAATTTATTTATACCTGGATAAAGTTATTTATCGCCAAATTCGGGAGCTCCAGTTTCACGCCCAAAGGGAACTTACCAAGCTGAAAGACATGGAGGCCTATAGAAGAGAGTTTTTGGGAGAGGTTTCTCATGAGTTGAAAACACCTATTTTCGCGATTCAGGGCTTTATCCATACCTTGATTGATGGAGCGATGGATGACCATAGGGTAAGAAAGAAGTTCTTGAAGAAGGCAATGAAGAATTCGGATCGCCTTTCGAATTTAGTAGAAGATCTTCTCGTTATCACTCAGGCGGAATCAGGAGAAATGGAAGTTCGTGTAAGGCGTTTCCAAATTACAGAACTCATCCAGGATGTCTTAGACTCCTTTGAATATAAATTCACAAAGAAAAACCGAAATATTCAGTATCGTTTTCAGGATAATTCCTATAGCGAAACTTTTGTCCTTGCAGATGAGGAGCGAATACGTCAGGTATTGACCAACCTGATTGACAATGCGATTAAGTATGGCAACCAGGAGGGAACCGTTAGAATATCTTTGGGTTCTGATGAAGAAAAAATCTATGTTTCGATAGAAGATGATGGGCCCGGAATTGAAGAAGAGCACTTGGATAAAATCTTTCGGAGATTTTACCGGGTAGATAAGAGCAGGTCTCGAGAAAAAGGAGGTACTGGACTAGGACTTGCGATCTGTAAACACCTCATGTCGGCCCATGGAGAGAAGATTACAGTAAACAGTACCGTAGGGGAAGGTACTACTTTTACGTTTAGTTTAAAGAAAGCCACTCATGTACAAGCTTAACCTGCGTTCTATTTATTCTATATTGCTCATTCTAGCGCTGGGCTGTGGATCTGATGACATTGCCCTTATTAATAAAGTGAAGCGCTTCGAACCTCAGTGGATGAACCTGAGTGAGCAGGTCACCTATATCGAACAAAAGCTCAGCATTACCCGTAGGCGTTACCCCAAAGATCTCGAGGCCATAGAACCACAAATGCGAAGTGTATCAGCTAGTAGGCAAACCGAGGTTTTCGGCCTAAGGAGCCAGTATCGTAACCTCATGGCAGATCGGGAAAACCTCGAAAAGCGTTTTGCCAAAGAATTAGAGCGTCTCCAAAAGGAAGTCGAAGATTTTAATGAGTGGGTTAATACCTTAATGAAAGGAAAATTCGACCCCGGAGTTGCAGACAAAAGATTGCGAGATTTTCAGAAAACCCATTCCTTGGTGAAGATGGAAATGGATGATATCGAGAAGAGTGTGGTAAAAAATATTCAGGAACACAATTCTGTTATGAAACAACTTGGACAACAACTAAGGATTTACAATAACTTTGACATTGCTGTGCGATAAAACCTCCATTTAGGACTAATAGGAAAGGGTCCAAGATCCAGATTTTTTCTTATTAAGTCCTGAACCTCGAACCCTTTACATAAATTCTAAACGATATTCCTACTAGTTAGCACTGGGAGGAAGGATCACTTTGTCAATCACGTGAACCACTCCATTAGAAGCCTTGATATCGGCTGCCGCCACTTTAGCTCCACTGATCATTACCCCAGCATCCGAAATACTTACACTAACTTTTTCACCTTGTACAGTTGCTGCTTCCTGACCATCAGAAAGATCTGTAGACATTACCTTTCCAGGGACTACGTGGTAGGTCAAGATAGCCACGAGCTTATCCTTATTCTCTGGCTTGAGCAATTCTTCTACTGTTCCTTCTGGTAGAGCCGCAAATGCGTCGTTAGTAGGTGCGAAAACAGTAAAGGGTCCATCACCTTTTAAGGTTTCTACTAATCCACCGGCTTTCACCGCGGCTACCAGGGTAGAAAGAGATTCCGTCTCTACTGCTAGGTCAACAATGTCTTTGTCCTGTGCAGAAACATTTTGTGCCGGAAGAATAAAAAGAAGCATCGCAAATAAAGATGCAAACGTGATCATTGATCTTTTCATGATATTCTGTTTAATTTTAAGTGTAAAAACATTAAACAAACATGAGCTAGGTCAGATTGTTTGAACGATCCGGGCAAAATGGAAGGGCTAAAACCAGGAATATGTAATAATTTTGAGTTGATTGAACCAAACAATCTTCATAGAATGGCTTATTTTGCAATTTAAGGCTAGCCTTTTCAATAGATTGCAAAATATGAGAGGAAAGATTTTGTGTAGAAATTAAATGAAAAAATTAAACAAGATAGATAATTGGAAAGAAACATACGTGTTTAGGTCAAGGAGAAAGCTTGGAAATATCTTTCGAAACGATTAATCCCAGCAAAATGATATGTAATAGCCCTAAAAGTAGGTCATCTAAGATGCGAGCCCCCCAAAAGGGTACCATAAGTAAGCTGATTAAACTGAGTAGAGGTAGCCCAATTTTTGCCAGAATAGCTTTGAGGTTTCCGGTGGTGATACGGCCTGGTTGGTCCAAAGGAGTTATGTGGTAGATCCATGCAGCTTCAAAGTTTTCTGAGAATTGGGTGTGCATCAAGGGAAAAATATTGCTAAGTGCTAGGATGTAGATATAGCCCAGGTACACACTGCCTTGTGTAAAAATTTCATACAGGTTACTTGTTTCTCCGTTTGGGATCATCACGCCAATAAATCCCGCAAGATAGACCATACATAGGACAGGTGCGTAGCTTAAAAGTCCGTTCTCTGGAGGGGAGCTTCCAGGTAAGTATAAAGGATGCCTGCTCAACAGAATCCCTGCAAAGCCATTGGCTGAGCTTTTTTGCCCAGGATTGCTTTGCTCTATTAGGTTCTTGGCGATTGTTTTGCTGCGTTTCATAGGCCAAACTCATCAGCCTTTGGTTGAAATTCCTGGAGAATATTTGAAAAATTATGAGTGTACCTACCAAGGGTAAGACTACCCCTATACCTCCCAACAATAAAAGATTAGGGGAGAAGTTGAGTTCGAGAACCAGGGGAGTCAAACTAGCTACCCATGCACCGGGAATCATAAATACCCACCACTGATTGTAAAGCTCAATATTGGAAAATTGATCCACATCAAGAACTTCTGGTAGGATATAAATACTTGTAAAAAAAATAATTGTGAGAACAATCTGTGAAGTGTTAATCGCATCTTTGATTTTCCGGTTGGGAACGAACCTAATCAGGCCTAGATAAAAAATACTGACAAATAGACCCGCAATAAGGGTTGTGAGGAAGGTCTGGAAAATAAATAATGGGGCTGCAATAACATTTTGAGTGACAAAGAAGGAAATAAATGCTGGCAACATAAAAATCAGCGAGTTCTTTGACAGGTAGATAATGATATGTAAGAGGCGGGAAAAACTGACGGTTTGGTCACTTACAGGCTTAGGGAGGAGAATAAAATTATCCTTTACATCCAATAGAATGGTAATAAGCTCCGAAACAAGGATAAAGCCTAAAAAAAATAACCAGAAAGAAAAATAGAAAGATAAGCCAGTCATTAGAGAATCAAAGGCATAAATAAGGAATAGCAATACCAGCCCTACGATCAAAAGAATTCCATTTACCCCCCAGCTAAAATCGCTCCGAGAGGAATTTCCCATACCCTGCATCAATGCTCCCACTCTACGGCCATCTATCATAAGTTTGGTCTGTAATATGGCTCTCAATTGCACAGGATCTACTCTGTTCCGCTTGTAATAGCCTTTGAAAAGCAGAAAGAATTGGATAAATAGATCGTTCATAGTTATTCAAAACTTTTGAGGAAACTGCTAGCCTTAGCTTCGTAGTTGGAATCCCCTGTCAAGTTCGTAAATACATTTTCCAAGGTATCGCTGTGCTGGCTTTTGATTTGGGCAAAGGTGCCATCAGCGATAATCTTACCCTGATTGATAAGGATAATTCGGTCGGATACTTTTTCCCGCTCCATTTGGACCTATATATCCAATAATTTGCCCCGGGGTTATCTCCAAGTCAATATTGTGAAGTACATGATTCTTTCCATAGGCTTTGCTTAGACCCTTAATCTTTATAATCGATTGCATATGCATAAGTTATTGCTGTATAAATACGAATCCCTTAAAGACCTAGAAAATCCCAAATGGGCTAACACTGTAAAGAGCTTCCACACTTACTAGAGTTGTAAGGGACCGAAGTGAAAATTACCTTTACAAATCGCTAGAAATTTACCTAAGCTCAATTGTTTACTTAGAATTTCTCATCCTGTTTTATAGATATTGAAAATTTGTGTTAGGAATTCCTCATACCATACAGCAAGTCGCAGAACTCAGTCTGGCAAGGGATCTCTTTCAGGGTTTTCCCGCTTCTCCTCAGATTAAGTACCTCTCTTTTGATACCCGGACCATAAGTCGTGGAGCTGAAACGATTTTTATCGCCCTAAAAACGGATCACAGGGATGGACATGATTTTCTAAAGGATGCCTATCGCAAGGGCGTGAGAAACTTTATTGTAGATCGGAAGTTACCCTACCGCGATGTCAATTATGCACTGGTAGCCAACACCCTAGAGGCCCTACAACTTTGGGCCATGCACCATCGCTTACAATTTACCTATCCGGTAATTGGGATAACAGGAAGTAATGGGAAAACGACGGTAAAAGAGTGGCTTGCTACCTTGCTGGAATGGGAATTGGATGTGGTTAAGAGTCCACTCAGCTATAATAGTCAGATTGGTGTTCCGGTATCGGTGTTACAGCTTCACCCACAGGCAGATTGTGCCATTATTGAAGCAGGTATTTCCCAACCTGAGGAGATGGAGATCCTTGCAGGGATTATTCAACCCACGATGGGAATCCTTACCCATATGGGAGATGCACACAGCCATGCCTTTTCCTCCTTTGAGCAGAAGCTGGAAGAAAAATGTGCGCTCTTCTCCCAGGTTTCTACCTTAATATGTGGAAGTGTACAAACAGAGGTTTGGGAGTATGTAAACAAGCGCTTTCCCCACGCCCTAGGGGTGGGAGAAAAAGTTTCAGATGCATTGGGTATATACCTTGAAAAAGATGACCATGAAACCCAAACCCTTCAATTGGCCACCAAGGATTCTAAAAATAGGGTAGCCCTACCTATAGCGGGAATGGCCGCCCGGGAAAACTTTTCTCTTGCAGCACTAGCCGCTCGCCTGATGGGTTTGTCCTGGGAGTCCATTCAGAGCCAGGCTCAAAAACTCTTCCCGGTTCACATGCGCTGCGAGATTATCACAGATAATCCCGATATCACGCTTATCAATGACAGTTACAACTCCGATCTGGAATCTGTACAAACGGCTTTTCACCTGTTGGACAGCATTGAGGCACAACCGTCAAAACTGCTTATCCTTACCGACCTCCAGCAGTTAGGCCCCAATTCACTTGAGTATCATAGGAGTATCTATCAGGAAGCTATAGCCCTATTTGGGGAAGATAGTGTTTTTACCATAGGCCCTACTTTTGCCCAAGTACACCCCAAACACCACTTTCCAGATACAGAGTCTCTACTGAAGGCTGTTTCCTACTCAGATTTTCTTCATCATTCGGTTTTGTTAAAGGGTGCCAGAGCGTTTCGACTGGAGCGTCTCCTACCACTTCTCAACAAGAAATTAAATGCAACCTACTTCCGAATTGACTTGGATGGTTTGGTACACAACTTTAAAACCCTCTGTGCGAGGGTTCCAGAGGGAACCAAAACCATGTGTGTGGTAAAAGCCTCTTCCTATGGAAATGGAACCTGGGAAATCGCGCGGGAGTTAGAAGCGGCAGGAGCCGATTATTTGGCCGTAGCATACACCTCTGAAGGAATTGCCCTTCGTGAAAGTCAGATCCACCTGCCCATCATGGTCATGAATCCAGATATCGACAGCATCCCCGCTTTACTCCAGTACCAATTAGAACCAGAGGTATCTAATTTTCGGTTTTTATCCACCTATATTCGCTTGGCCCGGCTATCTGAGGGAGATACTTATCGCATCCATCTCAAACTAGAAACAGGCATGGGGCGCTTGGGTTTTGTACTAGAAGAATTGGACCAACTTGGCCAAATTTTAGCTGAAGAACCCCTGATTCAGGTAATATCCCTTATGTCGCATCTAGTGGCAGCAGATGACCCTAAAGAAGATGCATTTTCTCATGAGCAAGCACGAAGGTTTTTGGGTATGTCTGTCCAACTCCAGCAGCGTTTGGGCATCGTACCCTTCAGGCATTTGTTAAACTCAAAGGGGGTTTTACGATTTCCAGAGTATGCCTTCGAAATGGTTCGCTTGGGGGCCGGTCTATATGGTATTAATACCACGGACGTAGCCTCAGACCTCGAGGAGATTGGAGGGCTATACAGCACCATCAGCCAGGTACGTGAGCACCCAGAAGGAGTAAGTATTGGATATGGACGTGCAGCATATACCCGTAGGCCATCTAGAATTGCAACCATCGCCCTAGGTTACGCCGATGGCGTCCCGCGCAACCTTGGGGTAGGAAACTATTCCGTTCTGGTGAGAGGGAAGAAAGCCCCAATTTTTGGGAGGGTATGTATGGATATGACCATGATCGATGTAACCGATATTCCCGAAGCCCAGGCAGGAGATGAGGTTGTACTATTCGGAAAGCAGGGAGAACACTTTCTGTCTGTGGAAAAAATGGCAAGCAAGGCCCAAACCATCCCTTATGAGATTTTGGTCAGAATTAGTCCCAGGGTTCGGAGAATTTATATGAAAGGGGGATAATATCGGGTACAAAAATGGAAAAACTATGTCTAATATACACAAGCGTTGTGAATGAATAATTACTTGGATGTATGCGTAATAGATTGATGCTACTTTTGGGAGGAATCCTGATGGCTGTTGGTTTTTTTTTACTAGACTTTTCCCCAGCTAAGATAAAAACCTCTACAAAGCCTAAATGGTCAGATAACCCTTATCACCTTCTGGGAAAAAATAAAAAAGCTTATGACCATCCAGATGAATTTCCCAAGATTTATCAAAAAATTCGAACGGGATATGACCAGGAACATCCTGAATATGAGGTAAATTACCGTATGAGCGCCTTATTAGAGGCGAGGAAGAACTTTCGCAAAGGTGCAGTGAATCGAGCCATATCTTTTACAGAGCGCGGCCCTTCAAATGTCCCGGGAAGAACAAGGGCGCTACTGGTAGACCCAGATGATCCCCAAAACACCTGGTTTGCTGCCTCTGTGGGAGGAGGAATTTGGAAAACGGAGAATCGAGGTAGGAATTGGACACATTTGACTCCA
>JBCCTX010000049.1:0-30682 GCA_039197765.1 Bacteroidota bacterium
AATCAGTTTGGCCATCTGCTGGATACTTTCTGCAATATCTACCACCCCGGTATTCAGTTTTTGGGAAAAACTCTGATTGAGTTCGGCCTCCATTTTTTCTGCTGTTTGGTTCAGCCACTCCTTAATAGAAGCATTTCGATTGAAAATGGATCGAAAAGACCGTCCTGTAAGTCGAAAAAAGTTAAGCCCCCCACTAATTTCCTGGTAGGTGGTACCTGTGATTCGGTCGTAGTCCGCAAGGAGACTTTCTATCAACAAATCTACCTGATTATTGGAGCGGTTTTCCTGGTCTGCTAGGGTTTGCTTGACATCTTCTCGAAAGATTGTATCTGCATGGTATTGGGCCTCTCGAGTTTTCAGCCCCTCCTGTATTCGGCCCATGAGAGTATGGGCGGTATTGATATTGTTTTGCAATTTTAGGAAGGGTGCCTTCCCACCGGTAATATTGTCTTGGATATACTGCCGAACGGATTTAAACCCACTTGCCTCTTTATCTCCCTCCATTTCCTGCTTTGCAGAGACCGCAAATACCAAAGGATTCTCTACCTCACTTGAGATTGCCTGTTTTTTCACGCCCTCTAGGTTAACCTGCAAATCTTCCGGAGCCATTAAGTCTTTTTGTTGAAGCACAAAAATGATCTTCCGCCTCCAATCTTTATGGATAAACTTCAAAAAATCCCAAGCAGATTGGCGATAGGGATTTTTGGCTTCGAATACAAAAACGATCAAATCACTTGAAGGGATAAAGCCCTCAGTTATTTCCTGATGCTTTTCAATGATGGTATTGGTACCCGGTGTATCAACGATAGATATCTCCTTGAGAATTTCAACTGGATGCATAATCCTTTTGAGGAAGGGATTTATCTCTACAATTTGGTCCTTTTCCCCATAGGTCACTTCTTGGATGGTATCTGTCATAGGTTGTGGAGCGGCTTCTACCACTTCTACCCCCGCATCGAGTAGTGCATTTACAAAACTGCTCTTCCCTGCCTTAACTTCTCCTACAATGACAAACATAAACGGTTCGTTGATGCGCGTACGCAGGTCGCTTACCGTCTGGGCGAGTTCATCATGATGAATATCTATGGTAAGTTGGTGTAAATCTTTTATGAGATCATCCATCCGGGCCCTAAAGGCCTGGAGGTCTTGATCGATAATATCGTTTTTCATAAAAATCTACCTCTGATGAGGTTCTGGACTTTTTTATTTTCGAACACAGAGGCACAGAGACATGAAGAAGTAACAAACTTAGATTAAGTATCTTCCCCTTGAAATGACTTAGCTTCTGGAGATGGATAACAATTTTTGGGTTAAAGCCTTGCTAACAGCTCTGCTTTCTTCGCACTAAATTCCTCTTCGGTTAGGATCCCAGCCTCCTTAAGTTCTCCCAATTGCTTAAGTAAGCCCATGATATCCTCTTTACTTTCGCCTCCCCCGCCAGATGCTTGGTTGCCTGCATTCATATTGGCCATTTGATTCATCATCAGATTTCCCATGGCTACCCCTGCACCAATATCCATTCCCGCATTTCCTCCCGATGGATTTTCAGCGGATTTTTGAATGGCATTTGCAGATTGGAACATCATAAATTTCTGTAAATCCCCAACCATATTCATTTGGGTATTTTTGCGCAGGTATTCTTGTAATTCTGGGGGAAGAGTAATGCTTTGTATAGAAAAGTCAGTTACTTCTAGCCCTAAGTCTTTAAAGAAGGTAGCAATTCTAGGCTTTAGTGCATCCACAAATTCAGATTTGTTAGCCTGCATCTGTACAAAAGAGAAATCATTCTCTGCCATCTCAGCCACAACTTCCGTAAAGCGGTCTACCAATTTACCTTTTAGCATTCCCTCTACATCACTCAAGGCCAATACAGGGGCTGTTCCTGCCATTTCTTTGAAAAAGGTCTCAAAGTTCGTAATCCGAAAATTGTAGGTACCAAAGGCACGAAACTCAACCTGTCCGAACTTACTGTCTGGAATGGTTACGGGACTAGGTGTACCCCATTTATTGTCTGTAAACTGTCGGGTATTGAAAAAGTAAACATCTGCCTTAAAAGGAGATTCAAACCCATATTTCCACGAGTTAATAGTGGTCATAATGGGCATGTTACGGGTTGTCAGCTCGTATCTTCCAGGCTCAAAGGTATCGGCCATTCGTCCTTCGTTGATTAAAATCGCTACCTGCGATTCCCGGACTGTAAGCTGAGCCCCCATCTTAATTTCTTTGTCGCGATCGGGAAATTTCCATACGAGTGTATCTCTCGAGTAATCAACCCACTCGATGATATCTATAAATTCGCCTTTGATAAAGTCAAAAAGTCCCATAAAGAATTGGTTTAAAGTTTTAAGTGTTTCATTTGAGGTCACGTTGCTTCCAAGTAGCTCGAAGCTTCATGTAAAGGATATATTTCAGCCCGGAAAGTTGGCATCTCTCACTAGAAACTTCAAGCCTTAAACTTTAAACTACTAATTTGCCTCATCGAAATATACTCATTTATCCTTAAGACGAAAAGCATTCGAAGAGGTCATTTTCGCTTCCAAAGGGGGACCGTGGAACAGGGCTCCCCATAACTAAGCTTTTTTGCGAAAGGTAACATCCTTTGGGTTACCTCTACATACACAGAGGCAGGGACGGGTTTATCGCTACAGCCTTTAATGACAACAGGCTTATCCTGAAACTGAGAAAAGTCAATTGGGTCCAAGGCTTTTTGAAAGAGAATATGTTCCATAGAGGCTAAAGTGCCCTGGTGGACATATTTTGCATAGGGCGCCAATCGGGTCTGCATCAACATATAGGCCCAAACTTGTACGATTGCGTCCACAGAACAGGTGATAGCAACATACTTGCCCTCATACTGGGACCAATCGTGATCCTTGACCCAAGCCCTAAAGTCTTTCTCTCTCAGAATCAGTCCCTGAAATAGTTGATCTTTGATATCAATCAGGACTCGCTCTCCCTCTGGGTATATTTCCTCTAATTTGAAAGTAACCAAAGGACTTCGTGCGACTTTATTTATGATTTCACCTTCCATAGTATGGATTTAGTTTCGAGTTTGGGGTTTTCCAAGTTTGACCTTCCCCACTAATCCGAATATAATTTACTTCTCAAATTGAGCTATTGTAGCCTTTTCAGCCCTAGGTTATTCCTTAGTTGTGTCTGTAAGCTCTATAGGAACAGCGCCCTCCCCAAATATTTGCGTCTTATCCATATATTGGAAGTAGGAATGCCCATTCAGGAAGGGGTGTACTCCCCCATTCGTTTGGCGGCTTTGATAGTGTTCGACGATTTTCTGGGTCAACAGGTTACGAAAGCTATCCATATTTATGTTGGAAGCCGCTGAAAGACATATAGCAGGTTGATGATTTTTGACTATCCAGTGGGATTGAATCCGCTCCCGTTCCTCTTCGTCCAACAAGTCTACTTTATTGAATACGGTAATGGTATCGCGGTCTCCCAAGCCCATATCCTCAAGTGTTTGCTTGACTACCCGAATATGATCCTCTACATGAGGGTGAGTGACATCCACCACATGGAGCAAGATATCAGACTCTCGAGACTCAGCAAGGGTACTTTTGAAACACTCTACCAAATGGTGGGGGAGTTTGCGGATAAACCCTACTGTATCAGAAAGCAGGAATGGAATACCGAAAAGATTGACCTTGCGGACGGTGGTATCCAATGTAGCAAATAGTTTATTTTCCGCTAATACTGCAGATTTGGAAAGGAGGTTCATCAAGGTAGACTTCCCCACATTGGTATACCCCACCAAGGCGACGCGCACAAATTGGCCCCTATTTTTCCTACGTGTAAGTTCCTGCTTGTCTATTTTCTTAAGCTCTTTCTGCAAATGGGCAATTTTTTGGCGGATTACCCTTCGGTCTGTTTCAATTTCTTTCTCTCCAGCCCCTTTCAGTCCAATACCTCCTTTTTGGCGGGATAGGTGTGTCCACATACCAGTCAATCTGGGAAGGAGGTACTGATACTGCGCCAGGTCAACCTGGATTTTCGCCTGAGCTGTCCGAGCTCTTTCGGAAAAGATATGTAAAATTAGCGAGGATCTATCCAAAACCTTTACCCCCAAGGCTTTGTCTAGGTTTCGGATTTGAGAAGGGGAAAGGTCGTCATCAAAAATGACCAAATCAGCCTCTGCCTCGTTAATAGCCTCCTTAACTTCTTCTAGCTTGCCTTTACCAATATATGTGCTGTTGACAGGTTTATCTCTTCTCTGAATAAAGGACCTTACTGCCCGAGCCCCAGCTGTTTCTGCTAGAAAGGCAAGCTCTTCCAGGTATTCTTTGGATTGTTGAAAGCTCATCTGAGCAGTACAAACTCCCACTAAAATGGCTCTTTCTTCTTGGTACTTCTTGCGCTGTATTTCTCCCATTAATGGCTATTCAAGGTACAGATTCCTCAGATTCAATTTATTTTAACCTAAAAAAATGACAATTTGTAGATACGCTTGATAAGTTATCTTATTGCCTATTTCAAATTGGACTCTTCAATGGTCATCCTACGAGTTCCTAGAAAGACCTCTCGTCTAATATATGTAGCAGATTTGATTTTTCATCGAATTTTGAGGATGAACTATCAAATTCTGTTAGCAGATGAACCTATCACAAACGATGAGTGGCCTATACTTGATTATGGCCTTCATCACGATTCTCGTCATCTTTACATCCCTAATGCAGGGTTACTAGACAAGACGGATATCTCCCCCCAAAAGTTTGCGATCATTCGAGAAAAGATTCCCTATTTATTCAGTTTTCCAACAACAGACGCTTATAGGTTCCCTTTTGATATTTTTTCAGCCGTCTTCTATTTAGCCACAGAATATGAAAAATGGGCAGATCCAGTATTTGACTCTCACGGAAGATATAAAGAAACAGCCTATGAATCCTACAAACAGAAATGGTATACTTATCCACTGGTTCATCTGTATGCTGAGCATTTGTGGGAATTCATACAGGCACAATTCCCACGGCTAGAACGGTCTCATCGGCACTTCACTGTCCAATTCACCTTTGATATAGACCATCCCTGGAAATTTCTCCAAAAACCGCTTTCACTTCAAATAGGAGGGATGGGAAAGGATCTCCTCAAAGGGAATCTCCCTCAGATCCAAGAAAGGCTGGGGACCTGGATTTCTCGGAAAGACCCTAATCAGTGCTTCGAGATCATTATCAAACACTTCCCTCCAGAGTGGACACATTTCTTTTTTCTTATCGCACGAAATAGTCCCTATGATGGTCGGTTTACCCATACGCATAGGGCTTATGTGGAACTCATTCGCACCATTGCTGCAAAGGGATTTTCTACGGGTATACATCCCTCCTATACTTCCTATTTAGATTCCTCTCGTATTGAACGGGAAACCCAGCATTTACAGGGGATTCTCAAATACCCTACCTCTCATTCTCGTCAACATTTTCTCCGGTACCGGCACCCCGAAACTTTTCAATTTCTTTTACAAGCAGGTATAAAAGCTGAGTACAGTCTTGTAAATTATGAAACGGGTGGTTTTCGTACGGGAATCGCGCTACCCTATCCGTGGTTTGACCTCTCAACCAACCAAGAAACCTCCCTCATGTTGCATCCTACCCATCTCATGGATGTAACCTTGCCCCAGTACCTAGCGCTGGAACCCGAAGCAGGAATCGCCTATGCCATGAAATGGGTAGAAGCAACCCAGCAAGTAGGAGGAGAATTCGTCTTACTAATGCACAATGATACGTTGAGCAATTCGGGAATGTGGAAGGGGTGGCGCGAAGCCTGGTTGGGATTTGTCGGGGAAGTGATGGGGAGGGTGGTCGGTAGTCGGTAGTCGGTGGTCGGTGGTCGGTGGTCGGTGGTCGGTGGTCGGTGGTCGGTGGTCGGTGGTCGGTGGTCAAAAGCGTACGTTGATCTACCATCAAAGGTTACTTCGGACCACAGACTACCGACCAAATAAAATCTAAATTGCGCTCTTTTTGAATAATCTCTACCTTTAGGGTATGAAAAAGCTAAGAAAAATTTTAATCAGAAGCAGCTTGGTCCTCTTGCTATTAGCTATACTAGGAGGTTCTGTTGCCATCTTTGCCAATTTCAGTGATGGATACCGGGTTGGCAGAGTGATTAAGCTGAGCCGAAAGGGATATGTGTTCAAGACATGGGAAGGCCAACTCAACCTGGAGGCCTTGTCTCAAGATGAGGGAATATGGGAGTTCTCAGTAGAGCGTGGAGATGATGAGATTCGCAATCAAATTGACGAAGCGGTGGAAGAAGGCTATCGGGTCAAACTGTACTACAAGGAAAAGTATTTTCAGTTTGACTGGCGCGGAAAGACTAAATATTTTATCTACAACGTAGAGAAGATAGAGTCTTAGATTTTTCCTCTTTATGGGGTAAAAGAAAGGAAAGGGTGAAGCTATGGCTTCACCCTTTCCTTTATATTGATAATGAAAGAAGCAATTACTGATTCGCACGAGCTTTCGCACTGATTTCCAGCTGCTTTTCTTCCAAAACTTTTAACTTGTCTTCTGGATAATCGAGAATATACCCGATGCTCACTAACTGGCTAATCCATTCCAATTGTTCGGGCTCCATGTCATGAAGTTTTTGGATATAGGGCTCAGCTTTCCGCATAAGGCCTCTGATCTGCTCATCGACAGCGTCTATTTCATCAATCTTGGTTAGCTTTGCCTTACTTTGACTCAATACCGCAGCTTGGTTGATGTATTTGGCACCCAGTTGGATATTGGCATTCATATTTTCAGGCTGTAGTTGAAGAATTTCTTTGAACATCGCTTCAGACTTTTCTTCTTTCCCGTTTTTCCCTAGCATATCAGCGTAAGCCAGCTTCAGGTTAACATTATCGGGGTCTGCTGCAACTGCTGATTCAAACTTCTTCAGAGCTTCCTCTGCCAGATCGGGATTTTTAGAATAGATATCCAACTCTGTCAGGGAAATATTTTTATCCGTAGGATACATTTCTGATGCTTCAGCAAGGGTTGCCAATGCTTCCTTGGTTTGTCCTGCACCATTTTGGGCAGTAGCAATCATGAGGTAAGCCTGGGCAAATTGGGGTACATCCTCCTTGTCTTCAATTCCCTTGTAAATATCAATAGACTTGCGGAGGACATTAGCAGCTTCCATACTATCTTGAAGCATCCAATTGCTAAAGCCCAGCATGAGGTAGGAGTTATAATCCTCAGGACTTAACTCAATGGCCTTTTCAAATAGGTCCTTTGACTTTGCATATTCATCTGTGTTATATGCAGAAGCTCCGGCATTAAACATAGCGGGCCATAAATTGGTCTCAACCAAAGTGAGTTGGTTTTTAAATTTCCCGTTTACATCAGATTCCTTGGTCATCTGATACTGATCATATGCTTTCATAGCGGGATCACCATACTTTGCGACTAGCGCAGAGTCATTTGCAGCTTGCAAATAGGCTTGAGCCAGGTAATAGTGCGCCTTAGGAACCAATTTTTCTTTAAGCTCTCCTTTATTCGCAAGTGCCGTCTCCAATTTCTCAATTGCCTCATCGTATCGCCCGTTGTCATAAGCGATCACACCTGAGGTTACTTTGCTATTTTGAGCTATCCCTTCGAATGAAAGTATTCCGATAGCTAAAAATAATACAACATACTTTTTCATAATGTTTGAACTCTTGTTTTTAACGCTGATAAGGGATAATTGCAGTTTAGACAAATATAAAAAAGTTTTTTTCGCCTTTTAGCTAATTATCTTTCTATTCCCAACGTCTTGTATTACGATTTAGTTGTATAAACCTGAAAACTAAGTTTATTTACTCTTCTGATGCATTTTCTTCCTCATCGTCACTTTCTACCACCTTTGCCACTGAAGCTATCTCATCATCTGATTTCAATCGGATCAGACGAACTCCCTGTGTATTTCTACCCAGCGTACTGATACTCGCTACGCTTAAACGGATGGTTATGCCTTTTCTCGTTATGATCATGAGGTCATTATCACCCTCAACTTGCTTCAAAGCAATCAGTTTTCCCGTCTTTGAGGACACATTAATGGTTTTCACCCCTTTCCCCCCTCGGTTCGTAATCCGGTATTCAGACACAGGAGTTTGCTTTCCATATCCTTTTTCTGAAACCACCAACAGACGGGCCTCTTCCTTGTCTACTACGACCATTCCTACGACTTCATCTTCCGGCCCAGATAGGGTAATGCCTCTCACTCCTGCTGCGGTACGACCCATTTGCCGGACTTTGCTCTCTTCAAAGCGAACAGCTTGTCCAGACTTGGCCCCTAACATAATATGACTTTTACCTGTGGTAAGCTTGGCTTCCAGCAGTTCGTCTCCCTCATTAATCGTAATGGCATTAATTCCATTGGCACGAGGGCGGCTATAGGCTTCTAGGGAGGTCTTTTTTACTTGCCCCTTGCGCGTCGCCATGATGATGTAATGTGAATTCACAAATTCTTCATCTTGGAGATCCTCCACTTTGATAAAGGCTTTTACTTTATCTCCTTGTTCTATCTGGATAAGATTCTGTATAGCGCGTCCTTTATGGTGTCGTTCACCGAGTGGAATTTGATATACACGGAGCCAAAAGCATCGCCCCCTTTCGGTGAAAAAGAGCATGTAATCATGGGCTTTGGCTGCGAAAATGTGTTCGACAAAATCCGTCTCTTTCTTGCCAGTCCCTCGGAAGCCTGTCCCACCTCGCCCTTGAACACGGTATTCTGAAGCGGAAGTACGCTTGATGTAGCCTTGATGTGATATGGTAGTTATCATATCGTCATTCGCAATCAAGTCTTCAATGCGAATTTCGCCTTCGGCGTGTTCGATCTGTGTCCTTCTGTCATCCCCAAACTTATCCGCAACCTCTGTCAATTCCTCCTTAATGATTTCCATCCGGAGAGATTCTTCTGCAAGTACCCGCTCGTAGTACTCGATCTTCTCCATAATATCTTTGTACTGTTGCTGAATTTTCTCCCGCTCCAAGCCTGTAAGGCGTTGGAGGCGCATATCCAAGATAGCCTTTGCCTGGATTTCCGAAAGTTCAAAACGTTCCATCAGCCCTGAGTGAGCCTCATCTGGCGTTCTGGAGGCACGGATTAATGCGATCACCTCATCTAGATGGTCCAGGGCTATGAGCAAGCCTTCCAAAATATGGGCTCGCTTACGCGCCTCTTCTAGTTCGTATTCCGTACGTCGTATTACCACCTCATGTCTATGATCCACATAATGACGGATCATATCTTTGAGGTTCAGGGTCTGGGGCCTGCCTTTTACTAATGCAACATTATTAATACTAAATGAGGTTTGTAAGGGGGTCAGTCGATAAAGCTGATTGAGGACTACCTGGGCATTGGCATCGCGTTTTACTTCAACTACCAATCGGGCCCCTTGACGATCGGATTCATTACGGGCTTCAGCTATGCCGTCAATGCGTTTGTCCGAAATAAGGTGACTAATTTTCTCTTCGATCTGTGAGATTCCCACCTGATAGGGAGTCTCTGTTACGACAATCCGCTCACGATCATTCTTGGTAACTTCTATTTCCGCTTTTGCGCGCATCACTACTCTTCCCTTTCCTGTAGTAAAAGCATCATGAGCTCCTTTCACCCCATAAATAATCCCACCTGTAGGAAAATCTGGAGCCTTCACATACTCCATAAGCTCTGGAATCTCTATTTCATTGTTGTCTATATAAGCTTTAATGGCGCTTACCACTTCGCGCAGGTTGTGAGGTGGCATATTCGTGGCCATACCCACAGCAATACCACTCGCTCCATTTACCAGAAGATTGGGAATACTTGCAGGTAGTACAGTAGGCTCTTTAAGAGAGTCGTCAAAATTTGGCCGGAAGTCTACCGTATTTTTATCTAGGTCTGCCAACATACTCTCGGCCACACGCATGAGGCGAGCCTCGGTGTATCGCATGGCAGCAGGATTGTCCCCATCTGGAGAGCCAAAATTACCCTGTTTGTCAACAAGTGGATACCTCAGGGACCAGGGTTGGGCCATTCGGACCATCGCGTCGTACACAGCTCCATCACCATGGGGGTGGAACTTTCCTAACACTTCTCCAACAATTCTTGCAGATTTTTTATAGGGTCTATTACTCGCCAATCCCAGTTCGGTCATGCCATATAATACTCTCCTATGTACAGGTTTGAGTCCATCGCGAACATCTGGGAGGGCACGTGCAACGATCACCGACATAGAATAATCTATGTAGGCATTCCGCATTTCATCCTCTATAACGCGCGGAATAATCTTTTCACTTTCAGCCATGTATAATGTGGGTTCAGTTTGGAGTTCTTCCCTGCAAAATACGGAAAAAAGTCGGTAGTTAATAGTTTATGGTCTACAGTTTAACAGTCCAAAGAAAATATCAAACCTAAAAGAACCGTAGGCTAAACCCATTAACTAGCTTTCATACATCTCCTGAACCATTTCATAGGTTAGTAGTACTTTGGTAAGTACGGGATCCTTACCTGCCTCTGCATACTCTATCCAATAGGCAATGGAGTCTCGCATGAGTTCTTCATCTGGATGGATACGATAGTAATTCCAGCTACAGAGGTCTTTTGCAGCATATCTCAGGGTAGCTACCCGCGTTTCGGGGTGGGCCGTCAACACATCAATGGCATAAGCCCGGCTTTCAAAATAGCCCCGAAAAGGAGCTGGTAGCGGTAAAAGAAATAGGAGAAAGGCTAAAGACCAAAAGCCCAGAAAGGGAAAAGAAAATACCCCTAAAGCCATAATCTGTGGAAATACATATCCCAACATAAAAATGGGCTTAGAATAGCGCTTTTGATCCAACAGGTGGACCATTTCATGGGTAAGGATGCGCATGAGGGATTCCTCCTCCTGATAGGTATACCTCCGCTTGGGTAAGTAAATGGAGTTACCCAAAATAGTCGTATAACGAGTCATGAAATCTGGATTGTACCACACAACGAAGACGTTGAGTAGTTTCATGATCCAGCTTTCATCTTTGAAGCGAATAGAGAAAGGGGTAATTTTCTGGAATTCCGCAATTAATATCTGCAAACGACTCATATCCAAAGGTACGAAAATATTTTGTAGGAGTTTGGGAATAGCCCAGACCCAGACCCCTTGAAAAGGGGCAAATGGGTTGAGGGTTGATAGGTGAACTTTGATCTCGTATCAAAGGTTACCATGGACTATTTTACTATGGACGATTCAACTGTGGACCATTCTTCTATTCCCCTATTTCCCCTACAATTGTATATTTGTGCCATGAAGCGAGTCCTCGTCATTGCCTATTATTGGCCACCAGCTGGAGGAGGAGGGGTGCAACGTTGGGTAAAGTTTTGTAAATATCTCCCAGATTTTGACTGGGAGCCTATCGTGTATACCCCTGAAGATGCAGATTATCCTACATTGGATACCTCCTTGGTAGAGGACGTATCTCCTTCGTTGAAAGTGTTGCGACAGCCTATTTGGGAACCCAGAAAATTATATGCTAAATGGGTCAATAGTTCTGCGGGCAAAGGCCCACAAACCCAAACGGACGAAGTCTTCTATTTATCCCCTAAAGAGCGATCATGGAAACAAAACGTATCCTTGTGGATAAGGGGAAACTTGGTCATCCCTGATGCAAGGAAGTTTTGGATAAAGCCTTCCATCAAGTTCCTAAGTACTTACTTAGAAAAGAATCCGGTAGATGCCATAATCAGCACAGGTCCTCCTCATAGTATGCACCTTATCGCCTTAGGGCTCAAGCAGAAATTAGGGATACCCTGGATTGCAGATTTTCGGGATCCATGGACCCACATCGAGTTTTATGATAAGCTCATGCTTAGCTCCTGGGCTGATTCAAGGCACAAATACCTAGAGAAAAGGGTCCATCAGGTTGCAGATGCCGTAATCAAAGTCTCTCCTGCTTGGATTGACCTGGATGCACCGTTGGAACCCCAAAGATCCCGAGTAATTACAAATGGATACGATGAAGCAGATTTTAACCATACGAAGCCAACGCTGAGAGAGGAATTTGTGATTTCCCATATCGGAACGCTAGCCCCTGACCGCAACCCCAAATTTCTGTGGGAGGTTTTAAAAGACCTTTGCAAGGAAAACACTCGATTCGCCGAAAGTCTTAAGCTTCAATTTGTAGGAAAGACAGATCCCTTTGTCATTGAGAAAGTAGAGAAGATGGGCTTAGGACCTCGAATGGAAGATTTAGGCTACGTCTCTCATCAAAGCTCAATTGAACTCATGCAATCCACCCAGGTTTTGCTTCTCTTGATTAATGAGTCAGAGAAAAACGCAGTGGGCCGTATTCCCGGAAAAGTATTTGAATATCTAGCTGCCCAGCGGCCTATATTGGTCATAGGGCCACCAACAGGAGACGCAGCAAAACTCATTCAAGACCTCGGAGCAGGTAGCTGCGTGAACTTCGAAGATAAATTCGCCTTGCGGAGAGAAGTTGACCGCTTATATACCCTGTTTACAGAGGACAACCTACACATTTCCTCAGCGGGTATTAAACAATATTCCCGAAAGAAACTGACTAACAAACTGGTAGAACTGTTGGAAGAGGTAGTAGGTAGTAGGTAGTAGGTAGTAGGTAGGTGTACTCTGTTTTTGGATCAAAGATTAATATGTTCTGCCACAGATAATTTTCTCGAATCGTAGCTACCGTAGACTATCGACTAATTAACCATGGACCGTCAACCTATTCTAATCTTCTGAATAATATCGGTTGTAGAGGCCCCTTCGATGAATTGCAAAGATCTTACTTCTCCTCCATTCTCTATGACTACTTCATGTCCTACAATTTCCTCTATGGCATAATCTCCTCCCTTTACTAGGATATCGGGAAGTATCGCACGTATTAAATCTAAAGGAGTATCTTCTTCAAACAGCACCACAGCTTCAACACATTCCAAAGCTGCAAGTATACGGGCACGACTACCTTCCGACTGTATAGGACGGCTTGGCCCTTTCAACCGAGCAACTGAAGCATCGGAATTTACGCCAATGATCAACTTATCCCCCAATTTGCGAGCTGACTCTAGGTAGGAGATGTGCCCTGAATGTAGAATATCAAAACAGCCATTGGTAAAAACAAGTATAGCTCCATTCACTCGCCAACTGGTAATTTTTTTAATGAGAGACGGAAGGGATAGAACTTTTTCCTCAGTGCTATACATATGGGTATGAATTGTGTCCTTAAGATGAGCGAGGTAAAAGTAACAAAAAAATAGGGCCCACCATACATGGCAGACCCTAGTGTGTTTCTAGTTATGCTTCTTACAATCTTACTCCTAGTGTAATGGAAGTATTTCTCTTGAGGCCCTTAAAAGGCACTACTGATGTTGTTTCTACACTTTCGTAAACAGTGTTCCTGAAATTATCAAATGTCGCATCGAACTCGACCCCTACGCGTAGTATTTTTAAGAAGCCGATATTTGCACCTAAAACTACGCCCATCCCAGCACGGGTATCCCCATTGCGTAGGTTATTGAGATTTGCATCTATGACGTCCTCTCCTGTGACGGTGATGGGTACATATACACCTGGATAAAGGTCTATCCAATTTCCCAGCATGAAATGTTTTTCCAATCCAATAACTGCCTTCAAATCTTTGCGCCTTGCCTGATAGTCTGTACTTACCCCTCCCCCAACTGTATAACTGAGGTTATCTACCCCGGCTCCAATACGCCAGGCCCAATTCTTCTTGGTAAAGATTCTCGCATTTAACACTAGGGAGGTACTACCTGCATAGTCAATATCTGCTACTTCGGACTGGATCCTATCTATATTGAATTTACTAAAGTTTGCTGTTAACCCTAAGCCCTGAGCCTGGAGGGCTACCACACTAAATAGAATCATCAGCATGGGAAGGCTGTGTCGGATAATTTTGGATGTCATGGTCATGATAAAAATATTTAAGTTCCTGATTGAATTCTTTTGTTCTACGTTCAAATTATATGCCTGGTCACAGGAATTTACGTGGAAATGAATAAGCGTAGCCTTTCTTTATCGTGGGCGTAAAAGGATGGGAAAAGTGTGCAGGTGGGTTTTGGAAGAAAAGGTTGACAGTTCTAGGTTTTTGTCGATTTTTAAGGAAAATTTGTCTTAAAGATGAGCAATCGCATTTCTCTCAAGCGGATTTATTACTCTGTCTACCTAATCTTGGGGGTGTCGCTAATTGGGGTTTTGGGCTTTGTTATGATCGAGGGTTATAGCCTGATTGATGCCATGTATATGACAGCTATTACCATGAGTACAGTAGGCTTTGGACTGGTCCAAGACTTAAGTGCTCAGGGAAAAGCGTTCTCCATTTTTCTTATCGTAATAAGTGCAGGCACTTTTGTCTACGGTATCACAACGATCACTACCTTCGTAGTAGAGGGAGAAATCCGAGATGTATTCAGCAAATACAGAATTCAACACAAAGTGGAAAAATTACGCGATCATACGATTATCTGCGGATTGGGTAGAAATGGTAAGGAGGCGGCCATTGAACTCATTTGGCAGAAGCAAAAATTCGTCATCATTGAGGAGGATCACGAAATCATCGAAGTATTCCAAGCAGAATATGATTGCCTGATTGTAGAAGGAGATGCAACACGAGAAGAAATTCTAGAAAAAGCGAATATAAAAGAAGCAAGTGGATTAGTAAGTACGCTGTCTTCGGATGCTGAAAATGTATTCATTACCCTTACAGCTAGGGAAATGAATCCTACCTTAAAAATCGTTTCGCGTGCATCAAGTGAGGCAACTATCTCCAAATTGAAAAGAGCAGGAGCCAATAAAGTAATTCTACCCCATATCATGGGAGGAAGGCGAATGGCGAATTTAATTACACGTCCTGCCTTGGTGGAGTTCATTGATACGATTACCGGGCAGGGTAATCCAGACATGCACATTGAGGATGTGGAATGCATCCAACACCCCAAGCTAGTGGGTAAAACCCTTTCCGAACTAAAAATTCGGACGCGGACTGGAGTAGCTGTAATTGGAATGAAAAAGGAAAATCGCAGATTGGAAATGAATATTAATGCGAATACTGTACTAGAAAGCGGTGATCAGTTGTACATCCTCGGAAATTCCGAGCAACTTCGCGACTTCCATGAGCTCTATTTATCCCCATAAAAAAAGACCACTACAAAGTAGTGGCCTAAGTACCTTTGATAACTGCATATCAAACAATGCAATTAATCCTTATCGCTAATAATTCATGTCTATTTTTAAACCAAAACAGTGGACTTTTATATAAATAAAAAATTTTCTTCATCAAAAGTCTCAGCCCTTTATTAAATCCGAAGTTCAGAGCCCTCTCGCAATAATCTATTGGGATCAATCGGAACCACTCCAACTTCCTCACAAACCAAGCCCCCTGCAAGATTGGCAAGCATTGTAGCCACTTCGGGGGATAGACCTGCTGCAAGGGCTAGGCTTATAACTGTTATGACCGTATCCCCCGCACCGGACACATCCACAATATCCCGGTAATGGGCAGGAAAATGGCGCATACCCCCTTGCTCATCTACCCATAGCATCCCTTCTTCACTCAATGTAATGAGGGACCACTTATGGGGCATTTGCTTACGAAGTGCTAACACGGCCTTCCGGATTCCTTCATGATCCGTTTTCTCCAAATTAACTTTCATTCCTTCGTTTAGCTCTTTGAGATTGGGTTTGAACAAAGTAACCCCAGAAAATGCTGTGAAGTGCCTAAATTTCGGATCCACACATATTGGAATTCGAAGTTCTACCGCCCGATGTACAACAGACTGGATAAAGAAAGGCGAGAAAACACCTTTATCATAGTCTTCCATTATAACCAAATCAGCTTGAGAAAGCTTTCCCAGAACTGCCTCTAATAATTCCTGGATCTCTTCAGGCCCTGCGGGAAAATTATCTTCTCGGTCCACTCTCAATACTTGTTGATTATTCCCAATGATCCGGACTTTAACGGTAGTTCTCCGTTTATTAGAAGGAGTAATAAGCTCGGGATTAAAATTCAGCTCCTTAGCAAGCCTCCTCAAAGTAGCCCCATCGCGGTCCTCCCCAACGAGGCCACCTAATAGAGGTATTGCTCCCAAAGCACTCGCATTCAAGGCGACATTGGCTGCGCCTCCTAACCGATTCTCTTCCCTGTATACATCGACAATCGGAACAGGAGCCTCTGGAGAAATACGGGAAACTTTACCCCATAGGTATCGATCCACCATTAAATCCCCAATAATCATCACTTTGAGGGATTTACAATGGTCTAAAAAGTTTTCAATCGTAGATTTCATAGATAGCTTTCAGAAGCAAGAAGAGAGGTATGAGAGATGGAGAAAGGACTCGCAATAGGAATCCATTTATATTTTCTCTCTTCTATCAAACTAGTTTCCCCAATCCACGCTCCAGACGCGAAAGACCATCATCCAAAATTTCATCGGAATACGCATAGGAAAGGCGTGCGTGGGACTGCGTCCCAAAGGCTGAGCCTGTTACCAGTGCAAGCCCTTCCTCTTCGATTAAGTAGAGACAGAGTTGGTCGATGTTTTCTATCTGCTTACCATCAGGGCTACGTTTTCCAAGGTAGGGAGCAAAATCGGGATAGAAGTAAAACGCACCATCCGGCAATGGAAGCTCAACCCCTGGAATAGCCTTTAACCGTGTATACACACGATCCCTCCTTTTTAGAAGCTCATCACGCATTTTATAAGTAGGCTCCATATATTCTCCCAAAGCCACAACTGCTCCTTTTTGTGCAAAAGCATTTGCCCCAGAAGTTGACTGGCCTTGTATTTTTGAGCAGAGCCCTAGTAGGGTTTTATCGACCGTCGCAATATATCCAAGTCGCCATCCCGTCATGGCAAAGCCCTTAGCAAAACCATTTACAGTTATCACCCGATCAAAAATGGAGGAAAAAGTTCCCAGGCTTTCGTGCTTCTTGCCATAGGTAATGTATTCGTAAATCTCATCCGATATGATACTCACATGGGGATACTTTTCCAATACTGCTACCAAGGCAGCCATCTCTTCACGGTTATACATACTTCCACTGGGATTCGAAGGGGAGTTGAAAAACATGAGACGGGTCTTTTCCGTAAGCGCTTCATCTAACTGTTCTGGGCTGATCTTATATTCCGAAGCAACCGAGGTGGGAATATAAACGGGTTTCCCTTGGGCAAAGCGAACCATTGCTTCATAAGATACCCAGAATGGAGCTGGAATCACCACTTCATCTCCTGGATTTACCTTAGCCAATACTACGTTATACAGCGATTGCTTAGCGCCTGTAGATACCATCACATTTGCTGTGCTATAGGCTAGGCTATTGTCTCGTTTAAGTTTATGAACGATAGCCTCTTTGAGCTCAGGAAGTCCTGTTACTGGAGGATAATGCGTATACCCCCCATCTAAGGCTTCCTTGGCAGCTGTCCGAATGTGTTCAGGCGTATCGAAGTCAGGCTCACCCAAGGTAAGTCCTATTACATCTCTTCCCTGGCTTTTCAGTTCTCGAACTTTTTGAGCGATTCCCAACGTAGCTGATTCTTCGATAGAAGCAATAAGGTGTGAGTAGGACATGAGAAAAACGTTTGAGGTTTATTGTTTAGCGTTCGAGCATTATCCCAGTATTATAAAACCTGGAGAAAATTGCGATCGCAAAAATACAAGAAGAATCCATAAATGCGGAATTTAATGTGCTTTTGAATCTTTTTATTGAAAAAATGAGCCACTCCTTATTGAGAAGGGAATCCTAGGGTTGGATGAGTTCAACTCGCCAATTGTCAACAAATACTTCCTTCTGGCCATTAGCATTCCAGAAATACACTTTTAGTCGGTCATTTGCTTGTGCCTTACGGTAGAGGGGAAGTTCATAGTGGAGGTCGTGCCATTGCCAGGGGTCGGCAAGGCGCTGGATGCGAACAGCATAGCGATGTCGAAGCGTCTCGCCATTCCAGATTTCGGTAATAAATTGACACTGCTGCCATATATTCCACTCCATTTGGGTGTATAAGGTCTGGGCACTAACGCGCAGCCAGGTATTGTGTTCAAGGTCTGCAGAGGCCAGTACTTTTTCAACCGTGGGAGAAAAGTCTTGTGTAGGGCCCATCACTAGGGAATAATTTCCTTCAAAGGCATGGCCCTTGCTCCGGATTACTGTGGTGTCCATTTCAAAGCCCAAACTTGATAGTGCGATTATTTTAGCATCTGGGTCGGGGGTGTACTCGTATCGAATGTCCAAAAACTTTTTATCTGCTTTTTGGGGCCGAGTAGTCGCAAAAGTCTTCCAATAGTACTTTCGGGAAGGCCCATCGGCATACCATCCCCCTTCACTATCATGTGCTTGCCAAGTCTGAATCAGGTTCAAATCTGCACAGAGCAACATGGAGCCAAAAGCTATCACTTTCCATCCTGTTGACCACATACCCAATAATTCCTGAATGAGGAGGGTCAGCGGAATACTCAGCAGGGCATAAGACTGAACCATAGCCCTAGAGCCAAAACTCCCACCATACCACCATATCTCCCAACTATATACTACATAAATGGTGAGTACCATAAATATGAGAAGGGTCCAAAAAATTGATTTATACAGCCTGTAAAGGGGAATAAACCCTATCAGGGCAAAAATCATGACCGGAGTATATACCAGCCAACCTTTCTTGGCGCTAAATAACCCATCCATGATATGGGGCGATAACCAATCAAAACCGAATTCCCCATAACTGTAAAACAACCAATGCCCTGAGAATACCTTCCAATAGGCCATTTGAATCATTCCCATTATAAACATTCCAAGGATTAAGCCTCCTAGGTGCCCCCTATTTTCCCAAACCTTTTCCAACTTATCCAACAGGCTCTCCCGATTATATATTCCCCAGAGTAGGGGTATGAGAAGAGCCATAAGCTCTATAGGCCGGATGATCGTAGCCAATCCGATACATAGCCCCAGCGAAAATGCGTATAGAGCTTTAGGGTTTTCGTGCCATTTGATGGTCAACCAGAGAATACCCACATAGACCGTAAATAGGTAGTTGTGGGGCATGGCTCCGTCAAAACTCACATAGTTCAGGTAATTCGTTGCCAATACGATTACGCCCAAGCCGATTGCTACGGACCTATCTGAAAAGTACTTCAGCAGAACCTTGCGTAAAAGAAATAGTCCCAAGAAAGCATAGACTAAGCTCCCATAGGAAATTGCCATTTGATAGGGAAGGGAGAAGCCATCCGCAGGAAATCCCGTAAAGGTTGCCACTAGATGTGCAAGGAGAAAAAAAGGTACATACAAGACAGCCATTCCAATGGGGTACTTCATTACCTTATTCCCAGAATCAGCATCTACTGCATGATGGAAGTCTCCCGCTGGACGATATTTCGGAAAAATCACATCTACAAATTCTAGAGAAGACAGGTCCTGGTAAATAATTCCTGCCGGCAAATACAGGTAGTACCCAAATACATCCCAGCTCAATGTAGCCTCTGTACCAGTATTCTCCCATTTGGGATATAGCGTTGCAATACGCCAAAGCAAATAGAACAGTATCCCCAACGTAAAAAAAGAAATCGGGGCAGGCCCAAAGCCCCTCTGCCGGTACGTAAAATTCATATTGGAATAAAATAAGGAAATTATTTATGTAGTTTTCAGATTCCTATTAGATTTGTGGAGATAAATAAGTTTAGCGTACTAACCTATAAAACTAAATTATCCTTATGGCTGAGGTTATTGAAATGCCGCGTTTGAGCGATACCATGGAGGAAGGTGTGATTGCAGCATGGCACAAGAAGGTCGGGGACGAGGTTTCGTCGGGAGATTTATTGACGGAAATTGAAACCGACAAGGCAACTATGGACTTTGAATCTCCTGAAGATGGGGTCCTTCTACATATAGGGGTAGAAGAGGGAAAAGGGATTCCTGTGGGATCTCTACTTGCTATTATTGGAGGAAAGGATGAAGATATCTCAGCTATCTTGGCCTCCTATTCCAATGGAAGTGGTAATGGAGGAGCCCCTGCTGCTACGCCTACTCCTGAAGTTTCTCAACCGAGTGAGCCTACTCCAGTAGCTACGGCTAGCGCAGCAGTTGCTGTTGCAGCCCCTGTTGCTACAGCCGTTTCCAACGATGCGATTAAAGCCTCGCCTTTGGCCAAAGCAATGGCTAAGGAACGGGGAATTGACCTTGCCCAAGTGGCAGGCTCGGGAGACAATGGTCGTATAGTCAAGCGAGATATTGAGAATTTCCAGCCATCGGCTACACCTGCTGTAAAGACCCTTACGCCCAGTACCCCACTATCCTCTCCACTTTCTGAACTTACTGCCCAGGGAGCATTCGAAGAGGTAGGGCTATCGCAAATGCGCAAAACCATCGCACGTAGATTGAGTGAGAGTAAATTTACAGCCCCTCACTTCTATGTAACCATGGATATTGACATGGGCAATGTGGTAGCTGTTCGCAAACAGCTCAACGAGATTTCCCCTGTCAAGATTTCCTTTAATGATATAATCATACGGGCAACTGCTTCCGCCCTGCGGCAGCATCCGCAAGTAAATGCCTCCTGGCAGGGAGATAAAATCCGGTATAACCACGAAATTCATATCGGTATGGCCGTTGCAGTTGAGGAAGGACTTCTCGTACCTGTCATTCGCAATGCAGATGCCAAAACGTTTTCTCAAATTGCAACTGAGACCAAAGACCTAGCAGGGAAAGCCCGAGAACGCAAACTGGATCCTTCTGCATGGACAGGCAATACCTTCTCCATTTCCAATCTCGGGATGTTTGGGGTGGAAGAATTTACAGCTATCATCAATCCACCTGATGCCTGTATTCTTGCCGTAGGAGGAATTCGCAAGGAACCTGTGGTCAAAGATGATGAAATAGTGATCGGTCATAGAATGAAAGTCACGCTTTCATGTGATCACCGAGTAGTGGATGGAGCAACTGGAGCAGCCTTCCTCGTAACGCTTCGCGAGATGCTAGAAGATCCTATGCGGATGTTGGTTTAGACTCCCCAATCAAAATAGATCAAATACAAGCCACCTCAGAATTTGGGGTGGCTTATGTTTGATTTCACTTTATAGCTTTACAAATTTTATGGTTTGGCTTCCATTTACTTTAAGAAGATACACCCCTGAAGCGAGGCTACTTATGTCTAGTTGAGCAGTATCCGTAAGCTTCGTTTCCACTTGCTTACCCGCTAATGAAAATACCTGGAGACTTATAATGGGAGTATCCGATTCGATCCCTATCACTTGCTGGGAGGGATTGGGATAAATCCGAATAGGAGACCTTCCTGAGAGATTCCGTGTACCACTAGAGAGCACTTCATTTGCTTTTACCCTATTCGCCAGCAAACGCACATAGGCAGCTTGATAATAAATAGCGGGTTCCGAAATTTCCCAAGAGTTCTCTGGCCAACTTGTATTGAAGTCCAGGTAGCTCTTCTGTAGCGGCTGACCTGAGGGAGGACTGATAGATCCCACAGTAAATGAAGGGTTGGGGCCCCCACTTAAGAAACCTGGGGCTGGGCCCAGGAGTGAGTTGAGTGCATGGTCGTAGCCTGTACCATCTGCAAACCAGGTATGGTAAATTTCATTTACACTTCTCTCTGCCCCGAATTCATACATATTCGATAGATAGACTAAACCTTGAGGATTCACCCCATGGAAGTAATGGATAATTCCGTCCATGTACTGCTCATAACTAAGCTGGCCTTCTGGCATTACCCCCATACGTATTGCAAGTGCATTAATCAGGCCATAGGACGCCTTGGGTTGATTGGAACCCCAATGGTAAGACCAATCTGGAATCCGCGCGCGATAGAGATCCTCTTCTGTAAAACCAAAAAAGTTTTCCCAGTCATTTTGCACCGTTGCAGAAAACGAGCTGGAGATGGTTTCAGCGGTTGCTGGATCAGCCTCTGGTAGGCGACTGTACAACATAAGTGCGTCATTCATTTCTGTCAAATAGGGTCCCCAGAAGCCCGTTTGGAGTTGTTCCAGCTCTCCCAAACGGTTCTTTATATAGTTCCCATACGAGTCGGAAGGTTCTTGCTCAAATAAATAGATGGCTGCTGTTAAGAATTGCCCTAATTGTGTTCCTTCGGGTTGGTCTGCATCTCCTGCAACGATACTTCCATCGTCGCAGGCAGTTTCCCAGCTATTGTTATCTGCAAAGGTCCGGCTATATTCCCAACAGGTTCGCGCCATTTGTCCTAACTGATCTGCATAGGAAGACAAAGCAGAAAACGCTGAAAATACCTTCGTCGCGTGTGCCAATACACTAGCAGTAGTGGTAGAAGCTGAGGAACAGGTGGGGCCATAAAAACGTTGATCTGTGTTCGCACTAGGAGGGGAGGCCGTATTTTCATCAAAGTTCTGGCTGCCCATCTTAATATGAACACTTCCATCCTCATTCACCATTTTCATTAACCAATCGAGTTCCCATTTAATTTCATCAATCAAGTCTGGAATCCCATTCCCCGATTCGGGAATATTCCAATCATCCCCAAAAGCCTGAGGATTTTCTTCATATGCTGAAAGAAGGTTGTGCAAGGTACTATGGGTAAAGGTGACATACTTATTATAATCTCCTGCATCAAACCAACCTCCGCTCATATCTCTTTCCAGCGAAGCATTCGCTGGATCGTAGATAAAGCGGCATTCAGTATCTTGCAAGGCTTTATCAAAGTTCATTTCATCTGACCAAATTCCAGCAAGATTGGAAGGTTTCGACGCATTGCAGCGATTGTAGAAGAACATCCTTCCAGCCGCTTTCAGTATGTCTTCGTACACTGCTGTCGAAACGCGAAATGTAGCCGACTGCTCGCCGGACAGGGGGTCTCTTATGGTATATTCTCCCATTTGCGTGAGTTCGGAGAAGTCCAACCACCAACCTTGATCTCCAGACTGAGCATGGGTCTCTCCCCCTTTCCATGGCTGAGGTGTACCCGTCCAGACCACCTGTCCATCCAGCACATTGACAACCTCTAGTTGGTCTGAAGGTGTATAGGCAGAAGCACTGTTATAGCCTATCTGAGGGTTGTTGATAACGGCTACCTTACCACTTGAAGGAAGATAACCAAACTGGTCTACATGGATAAAATTACTGATGTTTTGTGCAGGGCCCATCTTTGCGATGAGCATGCACAGTAGTAGGATAGAAATACGCATACGTTTGCCTTTTGTGTATAACAATATTAGGCTGTAGGGAATTTTCGATCCTAATGATTTATTAACTTACTACTAAAAGTTGAATTCTTTATCAACAAATCTCTCAAAACCTAACGTATCTTCCCTTACAGCTTAGGTCTTCAACAAGGCTGTCCGAAAAAATGTAGAGATCCTCACCTGGAGTTAAAAAAACATCTTTTCTTGATTTACCTAGATATACCTCAACTTACTGGGGGGCGATTTAGCTTTTTTTCCCATACCCCCACTCCTTCTTCATTAACATTCAGGGAATCGTAATGATGTGAGACATAACCTTTTGTAACCCCTATTTTGACTAAGGGGCGTAATTCTTTGCAGATATCTCAAAGATTATGCGAGACGAATTGATGATCGATTGCCCGTTTACCAAGCCTCCCAAAGTGCTTATTAATATATAAAGGGCCAGAACGTTTTGCTTAGGTATTAGATTCTGAGGGTAAATAGGCTAATGTAGGTTATCCAAAAATAATTTCAATCCTGCGACAGCATATATCCCAAGGATACTTGCATGGAAGCATTGCGAGTTGCCGTAGACCCCGAAGCACCTGCAAGACCAAATCTTTCAATATTGAAGACGCCAAAGCTAAAGCGGACGTCTATGAAAAGCGCATTTGAAAGGTCGAGCAGTGCTCCTGCATCCAAGCTCAAGTCAAAGTCTTTAAAGGTTAGAAGGTTTCCCAGGTTTTGGTCTCCTATCCTACTTGACGCAAGATAGGCGAGCTCGGGACCAAAGGTAATCCCCAAACTCTCTCCTACGCGGAAAACGGCTATGAGCGGTAAGCTGATGTAGGAAAGGTTAAAATTCTCTCGTTCATTAATGGCTGCATTGGTCAATACCGAGGACCCCTTGACTACCCATAATAACTCTGGCTGAATGTAAAACCCTTCTGAAAAACGGGCCTGTGCAATGATCCCTACCTGATAGCCCACTTTGTATTGGTAAAAGTCATTGGCAAAGACTTGCTGATCACTGCCAATCAATAGATTGGATAAATTAGGCCCTCCTTTTACCCCCAGGTACAATTGAGCGTAAGTGGCAAGGGTACAAAACCAGAAGAGGCCCGAGAGCAAAATCATCTTTTTCATACCAATAAGATACAAAAAGAATGAGTCGCTTAGGTACCAAAAATATTCAACCGATCAGCCAGAAGAGAGTTTACTTGTCCTTCGTTCCCCAGCTTCTGTAGGACATATCTAAAATTATCTAAGCCTGGATACATTTCCTCAAACGCATCGGGATTCATACGTGCATCTTTCGCTAGGTATACCCTTCCGCCTAGGCCTGTTACGAACTTATCCAATAGATGGAGGAAGGGAAACAGTCGCTTTTTTACGGGGAAGTCCAGGGCTAGGGTATAGCCTTCCATTGGAAAAGACAAATACGATTGATGGGGGTTAGGCCCCATAAGCTTCAAGACTGCCAAAAAAGACCCCATCTTTACAGTAGAAATTCGGCGAAGGATTTCTCGAAGCCCTTTTACCCCATTTTCCTTTGGAATGACACATTGGTATTGTACGAAGCCTTTTTTTCCATAAATTCTATTCCAATCATTAATAGAATCTAACGGATAAAAAAAGGAATCATATCCTACTAGGTTAGAACTAACCTCATGAATTTGCTTGTGGTAGTACAAGGAGTTAAAAGCTTTTATGCTCAGAGGATTTAGGGCAAAGTTGGGAAAATTAAATGGCACCCTGTATTTGGTACCGTGCTTGGCAGCTAACTCCTTCTTTTTTTTGATTTCTTTTCTAGTAGCGTGCTCGCCTAGCATGAGCAAACTCCTCCCTTCTTTTTTTCCTCTAGAGAAGCAATCAATCCATGCGACAGAGTAGGTCCTATTCTGGTGCTGTTCAAATAGCTTTAAAATTTCCTCTAAATTTCTGGCCCGTACAGTTGTCATTCGTATGAGGCTGGATTCTATGGGAATCAAGGTGATCCAAGCAGTACGAATGATCCCTGTAAGTCCCATTCCTCCCATAGTTGCCCAGAAAATATCTTCATTTTCCTCCGGTGTACATAGAATCACCTCCCCCGAAGGTATTTGCAATTCAATTCCTAAGGTATATTGGGAAATAGAGCCCGATACGTGGTGGTTTTTCCCATGAACATCCGCAGCTAAAGCTCCTCCAATACTCACAAACTTGGTTCCTGGCGTAACGGGAGGAAACCATCCTTTGGGAATAAAAAACCGCAGAATTTCCTCATAGGTAACCCCTGCCTCACAGTGCAAAATACCATTCTCTTCATCAAAGGCCAGAAAACGATTACAGGATAGGGTATTGACCATGTGCTCAGCCAAGGAGGCATCGCCATAGGACCTCCCCATTCCTCGAGGAATCCATGAAGGATACGCGTCAAGAGCAAAGTTTCGCAAGGGGTGCAGCCTACCATTGACAGTAGGATACTTTCCCCAGTTGGTAATGTGCATAGCTGATGGTCTATTGGTCCACGGTCGGTGGTAGAAAGTATACTTTGGTATTATCTCGGATGTTACAACTACCGACTACAAGCCATTAACTAACCCTCCCCATACGCCCACTTAACATAAATCGCTCCCCAGGTAAAGCCTCCTCCGAAGGAAGCGAGCATAAGGTTATCTCCTTTTTTCAATTTGCCTTCCCATTCCCACAGACAGAGCGGAATCGTACCTGCGGTAGTATTTCCGTAGCGCTCGATATTGACCATTACTTTTTCAGGAGGCAAGCTGGCGCGGCTTGCGGTAGCGTCTATAATACGTTTATTCGCCTGATGAGGGACTAAGTAGGCGACATCTTCCCCTCTCAGACCGTTTCTCGCCATTACTTCTAAGGTAACGTCTGCCATTCCCTTCACCGCATGTTTGAAAACTGTTTTTCCATCCTGGTGGACGAAGTGCTCTTTATTTCGAACAGTGTCAATACTTGTGGGATACTTAGAACCTCCAGCCTTCTGCATGAGGTATTTCCCTCCGCTGCCATCACTCTTCAATTCTGCATCAAGGACACCATAGCCTTCAGAATCAGGCTGTAATAATACCGCTCCGGCTCCGTCTCCAAATAAAATGCAGGTATTTCTATCCTCATAGTCCACGCGAATCGACATGGTATCAGCTCCTACCACTAAGACATTTTTATGCGCACCTGAAGCGATAAATTGTGCTCCGGCTTGAAGTGCATATAAGAATCCTGAGCAGGCTGCTCCTAAATCAAAGCTCCAAGCGTTTTTAGCGCCAATCTTATCCGCTATGAGATTAGCTGTAGCGGGATACACGTGATCCGGAGAGACGGTAGCGCAAATGATGAGTTCAATATCTTCTGGTTTGATTGAAGTCTTACCAAATAAATCTTTCAAGGCTTCTACTCCCATATCGGATGTAGCCTTGCCTTTCTCTAGGATTCTCCTTTCCCGAATACCCGTACGCTCCACAATCCATTCGTCATTGGTATCCACCATCTGCTCCAGCTCTGCATTGGTCAATCGTTTCTCTGGAACATATCCTCCAACTGCGGTAATTGCCGCGTGAATTTTCATACAAAAACAATTAAATTTTGACAAAAAAGCGGCTTTTCCCTTGAAAATCCAATTATTTCTTTTGCGGGCATCTGATAATGCTCCCCCCTTGGTAATCAAAGGCGCTTTTTCGATTTTGCTCCAAGGCCACGCAGCCGTTCTGCCTTATCGATCAGGTTCCCATTACCTGTTCGAAGTTTTTGCATGGCTTCTTGATGGGATTGACGAGCTCGTTCCAAATTTTTACCTAAGCTTTCCATTTCTTCTACAAAACCTACGAATTTATCGTACAGGAGCCCTCCTTGGCGTGCAATTTCTTGAGCATTCTGGTTCTGATATTCAGCTTGCCAGACGGAAGAAACTGTCTTCAAGGTAGCCAACATTGAGCTCGGGCTCACCAGCACAATTTTTCGTTCCCATCCATAAGGAAATAAATCGGGTTTGTGTTGTATCGCAGCGGAAAAAGCAGGCTCTATAGCCATAAATAGAAAGACAAAGTCTGGGCTATTCAGGGTACTAATCCCTTGATAGTACTTTTCACTTAAGCTTTTGATATGCCGCCGGATGGAATCTACGTGTTGATTGAGATACGTATCAGCTAATTCAGAACCATTCGCTTGTATCCATGCTTCATAGGCCTTCAAAGATACCTTAGCATCAATAATCAGGTGGCGATCCCCTGGGAGTTTCACCACAACATCCGGTTGTAGTCGCTTACCATTCTGTTCACTGTAGCTATATTGTGCGAGGAATTCCTTTCCCTCCCGCAATCCACTACTTTCTAGTATTCGTGATAAAATCAATTCCCCCCAGTTCCCCTGTACCTTGTTGTCCCCTTTTAAGGCTTGGGCTAGGTTCTGGGCATCTAGGCTCAGCTGCTGGTTGAGGGAGACTAGTACCTCGATTTCTTTTTGGAGTTGGATGCGTTCCCGAATTTCTCCCTGATAGGTTTCTGCAATACGCTTTTCAAAGGTTAGCAACTGATCTTTAAACGGCTGAAGAATAGAAAATAATTGGGATTGTTGGGCATCTGAAATGGCTTGTGTTTTCTTTTCCAGAATCTGCTGAGCCAGGTATTCAAACTGCATGCGCATCTCCTCTTTCCATGTATTTGCTTCTACTCCTTCTTTTTCTCGAAGCTCTTTGAGGTATTCCCTCTCTGCAAGCATACGATTTACGTCCCCGGTTTGCCGCTGGATTTCTGCTTGCATTCTTTCCTCTTTTCCTTTCAACTGTTGTAGAGACTCTTGTAAATAGTTCAACTCTGCTACCTGCCGAACCTGGGCACTTCGATTCTTTTGTGTCAAAAAGAAGTTGATGACAACTGCCACTAAGGCTCCCAAAAGCATCCCGATCCCCAAACCGATTCCAAAAGATTCCACATCTGCCATACCATCAATTTTAGGCATTAGCTAACAAATATACCAAGAATTACCATTTTTTTTAGAATTCACTCCAATAATTCATTCTGCCTAATTTTCATAGAGCAAGGAATTTAGGGGCTGTAGACTTTTAAGGTTTGGGGACGATGGCCAAAAGCGAAAGGGGATGAAGCTGAAGATTGAGTACTCCTTCGCTAAATCTCCCAAAAATCAGTACATTTTACAGAGAATAAGTAGGCTATCTGCCCCAGATGATCGAATCTATTTCTATCTGACAAATGGAAGCGGGTAAATTTGCTAGCCTTGTAAAAAGATATAGTGTATGCAAAAGTTTGTAATAATTCCCCTCCTAATGCTAGGATTTTGGAGCTGTGTTAAGGAGCACAGTTCTACTCCACCTGAGAAGGATCCTGCACCTATCAGTAAAGCACAGCAAGTTGTCGACCAAGCCATCGCATCTCATGGAGATACTGCCTACGAAAATGCTACTATGCAATTTATCTTTCGGGACCGCTTATACAAGCGTCAACGATCAGGTGGAACCTACCAATATGAACGCATATTCTCTAATCCAGAAGATTCCAGCCAGACCATACGCGATATTCTTAGCAACACAAACTTCTCTCGAGAAGTAAATGGGAGCGCGGTAGCCATACCTGATACCATGGCTGCTAAATACAGCAATTCCGTAAACTCAGTCATCTACTTTGCTTTGCTCCCCTATCGCCTCAATGACCCAGCTGTCATTAAGGAGTACCTGGGTGAGTCTACAATAAAAGGGACTCCCTACGACAAAATTCAAATCACTTTTCAAGAAGAAGGAGGTGGGAAAGACTTCGATGATACGTTTATCTATTGGTTTCACAAAGAAACTCACCAACTGGATTACCTGGCTTATAATTATGCTACAGATGGAGGGGGCACTCGGTTTCGCGAAGCGATAAATTCCCGGATGGTGCAGGGGATCCGGTTTCAGGATTATATCAACTATAAGATGGATAAAACACTGCCGCTAGAAATTGCAGATTCCTTGTTCGAGGTAGGCGAACTGGAAGAATTATCCCAAATTATCCTAGAATCTATAGAAGTTAATTGAACCCCTTTATGTGGAGATCCAGTGGATAGATTCCTTACATAAGGGGTTCTTGAAAAACTTGCTTTCGGTCTATCGATTCATTCCATCTGCGACTGTATTACAAAATTCAGTTCTTACGATTGCACCACTGCTATTGGTAAAATGAATTTTGTGCTCAACACTTAAGTTGTGTGGACTTCCCCAGTCTGTAATTTCTAGCTGTCCTCCAGGATCTGTTTCAAAGATTACGCCTGAAATACCATATCTTTCATTAAGACACCTATTTAGCGGAGTGATGTTTCTGGTAATAAAATTATTTGTCCCACGGATCCGCAGTCGTGCGGTTCCTCTAAGAGAATTAAAGCAAATCCGGTTTATTGTCTGGTAACGCCACCCAGAGAAACGATTTTTCCGCTTTTCGTAGTAGGTATTTGCCCAAACCACTTCATAAGGCGTACCACCACTAAATTGAAAGCCCATCCTAATGGTTCCTCTTATCCTTCTTACCCCACTGTTAAAGTTCTTTGTGCAGGTGGTATTCCCCTTTAAGCTTACCCTTTCAGTAAGTCTTGTGCCCTCCCCACTGGGCAGATCCTGGTAGCTGAAGGAAAGAATTTTAACCTCAGCGTTGGGCTCAACTTGTTCTGCTGAGTGGATATGTATCCACTTCTTGTCTATTTCCTTGTTGGATACATCGATGATGAGCAGATGATCCTGGGTGTGCTTGTACAGTTCATTTCCAATCTGGACCAACCCATCATGATTGACCATTGTAGCTACATAATCCAGCGGGACAACACGCTCAACATGGAAGGTCTTACCTTCCTCCCAAACGAGCGTTAATAGATTTTCAAATCCCTGGTTAGAGGCATTGTCATAAATTCTGTCCCATTCCAGTTCAGATAAGTTATCAAAAGCTGTACGCATAGAGGTAAAGTTGGGAAACTGTTGCTCCCAAACATCGTGAAAATCGGAGTTGTCTCTCAACATCAATCGAGTTTCCTCATACACCTCTACATCCCGAAAGACCAATCTTCCGTCTTGTTCAAAAATGTCTGCCTTTAAGGAAGGCGTTTCCTGTGGATTAACATTCTCTTGGGTAGTACAAGAACCTAAAGCAAGTACGATCCCCAAAAAGCATAAGTAAACAAATCTAGGTAATTTCATAAGGCTTCGAATTAAGATAGATATAAAAATGTTTGTCAACCTATACCAATCCCATGGGCCTTACTTTTTTCCCGAAATACAAGAGGGCTGCACCTCAGTGGTACAGCCCTAGACAATACGTGCAGCTAAATTATCTTCGGTTACTGTTTTTCTTTCGAAATATTGGACAAATATAATAACAATATTTGGAATTTGCATAAAATATTTATTGCATTGAGTGCAATAGTTTCCTTTTTCATTACTAAACCTTTGAGGATTAATCGTTTTAGGGTAGTTGGACATTTTAAATATTCCTAAAATTATCCCTGTATACTCTAGCCTATGAGAAAAAAAGGAGGTATGCAGAGAGATCAAATTTACCTTTTTAGGTATTTAACGGTTAAATACCCTCTTTTTCTCTGTTAATTACTCCTTGA
>JBCCTX010000050.1:0-30582 GCA_039197765.1 Bacteroidota bacterium
CGTGTATTTACGATGTTGTTGTAAATAGATCCAAAGGTATAGCTCACTCCCAAAGCCACAAAGGATTCAAAGTTTGTAGCCTGCTGACTTTGTTGTAGCAAAACATCTTCCAGGCTTATTTCTCCCTTTGGAAGGGAAAGCTGATCTCTTATGAATTCCACATTGCTACGAACATTTAGGGCGAGTCCTTTTACTAACCTGAAGTCAAGTCTACTGTTGAATTCCAATCGGTTCTTTTGTATATCATGGAAATAGTGAGACCCTTCTAAGCCTACCCAAACTGCCCCCCAAGGTTGATTAAGCCGTAGGGCTAGCTCTAATGACTGCCGAAATAGATTTTCCTGGAGTCTTTCGTACAAGGTCTCCTCAAAGTAATTTCTAAACGAAGGCCCTAGCTTGTAGGCAAAGGTAAATTCTCGCTTTTGAACCTCATCATAGGGAAAAAGGTTGAACTCCAATGCAGGGGATAGGTATAAGCTAGATTGGATATTGGAATAGGTTGAGCTATATATACCCCCAAAAAACCCATACGACCAATGATTATTCAAACTTTTTACGATACTTCCCGAAAAACCTTTCCGCTTGCGTTCGCTTCGAATATCCTCATCTTCGTTGAAAAAAACCTGTAGGTTGGTATTGAGGTATCCCCGTGTTCTTACCCTTAAGTTTGGCGTAACGTGATTGGCAGTAACATTCATCGAGTAATTTATGGAGCTTCTCCTTGACTCATTATCCAGGCTCCCTCCTCCGGACATCTGAAAAACCCAATTATTCCAGGGGTCTTTGTTCACCCTCTCTTCGGACTTCTCTTCAGAAACTGCATTAGGCTCTAGCAAAACGAGAGAAATATCTTCCTTGGTTTGTGTATGTACCCAATAGGCAATGAGCCCCAACTGCAAATGCTTAACAAACAGCTTCCTAGCATCATGGCGTGAACTCTGGGGTGGAACAGCGTACTCTATAGAATTATTTTGAGCGTCAAATTCATTTTTCCCTAAAAACTCCATAGAAACGGATTGGCCTCCTGAACCCGTTCTTTGACTGCGTACCATAATGTGTACATGTGCATCCTCTCGGTCTCTTAGGTAATTAATTTGGCTGATTTCCTGTTTAATGAAATTCATATCACAAGAATTACATTCCAGGAAGACATTTAACTGGCTGAGTACCTGACTGGGTTGCGCATAAAGGGAACTATCCCATAAAAAAAAGAAGGTAAGGACTAAACCAGCACGGAATAAAACAAAGCTTGTAAAGGAGAGAGGCCTCTTCATAAATAATTGGGGTTTTTAGGTGGATGAAATGAGGGGCAATAAAGTAATTATGTAAGACATATTAAAGTCTTACAGGGCATTTTTTGAAGATATGTGAAATTTTATTGGCTAATTTGAAGGATCTTTCAATAGAAAGCTAGAATCATTAGGAATGACTCGATTATTACGTTCGTCAAGACAGTTTTTGGAATATAATTCTTCGACGAATCCATGCCTTCCTTGCCATGCCAAGATCATTGTATCTCGGGTGATTTTTCTTACCTGGGACACAATTTCATAGCTTGGGTCAGAGCGTGATACTTTTACACCATTTTTAGATTTAAACCGAAATTGGAGTTCTGTCCTAGCCCTATTTAACTGCCAGTCGCCTTTGCTTACCTCTCGGGACTCAGAAAGGATGAACCTTCCATCTCTTCTCATTTCTAGTACTTTCTGGGAGAAAGAGTCCAATTTTGTCACACGCCCTCCTTGATAGGGATCATATATTTGACACAATCCCCATCTAATAACCTGCTTACTACTGTCCTGAATCATCCAGGCAGAGGCTTCAACTCGGTCGAGGGCTTCCCAGGATGATCGTTCACATCCTACCAAAGCCCATATAATAAATAAAGAAATTACTATCGATCTAGGTTCCATATAGATAGGATTTCCTTAAGTTTGTATCTGTTTAACTATTAATCTACTTCCACGAAAAAACTAAAAATGGAAGCACTTACAAAAAATTCTCTCATTATCTTGATGATCCTTCCTGCTCTTATGGTACTGATTTCTGTGGGATTGGTTATATATTTCCAACAGAAAAAATCAAAATCTGACCAACAGGGCGCTTTTCTGAAGGCAAGGGATAAGCAGGTACTTCCGATAGTCTTCACAGCCTACGAGCGGGCTATTTTATTTCTGGAGCGAATTCGGCCACAGAATATTCTTCCGCATGCAGAATCATTGCAAGACCCTGCAAAAGTTTTGCAGTTGGAATTGGTCAGCACGATACGGGAAGAATACGAACATAATTTGTCCCAACAACTCTACATACAACCTGAGTCCTGGGATCTCTTGGTTCAAGCAAAGGAGCAAGTAATTACCCTTATCAACCTGAGTGCAAACGAAGTAGATGAAAATGCGTCTGGTATGGAATTAGGGAAGATTATTTTAGAAAAAGTTTCCACATCAGAAGAATTATTTATACAAAAAGCCATAATTATGCTAAAAAGAGATTTTCAGAAATATATTCCATCTCTGTAAAGCAATTTGGGCCTATTCCTGGATAATTTGCCTCATAAATGGATCTAATCCTTTCATACACCTAGATTGCCTTTTCATAAATTCTCCAAAAATAAAAAATCCGACCTTTTCGAAAGAACAATTATTTATTTATTCGAATTTATATTACATATACGATAATTTGAACTACCTATTAACATTTATCCACAATCTAAGTGCCTGACTTTCAACCAATTGTTTGAATTCTATCAAGGCTATCCACATAGCGTTAATAAAAAAATCCTCCACACACTTTGAAAGCTTTAGAATCTTATTTAATTAGAGGAAAAGTAAAAGCATTAAACAGAGCGTCTTACTGTAAAAAAAGTTTTAATTACAATTTTTTTTTTTACACTTTTTTATTCAATTTTATCCTCACGCCATTTACTAAGGCACGTTGATATTACACTTACCATTTAGTTGGTGAAATTGCTATTATATGTTAACTATGACCACGGAACACGTTGACATATGGAATAACTGTCTACGCATTATTCGGGAGCAGTTGCCTCCCCAAAGCTACGACACATGGTTTAGGCCTATACGGCCCATGAGCCTTAAGCAAGATGTTTTAACTCTTGAAGTCCCCAGTCAGTTTTTTTTCGAGTATTTGGAGAATCACTATGTTGAATTATTAAAACACAGTTTAAGGACAACACTTGGACCGCAGGCACGCTTGGAGTATTCCATTATCGTTGATGATCAACACGCTGCTCCTTTAAAACAGGGAGCTTCTATGCACCATTCTTCTAGTAGTGGGCCCATAAGGAAGGAAAATTCTTTTGGAGCCCAGACGGTACCGAATCCGTTTGTGATTCCAGGGATCAAACAATTTGAACCAGATTCTCATTTAGATCCAAATTTTACCTTCGATTCTTTTATAGAAGGAAATTGCAACAGACTTGCGCGTTCAGCAGGTTTTGCAGTAGCGAGTAAACCGGGTCTTACAGCCTACAATCCTCTCTTTGTGTATGGAGGAGTTGGATTAGGTAAAACACATTTGCTCCACGCCATTGGAAACAAAACCAAGAAAGACGCACCAAATAAGGCTATTCTGTATGTTTCCTCAGAACAGTTCAGCCAACAGTTTGTCGATGCAGTCAAACGGGGTTCTGTAAGCGACTTTATGAATTTCTATCGCATGATTGATGTTCTTCTGGTGGATGACATTCAATTCTTTTCTGGAAAGACCAAAACCCAAGAACACTTTTTCCATGTCTTCAATCATCTTCGCCAATCCGGCAAACAAATTGTATTAGCATCTGATTGTGCTCCTCAAGATATGGAAGGAATGGAGGAAAGGCTCTTATCCCGATTCAAATGGGGACTTAGCGCCAGCCTACAGGTCCCAAGTTTTGAAACTCGGAGAAGTATTCTACAAAGTAAGATCTATCAGAATGCCATCGAGCTTCCTATGGAAGTAGTCGACTACATCGCTCACAACATCGATTCCAATATCCGAGAGTTGGAAGGTGCTATGGTGAGTCTACTTGCTCAAAGTTCCCTTGCTGGAAAAGATGTGGACATGGATCTTGCCCGATCCCTTCTAGAGAATTTCATCGATAAAGTTTCCAGAGAAGTTACCATTGAAGCTATCCAAAAAATCGTTGCCGAACACCTACACGTGGATGTAGAATTACTCAAAGCAAAAACCCGCAAGAGGATGATTGTCCAAGCCAGACAAATTGCGATGTACTTTGCCAAACAACTCACACAACACTCACTTAAAGCTATAGGGCTGCATTTCGGAGGCAGAGATCATTCCACAGTTATCCACGCCTTACAGACTGTAAATGATCTGATAGCTACCGACAAGAACTTCAAACAAAATGTAGAAGAAATAGGGAAACGGCTTGCAATGGAGTCTCGCTAGATTTCTTCACAACCTACTACAATAAGACAACCCGTTAGAGCCATTTCCAGTTGAGGAGATGGCTCTTTTACATTTTCATTTTTTTATCTGATAATTATTACTACTTTCCAACTTCGGCAAAATTTACTCAGCTATACTTTTATCCTTATGGCAAAATCTGCTATTCCTTACCTTGATCCTTTTGTAGTCAGAAAGCTCAAGAACATAGAAATTAAGGCCAAATTAATCGTTGAGGGATTTATCACGGGGCTGCACCGAAGTCCCTACCATGGTTTTTCTGTAGAATTTGCTGAGCACAGACCCTACAATGCTGGGGAGTCCCTAAGAAATATCGATTGGAAGGTCTATGGAAAAACCAATAAGCTTTTTTCCAAAAAATATGAGGAGGAAACCAACCTGCGCTGTCAAGTCGTATTGGACATAAGCGACTCTATGCGATATCCCGTAACGGGGATTTCCAAACTGGAATACGGAGCCTATCTTGCCGCTGCCTTACAATACCTAATGATTGGCCAACGCGACGCAGCAGGTATGACACTCTTCGATGAAGAAATTCGCTTTACAGCCCCTCCTAAGTCTAAGTACTCATGGTTGGTACCGATCTTCAAGGAATTAGAAAGAGTCGTCAAGGAAGTCAACCTTTTTACCCATAAAACTGCAACGGCAAAAGTTCTTCATACCCTCGCTAAAAAATTCCATCGCAGATCTTTCATCGTTCTTATAACGGATTTATTTAATCAGTTAGAGGCAGAAGAAGAATTTTTCAAAGCCCTCCAACACCTCCGGCATGAAAAGCACGAAGTCATTGTTTTTCACCTATTGGATCGCAAAACAGAAGAAAAATTTGACTTCCCCAACAAACCTATCATCCTTAAAGATTTGGAAAATGGGGAACAAATTGAAGTAAATCCACATCAAATACGAGATCAATACAGCCAGATTATTAAAGACTACACAGCAACTTTCAAACAAAAGTGCTACGAATTTAATATCTCCTTCATCGAAGTAGATATTGCCACACCTTATGATAAAGTCTTGACAGACTACCTCTTAAAGAGGCGAAAGATAAATTAATCCTCCACGCAAATTTTCATGTTTTGTTTTATTTATATTTCCCTAAAAATACTATTTTTTAATAATTTTTTTGATTTATAGTCACTAAAAATTAGTTTTAAGCGTTAGATAATTAAACGAAACTAATTTTCATGAGATCACTACATGTAATTTTTTGTCTTTTCGTTATTTCTTGCTCCTTTTCTAATCTAGCTGCACAAAAATACTACAGGGGACATGTAGCTTTGGAAGCAGTTAAATTGTACAAGAATGCAAAGCTTCAAGACAAGCTGGGCAACAAGCAACTTGCCAAGCAATTGTACAAAAAAGCGCTCAACGAAGATTTTCGTTATATAGAGGCCATGGATAAGTTGGGAGATATCTACCGAGGTGAGGGAATGCTGGATAGCGCCGTCCATTTTTATCAAATGTCTATCGACCGGGAACCCTCAGGAATCCTAGCTTACCAAAATCTTGCAGCTACCTATCAATTAAAAGGTGACTATAGAGATGCCGTTCAAACCTACCAAGATTTATTAAGCCTTTTTCCAACCTATACCGAGGCTTATTTTGGTTTGGGAAAGCTTTTTCTTGATAAAAAGGACTATTTCAGTAGCCAATTCTACGCAAATTTGGCTTTGAAAGATTTTCTTAGCCAAAAGCAAAATAGCAGAGCGGCTGATGCCCGCCTTCTGGCTGCGAGAAGTTACCTAGCTGACAGAAATTACAAAAAGGCCGTAAGGTACCTTAAGGCCAATAAGAAGTATACAGGACACAAAGCATTCCACAAATACTATCTGGGGCTGTGTTACATGAAGCTTGGGAAGCATGTCAAAGCTGAAAAATATCTCAACCAAGCCCAAATTATGGGATATCAACTCCCCGTATATGTTAAGGAGCAAATAGAGTTGATGGGAGCCTAATTCAATAGGTTAGTCCTTTGTGAGCTCATTTGTAAGAGAATCGGTCGCCAATATTGGAATAGGTATGAGTCCAAGAACCTCTTCTGCAAAACTGTAAGTTGCTTCCAGGACACTTTCAATGTCTTGAGAAGTATACTTACTTGCTAGCGGATGTGTTCCGACATCCGGCAGCTCAACTTTACGTTTCATAGATTCAGGAGTTCCTATCTGGTCGTACATTTCTAGCATTCTAGGGATGGAAACTACATCATCTTGTTCTGTTTCAGATTTGTAGTAATAAGCCAAAAAGATCGGGTTGGTGACTTTGTTAAATACCTCCTCAGTCATTGTAGCATTCACAAGTGCTTTTAAGGCGATCAAAGATTCAAGCCTGTACTTAGTTGTCCAATAATTTTGTTCCTCTTCACTGGATTCCCACATTCTATATTTTCCTCCCATTACCAGCCTTGCTAGCTGGAGGCCCCAAGGGCCAACAAGCAATTCAGAACTAGGGTCTTTTACATCTACATTAGGGGCATAGCAGATTAATCCTGCCAAATCGGGGTGTTCAGAAGCTAGGTATAAAGCCAAGGTACCCCCAGTAGAAGTAGACATAAGTATGGTTTCGTCTCCTAATCTCTCTCCAACTGCAATGGCAAACTTCGCAGATTCCATAAGATTCTCAGGAGTTAAATCTAGCAAGGGCTCTTCTGTTTCAAGCCCATGGCTTTGGAGTCTGGATAGGAACAAGTTACACCCATACCGCTTTGCAAATTCTATGTGGACAGGATCTCCCTCCCCCTGACTGGCAGAAAAACCGTGCAAGTATACCACACTTACTGGACTTTTCTGGTGTTCGTAGCCATCCGCCCAAATAATGCGTGCTTCATTGTCTGGCTTTAATTGCGCCTGAGCTTTCTCACTTGAATTTATTTCTTCTTCCAGCTTCTTCAAATCTTTTGTCAACTCTGGGAGACTGGTATTCAAAATTGGGGTGGGCGCCTTAGGTCCCAAAATCCACCCTATTACCAATCCTACGATCAGGATCCCAAGAATCGTTAAAACCATATTTAAACTTTTTTTCATGAGTTTTGGTTTTTTATTTCTTGATTGTGTTGTTTCACATCACCCGAAACTACGTATTTTTACTAAATTCCTTTCACTTATGTATACTGGATTGCTCCATACCCACAAACTCAGTGTTATTCTTTTCCTTTTCATTTACTTGATCAAACTCACTTTTCTGCTGTTAAGCCAGAAAGAGAACCTCACTAGATTTACTAAATGGATACGTATACCCGAAATGATCATTAGTTTTCTTTTCCTTATTACGGGAATTATTATGCTGTTCAACCTGGGAAGGTCTAGCCTTTGGCTCTATGTCAAAATAGGGTTGGTTTTTCTCAGCATTCCTATAGCTGTAGTGGGGTTTAGAAGGCTGAATAAAGGTTTGGGAATTCTCGCGGTATTCTTAGTCGTATGTGTATATGGGTTAGCAGAAATGCAAAAAAATATGGTGATTAAAGGGGATATTCCTACTGCTATTACGATGGATCCCAGTGCACCTGAATACAATGAGCTTATACATGGAGAAGCTCTATTCAAGGCCAATTGCACTTCCTGCCACGGAGAAGATGGGAAAAATAATCTTTCTGGTGCTAAGGACCTAACGCAAAGTAAATTGGGAGATATCGATATTAAAAAACTAATCCGAAAAGGAAAAAATTCTATGCCTTCTTATGAAAGGATTTACTCTGACGAGGAAATTGATGCCCTTACGGAATACGTGAAAACCTACAGAGTAAAAGAATAAAACCCAATATGCCTCCAATGCCTTAACTTAAGATGTCCTAGAGCTTACCCTCGAATTGTAGGAGCTTCATCTTGTAGATAGCTGTAATTGTCAAGGAATCCGTTATTTTTCCCGACTCGACCCATTCATAGGCTTCATCCAGGGAAAGGCGCATCAATTTTAAGTCTTCAGTATCTTCTGGTTCTGCCTCGTGTTGCTCTAATCCGGTTGCTAGATAAATAATTCCCCATTCATCCGTAACAGAGTTGGAAAGGTGAAGCCTAAATAACGGTTTAAACTCCTTTGCTACTAACCCTGTTTCTTCCAACAATTCCCTTTTCGCTGTATCCAGGAGATCCTCTGAACCAGGACTTCCTCCCTCGGGAATCTCCCAAGAGTAAGACTGTAAGGGATATCTATATTGCCCAACCATCCAAATATGTCCATCTTGGTAGGGAATTACTCCTACTGCCCTACCCTTAAAGTGGACCACTCCATAAATTCCGGGATTTCCCGCTGGATTTATCACATCATACTCCGTTAATACAATCCAAGGATTTTCATATATTTCCTTTGCATTTAGGGTTTTCCAAGGATTTTCCAAAGAACCAGGATTGTGAGATTCAACGAGTTCAGGTTTTTTCATCAAAATTATTTCAAAATATTAGGTACTTTCACATTGCCATTTACATACAAAGGTTGCAAAAACTTTGATGGGCCACTATGAATTTGTACGAAAATCATTCCAATTTTTTGATTGAATATTTTTATCCATAAAAATATCAAATATTACTTAGCCAAGATACTATTCAAAATTACCGTAGTTTACTTATCATGGAGATCGTTATTTTAGATGGGCACACATTAAATCCAGGAGATTTATCATGGGATAAATTCAGAGAATTAGGGTCTCTAAAGGTATATGAAAGGACCTTGGACCTTGAGGAAATAGTAGAGAGAAGTCAAGGAGCCCAAGCACTAATTGTAAATAAGGTTTCCATAAATAACGAAATCATGGAAAATTTGCGTAACCTACGATACATTGGTGTTTCTGCTACGGGCTATGATATAATAGACATTCAGGCGGCTAGCCAAAGAGGAATCACTGTCACCAATGTTCCGGGGTATTCCTCAGATTCTGTTGCACAGCACGTATTTGCTTTACTGCTTGAGATGACCAACCGAGTAGGTCTACATGCAAAAAGTACCAGTAAGGGGGAATGGAGTGGCGGTAAAGATTGGAGCTATGTGAAGCGCCCCATAATAGAGTTATCTGGAAAAACTATAGGGATTGTAGGCCTGGGAAATATTGGGAAAAAAGTGGCACATGTTGCCTTGGCATTAGGAATGAATGTACTAGCCTTCGGCCCCAGACCCAAGGAAATACCAGGAGTAAAATGGGTAAAGCTCGTTGATCTATTTCAAAAAAGCGATGTGATAAGCCTCCACTGTCCTTTGATTGAGGAAACTGCTGACTTGGTTGATGCTCAATTATTAGGCCATATGAAACCGACCGCTTACCTGATCAACACCAGTAGAGGAGGATTAATCAATGAAGCTGATCTGGCCTTTGCCTTAAATGAAAGAAAAATTGCTGGAGCAGGACTGGATGTACTTTCTCATGAACCCCCCGAGAGTGATAATCCCCTATTAGATGCTCGAAAATGTTTCATTACCCCTCATAATGCATGGGCTTCCGTTGAAGCCAGAACTCGGCTTCTCAACCAAACTCACCAAAATTTGGCTTCCTTTTTAGCAGATTCTCCGACTAATGTTGTTAGTAGGAAGGTTCAAGTAAAACAAGGCAAAGGGAAAACTCACGAGATAACTCATCCTCAAGAGTAAGAAGTTGGCTATTAATGGCTTGGGGTAGGTTCATATCCTAGGACTTCTCATAAGCCTGTGCAACCATAAAAGTGAAAAACCTTTTACTTTCCTGTATAAGGTTATAGCCCATTTCCTCGAATATGATGGGTATATTGGGTAGGGCATGATTCTTCAAACCGCTTGTCCAATTAAAAAAGGAATACATTAGCCATAACGTAAATTTGGCTACTGGTCTCAGGATTCCCTTTGGAAGGGTAAAGTCTGCAAAAATCCAGATGCCCCCCTGGCACAAATGCGTATCCAATTGCTTAACTATATTGGAGAGCCCTTTTTGCGGAAAAAGGTCAAAGAAAAAAGGAGCAATAATCACCTGAAAACGGTCTGTAGGTAGCAAGTCAAAATGCTGGCTAAATACCCATTCTATTTTAGAGGCCGACTCAATAGATAGAGCAGGAGGACTCTCCCGAGCAACAGCTAGTTTCAGCATTTCTCGAGAAGCTTCCAGAAATACAAGTCGATTTATTTTCCCGTGCTCAAAAATTTCCTCCACGATCCAACCACTTCCACCCCCCACAATCAGAACTTCAGCATTAGCTGGGATGAGTGGAAGTAAATCCGTTTGAATTTCCCTGATTGATGTACCAAATACACCTAACGCCAGTTTGTCGTAAACTGGCGCTATGCGATCAAAACTTATCAAAAAGGTATGGAGATTATTTAGCCTCTAGTAATTCTACTTCGAAAATTAATGCGGCATAAGGACCAATGTTTGGAGGGCTACCTTGGGCTCCATAGCCAAGATTAGAAGGAATGTATAATTCCCACCTATCTCCAGGTACCATCAACTGGAGAGCTTCTGTCCATCCTGCAATTACTTGGTCTACGCGAAATTCAGCAGGTGTACCCCGTTGAATACTACTGTCAAAAATAGTCCCATCAAGTAATTTACCCGTATAGTGAACGACAACTGTCTGCCCAGACTGGGGAGAAGTACCTTTGCCAGAGGCGAGGATTTTATACTGCAAACCACTTTCCGTTTCTATAACACCATCTTTTGTCTTATTCTCTGTGAAGAAGGCATCTCCTTCTGCCTTATTAGTTTCTGCCTGCTGCATCATCATTTCTTGACGCGAAGCACTCAAGTCTTTCTGCATGCGCATCATCAAAGGCTGTATGGAACCTTCGTCTAGTAACCTATCGCTTTCCTTAATTACATCCATTAGGCCCTGAGCTATTACCTCCTCGCTTAATTCCAGTCCATTATCCACAAGCTCCATCTTAAGGGATGTACCTATATTCAACCCCAATGCATAAGAAAGACTATCCTGGTGATTATTTAAGGATCCAACGCTAGATACACCTCCAGCACCTCCACATGCTGATGCAAGCAATGCAATCCCGCAAATAATCCATGTATTAATTTTCATACAACTTGTTTAAATTTTATTTTTGACGATTGGTAAAGAAAAAGACTATATTTCAGATAAAATAACGACCCAAGTTATAGGTTTAATATACGAATTCCTATTACCCTGTTAACTTTATAAATTCCCTGTGTCTTGCAGGATTACATTATGGACCCTATATCCGCAAAAGAGCAAGAGGAGGTTATTCAACAAGAGACGGAATCCTTTGCAAAAGATTTATTGATCAACCATCTTCCAGAAGGGTTTACCTACCATAATCTGGCACATACAGAGCAGGTGGTAAAAGCCGTGAAAGAAATTGGAAAGGCGAGTCAGCTATCAGAAGATGACATCCAGACCCTTATATTAGCTGCTTGGTTTCACGATCTCGGCTATATAGAATCTTATGAGGATCATGAAGAAGTAGGCATGCAAATGGCGAGAGACTTTTTTTCCAAACATGAACTTTCAACAGACCGAATTGATGCAATTTGCCAATTAATTGAAGCAACTAAACTCGAACATCTGCCTCGGACCCTTATGGAAAGGGTCATAAAAGACGCAGACTTATACAACCTGGCAACTCCCGATGCCTTATTTAGCGCACAATTAATCCGGGAAGAAGGAGAAATATTTCGAAACGAACATTTCAGTGATAAGAAATGGAACAAAATGAACCTCATCTTCTTGGAAAACCACTCATTTTTCACCGAATATGGAAAAACCATTCTTGAAAAAGTAAAGAAAAAAAATATACAAAAACTCAAGAAAAATTTGGGAAAGGGGCACGAAAAGGATATCGATGTTTTAGCAGCTGAACTAAACTCCCGAAAAAAATCCATAAAAAAGCTTAAGAAAAAGCTTCAGAAAGTTTCCGATCAAAAGCCTGATAGAGGAATCGAAACGATGTTCCGGGTTACCTACCGGGTACATATAAACCTCAGCTCCATTGCAGATAACAAAGCCAACATTCTACTTTCTATAAATGCTATCATCATATCCATCGTACTATCTGCTTTTGTCGAGCAGCGATCTTTAGACTTTGGAGGGGCTGCCCTGGCCATACCCAGTGGTATGTTGTTGGTCATTTGCCTTTCTACCATTGTATTTGCCATCTTATCGACAAGACCTCAGGTCAACTCGGGAACCTTCACCCGAGATGATATCATCAAAAAGAAAACCAATCTCCTCTTTTTTGGGAACTTTTATCGGATGGACTTAGATGAATACCAATGGGGGATCAACGAGATGATGAAGGATAGTGACTATTTGTATGGGAGTATGGCTAAGGATATCTACTTTCTTGGGAAGGTACTCGCAAAGAAATTCAAGCTTTTGCGAATTGCCTATAATATTTTTATGTATGGAATGATCGTCGTGGTAATCGCTTTTATTTGGGCCTTTTTTCAATAACCTATGGATACGCAAACTATCTCAAATTCTGCTACCCTAGAAACCAATTACGACGGAAGAAAATACATTAACCGAGACCTCAGTTGGCTAGAATTCAATTACCGCGTGTTGATGGAAGCTCGTGATTCCTCCCTACCCGTTTTTGAGCGGATTAAATTTTTAGCCATTTTTTCTTCCAACTTGGATGAATTTTTTCGGGTGCGCGTTTCTTCAATTCAGGAAGTTTCACGACTAAAAAAGAAAAAGCAAAAAAAACTAGGCCTTCAACCTCAGGTTTTACTTGAGAAGATCTATGCACGGGTTAATGAACAGCAAGAGGAGTTTGGGGCAATATTTCGCACGGAAATATTGCCAGAACTAGAGAAAAATGGAATATGCCTTTTGCAAGAAGCTCCTACAGAGCCCATTCACCTGGATTATCTCGATAACTTTTTTTATGAAGAAATTCTCCCTTTTCTACATCCTGAAATTCTTCTGAAAGAGAAAGTACTGCACTTCTTACGGGAGAAAGCCATTTACTTCATGGTAAAATTGGAGCGAAAATCTGTAAAAGAATCCTCCCAAGAGGAAAATCAACGTAAGAAACCAAGATATGCCCTCATACAAATTCCTGTTCACTACTTTTCCCGCTTTGTAGAACTCCCGCCAATAAATGGGCTGCACTACATTCTTTTTCTAGATGATGTTGTTCGACTAAACTTATCAAAAGTTTTTCCAGGATTTACCGTACGCGGGTGCCACAGCATCAAAATGTCTCGTAATGCAGACTTACTATTAGAAGATCAAATTAGGGGGAATTTAGCATCAAAAATCAAGGAAAGTCTCAATAACCGAAAAATAGGCGCACCTGCTCGCCTGCTGTATGATAAGGAGATGCCAGAGGATATGCTAAAATATCTCCTGGACTCTTTGAATCTTCCACTCAGGGTAGATTTACCTGACAAATTTAGAAGGTCTTTGAAGGTGCGGAAATCTGACGCAATCGCAGGGGGGCGTTACCATAATTTCAATGATTTTTTCGGATTCCCAAATCCCAAAGCCCCGCTGCTAGAAGCTACTCCCCTCCCCCCTCAAGTTTATACTGGCTTCCAGTCGGATACCTCTCTTTTTACCCAAATCAAAAACCAGGACCATATTCTTCACTTCCCTTATCACGCCTATGACAGTGTCATCCGCTTTTTGCAGGAGGCTTCCATAGATCCCAATGTGGAAGAAATACATACAACTCAATACAGAGTAGCCTCTGATTCTGGCTTCGTCTCTAATCTTATTGCTGCAGCGCTAAATAATAAAAGGGTAAATGTTTTTGTCGAACTCAAAGCTAGATTTGATGAAGCAACTAACCTAAAAACTGCCGAAAAAATGATACAGGCGGGGGTAAATGTAAAATACAGTTTACCCAAATTAAAAGTTCACGCCAAGATTGCACTAGTAGTTCGAAAAGAAGGAAATGATCGTAGGATGTATGCTTTTCTAAGCACGGGCAATTTCAATGAAAAAACTGCTAAGATATATGCAGATCATGGATTTTTTACGGCAGACCCTGCCATTACGCAAGAATTATTGCAGGTATTCAACTTTCTGGAAAATGGCTCTAAGGAAGTCAATTTTCAACAGTTATTGGTAGCTCAGTTTAACATCCGAGACGATTTCGAGCGAATGATCAATCGGGAAATTCAGATGGCTAAGGCTGGCAAGACCGCTTATATGTTGATCAAAGTTAATAACCTGGAAGATCGGAGGATGATTGATAAACTATATGAAGCTAGCCAAGCAGGAGTGAAAGTCGACCTTATTATCCGAGGGATATGCTGCCTCCGTCCAGAAATTGCCGGCTTAAGCGAAAATATCCGAATTCGTCGCGTTGTAGGTACCTGGCTAGAACATGCCCGAGTTTTTGTTTTCTACAACCAGGGGGCCTATGATATGTATATGGGTTCTGCTGATTGGATGGAGAGAAACTTATCTAGACGTGTGGAAGTTATTTTTCCGCTCAAAAATCCCAACCTGAAGGCCGAAGTTATGCACATTTTGCACCTTCAACTTACAGATAATACAAAGGCTGTTTTTCTCGATCAAAACCTCAACAATAGCCCGATTCCCCCTGATCCAGATAAGCCCATTTGTGCACAACTAGATACCTATGAGTTAATTCGGCAGGGACAATTGGGGAAAAGAGACAATCTGTTTCCATAATTAGACAATTTTTACATAGGACACTCTTTTGTAGAAAAAGAACTAATTTTTTTCTCTTCTGAACTGTATTTTAGGGTAAAATTATGTCTCCCCTTTTCTCGTATTAATTATAGCACTAAAATTGCTATTAGAAGGTGTGTACCTTTTTGGAATCATAATGTAGTTGTAGATGAGCCTATCAATCAGAATATTTTTCACGGGTTTTTTACTTTTTGTGAGTACTTCCCTGATTTGGGGACAGGATCTCCCCCCCAATCAACCCGAGCAAGACTGTTTTGGGGCACTTAGGATGTGCGATGCGATATCTTCCATGCAAGATACCTTCGTTCAGTTTCAGCCGTATTCAGGCTTGGGATTGAATGAGGATGAGATCACCCTAGCGAATTCTTGTATCAGCAAGGGAGCTGCTAGAGAAGCTTGGTATCTAATGACTATTGAACAGTCTGGAAGTTTGTGTTTTACCATTACCTCTTTAGACTCTTTAAACGATGACTACGACTGGGCTATTTTCAATTTGACCAATGCTACCTGTCAGGATATCGTTGATGGAACTATTCAAGCCAGAGGAGTAAGCGATTGTAACTTTGGTTCTAATCAGAGTGGATGCGGTGGCCGAACTGGCGCAAATGGAATCACTACTGGTCCTTGTGCCGATCAGAGTGGACCTTGTCTTACGGTTACTCAAGGAGAAGTCTACGTTTTAAATGTAACCTACTTTAGTCCCAGAGTTCCTGTCTCAGGATATACAATCGATTTTGCAGGATCTACTGCCAGTATTCTCGATACAGAGCCGCCTGAGTTGGATTTTGTAGATCAGGATTGCGGATCTAACACGATTACCGTGGAATTCAGTGAAAATGTAGTCTGCTCGTCCGTTACTCCTTCTGACTTTTCTATTACGGGACCCGATGGAATCCACACGGTAACCCGAGTAATTAAACCAGACTGCGACCAGGGATTTTCGTCTTTTGCAGACTCTTTTACCCTAGAAATCCAGCCGCCCATTACCCAGACAGGGCAATACAATGTTTCTTTGGTAGATGAGGTGCTAGACGTTTGTGGAAATGTAGCCCAACTACCCAATTCCCGAACCCTAAGCCTAAACCCTCCTCCTGTACAGATTTCGGCTTCCCCAGAAATCCTATGCGAAGGGGATACAACAACCTTACAAGTAAGTGGCTTGGGTAATCCAGCTGACTTTCAGATTATATGGACTCCCGGAAACCTTACGGGAGAAAGTGTTCAGGTAAGCCCGAGCAATACCACGACCTATTTTGTTGACATTCTAAATCAACAAGGCTGTCTCATATACAGGGACTCCCAAGAGGTCGAAGTACTGCCCATACCTACATCAGCATTTACCCTGCCTACGCAAGTCTGCACCGGAAGTCCTGCTGTTGTCACATTTACAGGCTTTGACCCTACAGGGAATTCGATTTATTCCTGGGAATTTGGATCCGCAACGCAGTTATCCGGTTCAAACCAAGGTCCCATCGAACTGGTATGGGATGACCCTGGAACGCAGACAGTAAGTCTACAAGTTGATGCAAGCGGTTGCTTAAGTGAAATTACCTCTGCTACTATAGAAGTCTTCCTTACTCCCACTGCAGAAGTGGATGTACCTGATGCATCCTGTGAAAGTGAACCTATTGAGGTTGTATACACAGGCACTGCAAGTGCGGGTGCGAATTACGATTGGAACTTTGTTGATGCAATAGCCCCTGCGGTACCCACAGGTCCAGGTCCTCATATAATTTCCTTTGACGATTTCGGTCCCAGAACCCTTGAGTTGACGGTTTCAGAGAATGGTTGTGATGCTAGTGCATCTTTTCCAATTACCATCAACCAACCTCCTGTTGCAGAAATTGGAGAAGTCCAAGACCAATGCCTGAACAGCAATGAATTTAACTTCTTCTATGATGGCCCCAATACCAACTTAAGTCAACTGATATGGGATTTTGGAGATGGAAATGGTTCGACTGAGCAAAGCCCCACCCATGTGTATGCAACCTCAGGCCAAAAAATAGTTCAATTAGGAGTGGCTGATGTAAATGGGTGTACAGCAACAGGAGCTGATACCATCTTTGTATTTGATGAGCCTATAGCTGACTTTGAGGTAGAAGATGGATGTATGCGCCAAAGAATCAGCTTTACCAACCTTTCGACAACTCCCTCTTCTGCCAGCATCGGGCGCAATGAGTGGGATTATGGAGACGGTACAAACTCCATCCAAATTAATCCTACCCATAGATTTCTCAATTCGGGTACCTTTCCCGTAAGCCTTACAGTATTCACTGAGAATGGCTGTTCCGATGATATTACCAAAGAAATCAACGTATTTCCTACTCCAGATGCGGATTTTGATGTTCGGAATGTCTGCCTGGAGGATACGACAGCCTTTCAAGACCTTTCTGTAATAACTCCCCTGTTAAATGACCAACTAAATACCTGGAACTGGGACCTGGGAGATGGTACCACCCAAAGTGGTATAACAAATTTCGTTCATACCTATACCACAACAGGTACTTTCAGGGTTAAATTAGTCGTAGGAACGGACAATGGCTGCTTAGATAGCTTAGAGCAAAATGTTACCATCTTTCCCTCAAGCCAACCACTCATAGCCGACAACGATACAGTGTGCTTTGGAGAACCTGCCCAACTCAACGTTTCTGGTTCTGCAGATGGAAGTACAGTCAACTGGTATAATACTCCAACTGATTCCCTTCCCTTTTTCATCGGTGCAACGTTGGTTACAGATCCATTGGTAGAGAATCAGTTCTTCACGGCTCAGGCTATTTCTCCGCAAGGATGTATTAGCGAATTTGTCGAGGTCGGTGCTGAAGTTCTCCCTCAAGGAGAAGGAGAGATATTTGCTAGCAGTGAAATAGTGGAGATTCCGAGTGCTGTTGTCAACTTTTCGTTGATTGGGAACATTATCGGCCAGGAGTTCTCCTGGAGTTTTGGAGATGGAGAGACCTCTTCAGCGGATCAACCCGCCCACGAATTCCAATTTTCAGGGAAGTATAATGTAACGGCCGATATTATAGATGTAAATGGATGCCTATATACCTTCAACAAGGTTATAGAGGTGATCAAACTCGTGAATGTATTCGCACCCACAGCCTTTTCACCCAATGGAGATGGAATAAACGATGAATTCTTCATTGCCTCAAGCCTTGTTAGGCAGTTTGAAGTAACCATCTTTAACCGATGGGGAGAAGCTATCTACGAATCCGAAGACCCAGATTTTAAATGGGATGGAAGCCTAAGTACAGGGGGAACAGCGCCAGAAGGAGTTTATGTGTACAAAGTCCGAATACAAGATATAGAAGGTGATATACTTAATGAAAAGGGTACCCTTACCCTTGTTCGATAGCCCTAGCCCATACATACATAAAATATATTTAGCGGATTTTTATGGAAAATCCGCTATTTTTTTATCCCCTAATAAAGACTATGTTGGACGTATAACTATATGCCAATCTTCAAAGCTCATATTCGCCGGCTTACAGATGAAGAACTTATCAGTCGGTATCAAGCCTCAAAGGATACCTACTTGGTAGGGATTCTATTTGAACGCTATACCGAATTGGTATTTATGGCTTGTATGAAATATTTGAAGAATGAAGCAGAAAGTGAAGACGCTTCGATGCAGATATTTGAAAAGTTGATCAAAGATTTACGGGTATACCAAATCGAAAACTTTAGGCACTGGATAAGGACTGTTGTACGAAACCATTGTTTCGCTATTCTTAGGCAGCGCAAAAAGAAATTGGAGACTATACAAGAGCTCAGAAAAGGTCCAGAGATAGTTGATACAGTGTTCTACATGAGGCCGGAGCATGAAGAGCGAGAATGGGAACTTATACAACTGGAAAAAGCAGTTGCAGAACTTAAAGAAGATCAACGGAAATGCGTAGAACTTTTCTTCCTAGAGAAAAAAAGTTACAAAGAAATTGTCCTAGCTACAGGATACTCTTTAAAACAAGTCAAAAGCCACATTCAGAATGGAAAGCGAAATTTGAAAAATTCATTAAATCAGATGTTTTATGAGGGATAAGAATAGGTCATCACGCAAAGGGCCTGGAAGGGAGGAGCTTCAGGCTTTTATTGAAGGGAAACTAGCATCAGATAGGGAAGAAGACCTGAGGGCTTATATGGAGGAAGATCCTTTGGCAAAAGATGCGTTAGAAGGGTTAATGTGGACAGAAGAGCCCAAAGAGGTAGCAAAACGTCTTAAGCGAATTAAACAACATTCCCAAAAACGATTGCTAGGCATCAGGGAGACCACTCAGCAGCTTTCCAAACGAAATTCGCGGGTAAAACCTGAATTCGCGTTCAATCCTTTTATTGCCTCACTTGCCGGCCTTGCATTCATCGTTATCGCATGGGGGCTTATAGTCTTTACTTCTCGGAATAATGCTATGGTCGATAATAGCATGGCAGTATCCGAACTTAGAACAGAGACAGAACCTCTCCAACTTCCAGAAGATCGGGCCCTTAATCCGGGGTATTCCATTCCCTATGCAGATAGTGTTGAGGAAAAGTCTGAGTCTGAGTTCTTAGCCGAAAATAGTAGTAATACCCGACAACGAGGAGCTGCCACAAGAGAATTTTCAAATAGGAAACGAGGCAAGAAAAAGTTTACCTCATCTGATTCCCGGGTATATTCAGCTGGAGGAGCTAGTTTTAATACAAGCTTAATCTCCTTTGAAGGAAGCCTTCCTGAGGAGTCCTTGCCCGAGGATGAAGTTTCTTTCATTCTTACTAGTTCAGATCCTATTCCGCTAAGTTCCCAAGTGATCTTCCTTTCTGCAAATCAGGACCATCAAAAATTAAGTGAGTTAGAAAGCTCCAAGATTCCCGCAATTCCGAAGCAACAAATAAAAAAATCACGAATGAGGATGGCAGCCAATGAAGCCAAACCATCAGGCCAGGTATCGCTGAATCAGCCAGAGAGTTACATCAGGGGAAATGCACTACCCAATAACCCAAGGTCCTTCAACACCTTCCCAAAGATGATGAATGAAAAGTTATCCCAGCTTCACTTAGGAATCTGGTATTTTACTTATGATATGTATGACGAAGCAGAAGAAAAGCTAGTTAATTTGGAATTGGATGATGCACTAGATTTGAATGAGAATCTATGGGCCTCAAGTGCAACTACTTGGTACCTTTCCCGAATTTACTTGTCTACAGGAAGAGAAAGAAAAGCGAAAAGGCTTTTGGAAAAAATATCTGAATTCGAAAATCCGTATCAAATTGAGGCAAAAAGTCTTTTGCAAAAACTTTAAGGTTGATAGATCCAGTATTTCCTTCCCTGAATTTTTCTCAATTGGTTGGCATAATACTGAACTTCTTCTCGAGAATAGGCTTGATAAACGGAGACTCGATAGTACCCTGATTGTTCATTTGTAGCGAGAATTAGAGGAGAAAAACCATCTTTGATTAATTCCTGGGAAAAGGCTTGAGCTTGCCCCAGTTTCTTAAAACTTGCTGCAATAAGGTAAAAGTTGAACGTTACTTTCTGGGGTTGGGGCTGAGCGTATGCCCCTCCATTGGTACCTTGGTCTTGGCCACGAGAGGCAAAACTGGGCTCAGGGAGTCCATTCTCGAAAACCATCATTTCAACAGGTTGCTCATAAATCCACCCACTCTCTCGATTGACTTTTTTAAGCCGTTGCATATATGCATCGATTTCCCTTTTATCGCCCGTAGCATATACATACACTCGGTACTTTGGATTGTTAACTGTTGGAAGCAGAATATCGGGCTCGTACTTATTTTGTCTAAGTGCGTTGGCTTTCTTTTCTGCAGACTCATAGGTATCAAAACTACCTAAGATCAAATAATACATATATCCACCAGCGGCTTGATCGGAAGTTAGCTCCCTTCTGGAATTGACAGGATAATCAGGTTCCTGAGAAGTATTCAAGACTTTTCCTTTGGACGTGGGGGGTAATTCAACATCTTGGAAGTAGATCCACCCGTCATACTGGTTTTTGACCTGTGCCTTATAGGATTGAACCAGGTTTCGATCTACAGATCCGAATATTGAAACTCTGTAGGCATTCCCTCCTGGCTTGGGAAAGACTATATATGCTTGAAGTCCCTTTTGCTGAAGTACCTCAGCAAAGTTGTTGGCGGATTCAAAGGACTTATAACTAGCTACAATCAAATGATAGGAAGGAGCTGTTATTACATTTTGGGCAAATGAAAAGAAAGAAATCGTCCAACAAAAAACTAAGAGCAACCCAAACTTCCTTAGGTGCTCAGTTTTGAAAAAACTTTCACGGTTCATGAATACTAAGAGTTTGTATATATCAAAAAAATACGCAGCATACCCTACTGGAACCTGTCGTGGAAAATCCAGGATTTGGGTACTCCTCTTTGCTTGAGCTGAGCTGCAAACTTCTCCGCTGCAGAACGGTCTTCTGTACGATAAACAGATACTCTGTGAGTAGTTGGAGAAGCGGTTAAAACTTGCGCATCATAGCCTCTACGACGCATTTCATCCACAACGCTTTGTGCATCTCGAAGTTGCTTGAAGCTTCCTGAGATAACGTGATAGATGCCTGCATCTGGGGTTCTTTGGGGAAAGGAATCGTCAGAAAGTGCAGATACATTAGATTCAGGAAGGAATTCTTCTCCTTGAGAATCATCGTTCCCTCCTCCCCGCATGACGCCACGTGTAGTGGTAGGATTATATAGGGTTTCACGAGCAACTGCTGTTTGATTGGACTCCTCATCCAAGCTTTCGGTACTTCTAGTTCTTGTCTCAGCAGAGGCAATGGGTTCTCGAATGGGTTCTAAATTCTCAGAAGGCAAGGCATCAACTTCTTGGGAGTTAATTACCTCTTCCGGTGGATTAGATCCAACCTCGGGCTGTGCAAAAGGATCTGCTTGTTCCTCTTGAAAAGGGTCGGGCAGCGACTCAAAATTATCTGCTAGCAGCTGCTCCTCTGGGCTAAGGTTTCGAACCTTAAGTCCTTCGACCAGAGAGGCTCTCCTCAAAGTTGATCGAACCGGACCATCCATTACAAATAAATACACCCCGAACAAGAGGACGATCCCCAGTATCGCCGCTGATTTCCATCCAAACCAGTACCCTTTGGATAAATCTGAAATAGTTGTTTGTGGCTCTTCCTGAATCATAGTATCAGAAATTTTTTGATCTTTTTTATCCGATTCGTAGTCGAGTTTGATAGGTTGAAGACCAAAATAATCCCCAGAAAAAAAACCGTCCTTCAATCCATCTGGATTAAAGTGGATTTTCCCAAGAGAATCTCTTCTCAAAGCACCAACACCAGAGATTTCGTACAATCCTTGTGTTGCAAGAGAAGTGAGGATACTTTTCCGTATATCTTGAGTCATGTGGAGAGCAGTCTGCTTGTCTAGATGAACAGTCTGCACTAAGTAGTACTCTAGCAACAGTTTTTCATCTACCTTTGGAACAAACTCTACCGAAACACTAGGAGGTAAAAATTCCCCTAAAAATGTCTCTTCCCGCGCCGCGTGATATACTTTTCGAAAAGTACCTATGCCTGCAATTGCAAAGGCATCCAGTTCTTTAAAGGCACTTCTTAAGTATATATCGTTACTAAGGTTCATTTATTGCATTATTTAGAAAAAATACCGTCTAAACAATCATTTGTGCTGCTCAACAATTATTCCTACCTAAAGATGCAAAAGTAATTGTAATTTTTCAACTTTAAAAAATAATCGAAAAGCCACCTTTTATATCTATGTTTCTCTCTGGATAGAAAAGCCACCTTTGATAGCTTATATTCAGGAGGTTATCTACTGCTAAGTGGACGTAAAACTGCTCTAGTACCTTGAACTCTCCCCTTATGTTAAGTAGCGGAAGGGCTTCTCTTGTGAATTCATTTCCATTGGCATCTAGCCCCATTGGGGTACTACTGAAAAATCCCAAGCCTGCCTGGGCGAGCAGCCGCTGCTGCCAGGCATACCGAACAAATCCCTCCACTCGTAAGGGAGTTGCATGAAAGTATTTGTCTAATTGAGACATCGTGTAGTTTTCAAAAGTCACGTTTCCGCCTACACTGATGGCTTTATTTAACTGGTATTGAATCTCCCCACTTATCCCAAAAACATCTACAAGGGAGTCATAGCTCGCCTGGAAATATGCCGCATCAAACGGAACAGTATATACTAGCGCATTTTCAAGGCGTTTGAAATATACCCTCGCAGAATAGTCAATCGTATTAGCTACCCGGCCTTTTATACCCCCATACACATTAAATTTCTCAACAGTCGGAGTGATCTGTATGTCCCTACTCAAGTAGCGATTGGTGTAGATCATGTCGTAGTATTGGTTGTAGGTCATCCCAGATGAAACTCCTGCCAGGAGGGTGAGTTCTGGAAAGAGGGCATAAGAAAGCTCACCTATAGGACCAAAATTAGAAACCGAGGCCGTGTCAATGTCATTATTATAGGTATTAAAGATAAATCCCAACTGTGCTTTGAAGGGTCCTTTGGCAAACTTTAAGGAAGGCAAAACGGTAAAAAAGGTTCTATCTTGGACCTGGGGCCCAATGTCTCCCCTTGTATAGGTAAACTCCAAGTCTGTATCAAAGACTAGGGACTCAATGATTTCAACCCCACCTGAAGGATTTAGGGTGAGATGTAGTTCACTATTTTCCCTTCTATCCCCATAATAGCGCAACCTAGCACCCAAGTCATAATAGTAGGTTTTCTGTTCATTCTTCAAGGACTGGAGGCCTAGGTTCAGGTCTACACGGGTAAAGGCCATCCGAATGCTATCTTCAATCTCACTTTGCGTCTCTTCAGGCAGACTTTCGATCCCGTCAGCAAAAGGGTCGACAAAGTTGAAATACTGGGTATTATAAATACTGAGGCTGCCTTTGTATTCGTTATCGCCATTCTGAACGGAGCCATAAACAGTTCCATAATCCTCGCGGTACTGCCTGTACCGAAGTTCATCATTGTGAGAGGACTCATGGGTAAACTGGAGGCCAAGATCTGTCCCTCCTTTTTCCCCATTGTTGAGATACAAAGATCCGTGTGGCGTAACATATCGGCCAAACTGCAGTCTTAGGAGATTGTGATAAAGCTTCCCTCTCCCCTGAGGTTCAAGCGGCTTTACTTGGGGAGGGCGAGGCTTATAATCCGTCTCCATGAATACCTCTTGGGGATCATAGGAAAAGTCTCCCACAGAAGGCGGTTGAAGGTTAGGTTTAGGCAGGTTGAGTAAGGGCTTCTCACTATCAATAATATCTTCTATCCGATCATTCTCGAGGACAAGGGTATCCTGACCTCCTAGTACATCATTTTGAGCCTTCACAAAAGCTGTAAAGCCTATAAGGAGGAACATCCCGATGCCAACCCGCAGATAAGAAAATTTATTCACCCTATTTTTAAAATTTTTCATGAGGTTTTTAAAGTGCTTGCGTAAAGTGATAGGTATCAAGGGTTTCCATTGAGGGATGGGTCATCAGAAGCATTCTCCTCTGCCTGAATCTCCTGCAATCGCTGTTGAGCTTCCCTTTGTATTTCGGGAAACCGGTCTTCCTGAATCAAACTTTCCAATACCCCCTTAGCCTGGAAGATCTCCCCTAGTTGATAATTTGCTTCTGCCACAATGAGAAATGCCTCTGCTTTCAGTCGGTTGAAAGTGGGATAATTGTTGCGCATATGTTTTCCAGCATCGATAACTCCTTGAAAATTCCCTTGCTCGAAGAGTATCTGAATAAGCAAAAATTGACTTCTAGCTGCGTACTCATTTGCGTAATTCTGTTCTACTTCTCTAAGGATCTGGGTAGCCTCTCCGTATCGATTTTGTAAAATTAGCCCCTCTCCAATCTCGACCTTAGCCCGCAGTTGAAAGTCCACATCAATTTCAGGATCTGAAGCGATTTGTTCTAGAATTCTTTGGGCTTGCCTGTAATCTTGTAGTGCTTGTAGATTTTTGGCAATACCAAATAGGGCGACTGCTCTGTTGGAAGCTACCTGAGCGGTAACGGATAGTCTTTCAAAGAGCTCCATGCTCTTTTGATATTGGTCCAGGGTAAAATAAATTTCTCCAGCTTCTAACAAGGCCGTATTGGTAAAGTCATTCTTGGAACCAGAAAACACGCGCTGATAATCTCCCAATGCCTTTTGCGTTTGGCGGATGGCCTCATAGGATCGAGCCCTGTGTAGAAGTGCATTGTAATAATCTGGACCGTTGCGAAAATTCTTGATGTAATCTGAAAATTGGTTAATGGCTGAGGAGTAGTTCCCATCGAAAAACCTATCCATTCCCGTATTGAAGGTAAGCGTTGCTAAGTTTTCATTGAGTTGAGGATTGCGCCTCCGGTAATCTCTCAATATTCTGTCAAACTCATTACTAGGAAGTAGATTCGCAAGGTTATTAAGGGCTAGTTCAGAATTTTTCTTATCCTGCCCATAGTCCTCCAAAATCTTTTTGAAGTATTGAATGGCTGCACTGGTATTATTGGTGTTGTAAGCTGCAAGGGCCAAACGCGCATAGGCATCCGGAGCAAGGGCGCTGTTGGGGTATTCCTTTACCAAGGTATTGGCGTACTGAGCCCCTGTCCGATATTCTTTGAGCCATGTTATGTAAATTTCTGAAATCCGATCGAGCGCATTGTCTCGAATGCTTGCTCCTGGATATTGTCGGATCAGTTGATCAAAGGTGGTTACCGATTGACGATACTTACGTTGGCGGTACTGGCTTTCGGCAGTTTGATAGAGTGCATACTGAGCTCCTTCCTTTAATTTATTCCCTCCCTTAGATACCTTGTCGTAATACGCCTGTGCTTGGTCAAATTTCTTCAAGAGAAATAGGCAATCTCCCGCACGAAGGTAGGCATCTGCCAAAATCCTACCGGGGGTTCTAGAAGCCCCCATACGCGTAAACTGTTCGAAGTAATTGAACGCAGTAGAGTACTTTTTATCTTTGAAATTGCTCCAGCCCAACCCATAGTGAGCAGCAGAAAAATAGGGATTATTCCGCGCACCGGGTTGATCCAAATAGGCCTTGTAGCGCTGGGTAGCTTGGGCGTATTTTCCCTGAAGAAAGGATGCTTCGGAAATCCAAAACCTTGCTGCAAGGGTCCTTTCATTATCAAAATTATTGGTAATTGCTTTGTTGAGGAAAAACTCGGCCTCTTGGTATGATTTTCTTTCGAAGAGTTCCAAACCGTATTGATAAAGGGCTTGTTGGTAGATAATTCGAGACCTTTGCGAGTTGAGCGGAATAGACTCAAAGTATTTGATTGCCTCGAGGTAGTTTCGGTTTTGGACCCAAACTTCACCCAGAAGCCTCCGGGTTTCATCTATATAGGGTGCATTGGGAAAATATTCCTCTATTTCTATTAGAGCCTCCCTGGCGGCGTCATAGTCCTGAGTGGCGAAGGCGAGCTTTGCGTATTGGTAAAAAGCATCTTGAATGACGGGATCTCCTTGAATTGGAAATCCATAGCCATCCCTTCCATATCCATCGTTCTTGGCGATCACCTTGCCAAAGGCAACCTTTGCATCTTCCAGATCTTCTGTCTCTATATAGGCAAAGCCCAGAAAGTAAGAACTCGTTCGCGTTAGAGAATCTGGTTCTCCCAGTACCCTTTGTAAGGCCGGAATAGCCTTCACATAATTTTCTTCTTTGTATTCGGAGTAACCCAGTCTGAAAAAATCTATCCTACTCATTTTCCCATTTCGCTTTAGAAATTCGCGAAAGTATTTGACTGTGTTGGGGTATTCTCCACGGTCATAACTCGCATTAGCTACCAAATGGTACAACTGGGGATTTTGGGCCCGCGATTTGTCTTCTATAAGGCGCTCTGCTAGGGTAAAAAGTTGGTCGTATTCTCCTAGTTTTAAAAGTGTATTGGCAAGGTATAAACGCGTTTCTGGACCATACTTTCGAGAATTACTCAACTTTTGAAAGGCTTCTTTGGCGCGTTCATAAGCATCCAACTGCTCGGAAAGGTCTAGCTCTTCATTGGTTCCCTCACGATAGAGAATGATCGCTTTGTAGTACAGCGCGTCTTCCTGGTAAGGGTTATCATGGTTGGTCAGAACTTCAAAATACCTAACCGCTTGCTCCTTATCGGCCAAATCGTTACCCTCCTCTGAAAAATAGCTAAAAGCTAACATGAAATGGTGCTCATCCTCCGTTTCATTATCCAATCCATAAACCGAGGATTCTACCTGTTCCAATGCTTCAATAGCATTCTCGTAGTCTCTTTTCTCAAAATAGTATTTACCCTTGTAAAATAAAGCCGAAACTCCGTGGGTATTTTCGGGATAGTTTTTCACAAAAGTATCCAAGAGTTCAAGGGCATCATTTTGATTGAGGTAGTAGGCACTCATGGCCTGGTAATACCGCGCAGTGGTATGCAGGTCATTGTTGATCCCTACCCTTAATCCCGCTTCTTGCTCTGCGAGTAAGAATTGATCTAATTCCTGGCGGGCAGCACCGTAGAGTCCTTTATCGTATAGTTCTATCGCCTCCTGATACAGTTTTGGATAATCAAATCTCGGGGAAGTTGCCTCGGGAAAAGGAGAGATTTGAGCTGGTAAAGAGAGGATAAAGCCTCCGATAAGGAAGCTTCCCAAAGCGAAATACAATTTCATAATGCAGAATTACGGTGCGAAAATTCTGAGAGCCTATATGGTCCCATGATACGTCAAATTGCAGGTAATGTTTTGTTTTATATACGCTACCCATTTTTCCTGACCACAAAAAAAAACAAAGCATCCGTATATTTTAATATACAATATTCAATAATGAGGGAGCCGTTTCCCTAAAAATTTCTCGTATTCAAAAGACCTAAATTCTGAAATAAGGCCCAAATAATTTCCCTAAAAAAACCGCATAAACCTTTCACCCCCAATATTTTTGGGCAAACTTTTTGGCATAATAGCTTATAATGATATCTGCCCCAGCCCGTCGGATACTCAGCAGGGCCTCTTCCATACTCGCTTCCAGGTCCAGCCATCCCCTTTGCCCCGCCGCATGAATCATACTGTACTCTCCACTCACTTGATAAGCCACTATGGGTAAATTACTCATCTCTTTGAGTAAAGCAATGACATCTAGGTAAAGCAGGGCAGGTTTAACCATTAGGTAGTCCGCTCCTTCAGCCTCATCTAGCTCAGCCTCTCTTAAAGCCTCACCCGAATTTGCTGGATCCATTTGGTAGGTTTTTTTATCCCCTTCTTTTGGTGCCGATTCCAATGCATCACGAAAAGGGCCATAAAAGCTGCTGGCATATTTAGCACAGTAGGACATCAATCCCACCTTTTTGAACTCTGCCTGGTCCAGGGCATCTCGTATGTAGCCAATTCTCCCATCCATCATATCCGATGGCCCCAGTACATCCGCCCCTGCTTGGGCCTGTGCTACAGACATCTTAGCAAGAATCTCCAATGTTTCATCATTGAGAATCTCTCCTGCTTGTACAAGACCATCATGTCCATCGGAACTGTAGGGATCCATCGCTACATCGGTAATAATACAACTTTGGGGAAACGCTGATTTGGCTTCTGAGATAGCTTTGAGATAAAAATTATCTGGGTCATAGCTATAGGAAGCTACAGGGTCTTTCAAGGAATCCGGAACTGCCGGAAATACGATAAAAGACTGAATACCCACTTGCATGCAAGCCTGTATTTCCTCCAAAACCCCCTCTATCCCTAGACGGTAAATTCCTGGCATGGAGGGAATTTCTTCCCTAGCAGATCGCTCTTGAGCGATAAAAATGGGATAGATCAGTTTGGAGGGGTGAATAAACGTTTCTCGGACCATTCCCCTAATAGCAGAACTACTCCGATTTCTTCGGGGTCTATTTCGCATATGTATTTACTTTCCTACTCCGCCCAATATACGAAAATCGGGGGCTCCCCAAATTTTGGAGAGCCCCCGAAGAAGGTTTATACTGAGATCTTACAGATTACATCCCGAAAGCGTAATAATGAACACCTTCTTGGCCCTCATACACACCCTCTAACATTACCCCTCCTGACTTACGGGAAAGTGCATTTGCTAGTTCTTCCACAGAACCTATGGATTTGCTATCCACTTTGGTTATGATAAATCCTTCTTTGATATTTGTTTGACTTTTAAGTTTACCATCAAGCAGCTTTTTTACTTTAACGCCTTCGTCTATATCTAATTCTTCTGCCTGAGACGCTGAAAGCGTTTCTAACTCTACTCCTAGGTCATCCATAACATCATTGGAGAGTACCGGACTTCTTCTGGCGACGTCATTGGAACGCTTCTTTAAGATAGCTGTTAGGGTCTTCTCTTCATTGTCGCGAAGCACCTCCAAGCTGACCTCATCCCCTGGTCTTTGGGTAGCAATCATTTCTTGTAACATGGGTACGTCTGAAACAGAGCTTCCATTCACCTTGTAAATGATGTCTCCAATCTTCAATCCTGCTTGCTCTGCAGCACCCTCGGCGATGAGGCTATCTACCCTCACTCCCGAAGTTACGGAAAGCCCCAAGTCCTTGGCTCGATTTCCATCAATATTACTGATAATAATTCCTAGAACCCCTCGTTGAACCTTTCCGTATTCCAGCAAGTCTTCCACCACCTTGGAAACCAAATTGGATGGAACAGCGAATCCATACCCGGTATAGTAGCCACTTGGACTTGCAATAGCCGTATTGATCCCCACCAAATTCCCTTGTAAATCGACCAAAGCTCCACCACTATTTCCCCGGTTAATTACCGCATCTGTCTGAATAAAAGATTCGATTCTATACCTATCCCTCAAGATATTTATAGACCTTCCCTTTGCACTCACAATTCCAGCAGTAACGGTAGAATTTAGGTTTAAGGGATTTCCTACAGCAACGACCCACTCACCAATTTGAATGCTATCAGAGTTAACAAAAGAAAGAGCAGGTAGGTCCTTCTCCTGGATCTTTATCAGTGCGATATCTGTAGAGGGGTCTGTTCCAATGATTTCAGCCTTATAGACCCTTTTATCCAATAAGGCAACTTCAATGTCTTGAGCATCTTTAATTACATGGTTATTGGTTACGATGTATCCATCTGCACTTATGATAACGCCTGAACCAGAACCTACTTGGGGTATCCCTTCACGCTCTCCTTCTCTTTCTCCATCAGGGTCAAAAAACTTAAAGAACCAATCTTCTCCTCGATCGCGAAAAGAATCTGGCAGATTGGGAAGTCTCTCCGAATTGGCTGAGGTTGAAAAAGTAGATCGGATATGTACAACCGCAGGCATAGATTTTTTAGACGTAGCGGTGAAATCTAAGGGTAGCAACTCTTGGGTTTTGGGATCCTTGTAAAAAGTTTGAACCCCAGGGGTAGCGTTTACATGCTCAATACGAAAAGTATCCTTCTCGAAGCCCCCGAACTTAGCTGCGACCCCCAATGTGAGGGCACTTCCTATAATCGCAGCTAACAACAACAAAAAAAACTGTTTTCCTTTATTCATTTGCCTTACTATTTTTTTTCTTCTATTCGATTTTTTGAGGAAAATGTTGCGTATTATGTAATTAAAAAATTGAGGCCTTCCCGCTTGTTAATGGGCGCTTTACCTAATTTCACACAGGAATTTAG
>JBCCTX010000051.1:0-30227 GCA_039197765.1 Bacteroidota bacterium
CTAAAATGGAAGATTTAATTTCTCTCGTTTCGCGAAAAAAAGTCTAACCTGAAAAAAACCTTACACTAATATTTTCATTTCTTGAAATGATATTTTATCTACAGACCAAATAATACGAAAGAAAGTAACGTTTCAACACGTTCTTGGGAAATAGAACTATTACAAGGTAAGACGTAGTTAACCCAAACTTAGCCCCCGTACTGTTTAATCAGATCCACTACCATTCGGTCCTTTTTTAGGCGGGGAACGTAGTGAAACAGGGTGTAATGATTGGGGTAATCAATGAGTAGGGCATTTTCAAGGTAGGTGTACCCAATGGTTTCCTTACCCATACTGATACAATAGGCAGCACATTGATAAAAAAGGGCATAAAAATCGGGGTTCGCCCTGATGCCTTCTTCTAAAAAAGAAATAGCCCCTTGGGAACTCCCATTTTCATACAATAGCTCAGCCCAATCCTGCCAAACCTGCTGTTCGTGGGGATTATTTGTAACGGCCTCTTCCAAGAACTGATAGGAACAGACCTTGTTACCTAACTTGTACTCGCAGATTGCAATGGCCAAGCATACTTCTGTATTCTCTTTATCGATGTCATAGGCTTTGCGATAAAAATGGACAGCTTCTAGGTATTTATCACAGCGCTCCATACAATAGCCTAGACCCACCCAGGCATCGAAAAAAGAATTATCCTCCTTAGTAGCCAGCATATAGTACCTGACGGAATCTCGGAACATGTTCAGGTTCTCATAGCACTCAGCGATGTGATACAGAATATGAACATCCTTAGGATCAATGCTACTAGCGTTTAAAAAGGTTTGTAATGCATCTGCATGCCGTTCCTGCTCGATGAGCAGCATTCCTTTGTTAAAGTATGCAGAGAGGAAGTCTTCCTTGATTACCAAAGAGAAGTCAAAGGCCTCCAGCGCCTTGTCAAAATTATTGATTGAACGGTATATCATTCCCAAATTGTACCAAACATTATGGGAATATGGATAATCATCCAGGTAAGCTTCGTAGAGTCGAATCCCTTCTTCCTGTCTTTGACAGGATTCGAGATAGAATGCTAACTCATACAGGGCTTCTTCATAATTGGGAGATAAGCTCAGCGCCTGGCGATAGAAATCTTCACAAGCCTCACCTTTCCCACAGGCCTGTGCGATGTTTCCCATCTGGATCAGCACTTCCTCTGGGTGCGTGTGTAGCTCCTTCAAAGCTTCCAATACATGAAGGGCCTCCTCGTACTGCTCTGTCTGCGTGTAAATATCCGCCTGGAAAAACATATACTCTGTGTTCAGCGGACTGTACTGCAAGGCCAAATCCAGGCAGTTGAGTGCTTGCTTGTATCTATCGGTATCAAAGTACAGGCGAGATTGCTTGTAATAAAGCTCCGAACTTGCGGGATAGCTTTGCAAAGCAAAATCCAACAATTGTTGTGCCTTCTTCCACTGTCTATTCCCTACATAGTAATGGTAAATTTCGTCAATAGTAGATAAGTCCATGAAGAAAAAGTCATCTTCACGGATCATCCGCTCAAAGGCCTGAGCGCTGCTTCTCGCACGCTGCTCTCCATATTCACTATGCCCAAAAGGTTCCTGCATGATCTAAAGTAAATCTAGCAATTATGATAGAAATTCCATAATTCTTACGAGCTTTCCTCAAGTGGGTTGTTTAAGGGTTCAAAAGGCGCTAATCTGACTTTAAAAAGGGATATCGATAGTCCTTTGGTGGCACAAAATTTTCTTTGATAGTCCGGGTTGAGACCCAACGCAAGAGATTGAGGTAGCTTCCCGCTTTGTCATTGGTTCCAGATGCCCTTCCCCCTCCAAAGGGTTGCTGCCCAACTACTGCTCCTGTGGGTTTGTCATTGATATAAAAGTTTCCCGCGCTGTGCCTCAGATGTGCCATACTCTTAGCGATCACATACCGATCATTGGCAAATATCGCGCCAGTAAGCGCATATGGGCTGGTTTCATCCACTAACTTAAGGGTTTCCTCATAAGCATGATCTTCAAACACATATATCGTTAGCACGGGACCGAATATCTCTTCGCACATAGTCAGGAACTTAGGATCATTCGTCTTAATCAAGGTAGGCTCTATGAAGTATCCTATAGATTTGTCATAATTTCCCCCCACAAGGATCTCTGCGTCTGGGGAGTTTTTTACTTGTTCGATATATCCCGCTATTTTATCAAAGGCGCGTTCGTCGATTACGGCATTGATAAAATTGCTGAACTCTGCAGGGTCTCCCATTCGAAAACTACCCATATCTTGTTTTACTTGCTCGATAACCTGCTCATAGAGGCTTGCGCTGATGTAAGCACGGGATGCAGCAGAGCACTTTTGCCCCTGGAATTCGAAAGCCCCTCGACTGATTGCTGTAGCGGCAGCCTCTGGGTCTGCAGACTCATGTATGACGATGAAGTCCTTTCCTCCTGTTTCTCCTACAATTCGGGGGTAGCTCTTATAGGTAGCAATGTTATTCCCGATGGTTTTCCAAAGTTGCTGGAATACCCCTGTAGAACCCGTAAAGTGTAAACCTGCAAAGGCAGGATGGTTGAAAATGATGTCTCCTGCCTCTGGCCCATCTACATAAATCAAATTTATGACTCCGTCGGGAAGCCCTGCTTCTTTCAGCACCTTCATTACCATATTGGCAGAGTAAATCTGACTATCTGCGGGTTTCCAAATACAGGTATTGCCCATCATAGCAGGAGAAACCGGCAAATTACCTGATATAGCGGTGAAGTTGAAGGGGGTAATACAAAATACGAAGCCCTCTAGTGCACGGTACTCCACGCGATTCCAGATTCCAGGGGCCGAATGGGGTTGATCCTGGTAAATCTGCTCCATGTACCGAGCGTTGAAACGCAGGAAGTCTGCAAGCTCTGCAACGGCGTCAATTTCTGCCTGAAAGATATTCTTGGATTGGGCGAGCATCGTTGCTGCATTCATCCTAGCCCGATACGGGCCTGCAATAAGGTCAGCAGCTTTGAGAAAAACAGAGGCTCGATGTTCCCAAGAGGTGTTCTCCCATTCCTCCTTAGCATTCAATGCGGCATCTATGGCCATTTGTACGTGTTCAGCGCTTCCCCTCGAATAGTGCCCAATAACATGCTGATGCCGATGCGGAGGGCTCAGGGGCCTCCTGTCTTCTGTAAATATCTCCTTCCCCCCAATATACAGGGGAATCTCCAGGTGCTGATGTGTCATATGCTCTAGCACTTCCTGAACTTCCAAGCGCTCGGGTGATCCTGGTGTATAAGCAAGAATAGGCTCGTTTTGGAGATTCGGCGTATGAAAAAATGCGTTGGACATGAAAGATGGTTCTAGATTAGTAGGTTAGAATTGGAGCGTTTAAGGTTTAGTTTTAATAGTCGATGGGCAAAATCCAATAGGCTACTATTAGGAACACAGAATTTTTTTATCTTTTCGATCATTAATTAACAAATACCTAGTTGCGTTGATAGAATGATACATTTTCTTTCTTAAACCTAGCCTTTTTAAAGGAGTTTGTCTAAGAGCTTATCCACATTTTTTCAACAAGCGTAAGATGGGGATTGTTTGGAGAGAAAAAATACACCTTCTGAATATAGTCATGCCACATGGTTCCAGAAGAAGAATCAATAACCTATGTTTCAGCAAGAAATAGAGGCTGAATGCTTTCCAGGTCGAAGCCGGGTCGCCTGCCAAAGGAGGGGGAAATACTAACAAGTCACATCCATACAAATTTTGATATCTATGGAACTTCAGGTTTTCATCAACTAAGCCATCACAACATTTAGTTCGTACTTGTAATAATCTCCAACCAATTCTCGGGAAGCTCTAGCATTAATCCCTGTTCCAAGAGTAATTTTTTCAGGTTTCGATAGCTAAGATTCTGCACAGATTTCTCTTGATCAACTGAAAGTGCTGCGATCGTTCCAGTTGCCTGCCCCAACATCATGAATGTAGGCAAGATTCGAATAGCTCCATATGCTACGTAACTTGAAGAAATACAGGTAGGAGTAATTAGGTTGATACATTCACTCCGTTTAGGGACTAAGGCTCGATAAGAAATGCCAAAAGGCCGCCAGTCATCTCCTCCAAAGACAAAACCCTCGTTATAAGCATATCCATCTCGAACAATCCGACGGGCATGATGCGTATCTGGAGGCCACCAGGAGATAGCAACGGGATCGCTCACGCGCATAGGATTGTCTCTTCGAGTGTGAAATTCTGTAATTACATAATCTGAGACTAATCTACGGGCACTCCGAATATACAGCCTCCGAGGCCATCCACCATTATCTGTAAATTCGTCTTTACAAAGTCCCCAGCCCTCCCATTCTTTTCGGGTTTGGTCTGGTACAGAAGAATCATTTTGCAAAAACCAAATTAGGCCTTGTGTAAACTCCTTATGATGGTTGACAATGCGCTCTTTAGTGTTGTAATTTCCGATAGGATACTCCCAATTTTCGCCATATAAATTAGCTGAAAGGTCGTGCCAGCTTCCCAGATCAGTCTTGCCATTGGGTCTATTGGCATGGGGTTTAAATAATTTGCCTCCGGCCTGTAAATAACGGCGATAAATCTCGTAGTGAGCGGGATCATAGGAGCTTGGTTTAGAAATAGGGAGTTTGTTGTCTTCATCTCGAGTTAGCACTAGTCGAAAGCAAAAGCCCTGTATATATATATCAGGGGTACCAGGTACTCCCAACTCTCCTGATTGAATAGTGGGAATTAATCCACTAGAGGAATCTCCAGGAATCTGGTAAGGGTCAACAAGCACTTCAAATTGCCGATAGGTATTTTCTCCACGAATGCCATTTTTGGTTTCTCCATACTGCACATTGCCCTCACGGATCGTTTCTGTTGATACCCCAGTAAGATGCAATACATCTCCTTCAATAGACGCATCGATAAATACTTTTGCTTGGATAACCGTACCATCTTCTAGGATAACTTGCTTGATTCGATTTCCCGTTTTGATGAGACCTCCACTTTCCTTTATCCGCTTCTTTCGAATAATTGTAATATTTATTTCTTTCGCCAATAAGGCTTCGATCTGTTCTTCAGCTACGTGCGGTTCATACTTGCTATACCACCCCAATTGTTTGAATTGAGGCTCGCGTCCATAATGGTTTTCGATATTTGTATACAATTCCCGGCAAATTCCTCCAATGATAACGGAACTTCCAAAGCGGATATCCTTTGCAATCCCTTCCACCATCATTCCCCCTGGATGCCCAGTAGGTTCGATGAGCACTACACTCTTACCCATCCTCGCAGCTTGTATGGCAGCTGTAAACCCTGCTTCACTTCCTCCATATACACATATTTCCACGTTAAGAGTCTCACGTGCTCCCAAGAGTCCTGTAAAATATAGAAACATGAGTAAGAAGGGTGCAACCCGATTCATAGATAACAAATGATTATTCATAGCTTATTCCTATTCTTACCCTTACTAAAGCAAATGGGACGAGTAGATTCTAAGTAGATATTTACAAAAAATAGAGAACTTAATTCAAATATTAAAAGTATTTGCGACTTCTTGCCTAATCCCTGAAAATGGTGGATATTAGCCTACTGATCGTTCACGGTTTTGAGTTAAGGGTTCTGAACTATAGATATTTCTATGAAAATTTAAACCCAACTCAGAACTAACAACTTTAAACCCAGAACCTCACACTACTCCCTATGAACAAAATTTTCCTCCTCTGTGTCCTGTGCTGCCCCGCCTTCCTTATCTCTCAAGAATCTTCCTTCCCTGCGCCTGAGCAGTACAAGGAACTCAAGTACCGTTGTATTGGTCCATTTCGGGGAGGACGAGTCACTACCGTAACAGGTATTCCTGACCAACCTTACACCTTTTTCATGGGAAGTACAGGGGGAGGGGTTTGGAAAACTGAAGATGGAGGAACGCATTGGGAAAATATTACAGATGGCTATCTCAAAGTAGGATCGGTAGGGGCAGTAGAGGTCGCCCCTTCAGATCCCAATATTTTATACGTGGGCACGGGATCAGGCAGTCCTCGGGGAAATATCTCTCCAGGAAATGGGGTATATAGATCCCAGGATGGCGGCAATACATGGGAACATGTAGGCTTGGATGATGTAGGGTTAATAGGAAAAATTGTTGTACATCCACAGGATCCCAATCAGGTTTATGTTGCTGCGCTGGGGAACATATTTGGCCCTAATTCGGAGCGGGGCGTATTTCGCAGTACAGATGGAGGTACTACCTGGAAGAATGTGCACTACCTCAGCGATAGTACGGGATGCAGTGATATAGTAATGGATCCTCATAATCCTCGCATTTTGTATGCAGGATTTTGGCGTGCAGAGCGCAAGCCTTGGACCCTCATAGATGGAGCTGAAGAAGGGGGCGTCTACAAATCTGTGGATGGGGGGGATAGTTGGAAGCAGCTAAAAGGAGGTCTAGCAGAAGGAGTAGCCGGAAGAGTGGGAATTGCAGTATCTCCCGCAAATCCGTTACGCGTATGGGTCATCAGAGAGGCAGAAGAAGAATCCGATGGAGGATTATTTCGTTCAGAAGATGGGGGAAAGACCTGGAAAAGAATCAATAGAGAGCACAAATTGCGGCAGCGGGCTTGGTACTACTCTCGTGTATTTGCCGATCCAGTGGACGAGCATACGGTATATGTCTTAAATACCCGGATGTACAAATCCGTAGATGGTGGTAAGACCTTTGAGACCATTCCTACTCCGCATGGAGATAACCACTGCCTTTGGGTCAATCCCAACAATCCCGACATTATGATCGAGAGCAACGACGGAGGGGCCAATGTAAGCTACAATGGCGGACGCTCTTGGTCTACACAGTTCAATCAACCTACTTCAGAGTTATACCGAGTTTCTGTCGACAATCAATTTCCCTACCGCGTCTATGGTGCTCAACAGGATAACAGTACGATTTCTGTTCCAAGCGAATCCCAAGGAGGGATTACGCCCCTACAGGATTGGTTTGCCGTAGGGGGAGGAGAAAGTGGACACATTGCGGTAGATCCCAAAGACCCAAACCTTATTTATGCGGGAAATTACATCGGCCAAATTGATCGGACCGACCGAAGCAAGGGACATTCCCGCAATGTGGTTGCATACCCTCAAATGCACGATGGAGTAGCTCCCAGAGATATTCGCTACCGCTTTCAATGGAATGCCCCCATTCGCATTTCTCCACACGATCCCAAAATCTTGTACCACTGTTCACAGCACGTTCACAAAAGTGCAGACGGTGGGCAATCTTGGGAATTGATCAGTCCTGACTTGACCACCAATCAGGATGCCTACCAAAATATACCTGGAGGCCCTGTCCAGCATGATCACACGGGAGTGGAGTTATATACCACCATTTTTGCCTTTGAGGAGTCGCCTCAACAAAAGGGACTTTTATGGGCTGGTACCGATGATGGCCGTATTCATCTTTCTCGGAATGGAGGAGAAGAGTGGGAGGAAATCACCCCAAAAAATATGCCCAAAGAAGGTACGGTGAATACCATAGAATTGTCTGCACATGATCCAGGTAGGGCCTTTATGGCGGTATATAAATACAGAGAAAATGATTTTCGTCCCTATATTTTCCGCACAGATAATTTTGGGAAATCTTGGAAGCTCCTAACAGATGGCTCGAATGGAATTCCTGCCAACCACTGGGTAAGAGTAGTGCGAGAAGACCCTGAGCGAAAAGGGCTGTTATATGCAGGGACAGAGTTTGGAATCTACCTTTCGCTAGACGATGGCAAGTCCTGGCAAAGTTTTCAGCAAAACCTCCCTCACACCCCTATTACTGATATGTTAATTTATCGGGACGATTTGGTCCTTGCAACACAGGGCAGGTCCTTCTGGATTCTCGATGACCTGACAGCCCTACGTTCTTTGGTTGCGCTCGACAAGGAGGAAAAGGCAGCGCTATTTCCCATTTCTTCCACGTACCGCACTCAGATCCGTGGCTTCCGAGGGAAAGACAGCCCGAAGAATGCACCCAATGGGGCATTGATTCACTTTTACCTTCAAGAAAAACCCCAAGAGACTCAGATTGTCAAACTCCAAATAGAGGACTCCGAAGGAAAGGTCATCGCTACCTACGCTACAGACCCTGACTCAGAGAAAGAGGAGAAAAAGCTAATGGTAAATAAAGGCCTGAATCGATTCGTCTGGAACCTCCGTTACCCCAAGCCTGATGTAATAAGCTCCGCACAATTTTCTCTGGCAAATACAAGTGGCGCCAAAGCGCCCCCGGGATCCTATTTGGTTCGTTTTTCTGCGCCTGGATATGAATTAGCCCAAGAGCTGCTTATACAAAAAGATCCCCGCTGGACCCATATATCTGATGAAGACCTGAGAGAGCAGTTTTCTCTTTCACAGGAGGTGGGTGAAACGCTAAGCGCTTGCCACAAAACCATACGAGATTTGCGTAGTGTCAGAAAGCAAATCTCTCAGGAAGGAAGCCAAGCCGTCAAATCTGGCTTTGACATCTCCCTTAAGCGCCAAGCACAGGCCATTGTAACCAAACTGGATGCCTTAGAGGAAGAACTCATTCAAATACGTAGCGAAAGTGGGCAAGACCCCATCAATTATCCGCCTAAACTAGATGATCAAATTGCGTATTTGTATTCTACTGTGAATGGGCAGGATGCTCGGCCAACGCAAGGATGTTATGAGCGATTTGAAGACCTCAAAAAAATCTTATCGGTCTACACAGATCAGTTTACTCAGATTTTAGATGAAGATGTAACCGCCTTCACCCAGGCTTTGGAGGAAGCTGGGGTTCCCAGAATCCTGCCTGGGGAACGATGAATAGGTAATTTTCCCTAATTTCTAACCCTTGTTATCAATATCAAACAATTGGATTGTTATTGGTAAATAATATTTATTTCTAGGGGGAAAGAACCCTGATGATCAGACTATGTTTTGCCTCCCTGTTATGCCTCTCCCTAGGTTGGGGGGAGCCCACTGAAAGTGAAGTTGGAGAAATCCAAATGCTGGTTTTCTCTAAGACTGCGGGGTTCAGGCATGGCTCCATTTCTAATGGAATAGCTGCGTTGGAACAGATGGCTTTGGATAAAGGCTTTGGAGTTACTTTTACGGAAGATGCAGACGTATTTACAGAGGAACGCCTACAAGCATATACCATTATTTTCTTTTTGAATACCACTCGTGATATCCTCAATGAATCCCAGCAAATGGCTATGCAAACCTGGTATCGAGCGGGAGGAGGTTTCATAGGAGTACACGCCGCCGCGGATACCGAATATGACTGGCCTTGGTACAACGAATTATTGGGTGCCTGGTTTAATGGCCATCCTAGAATCCAAGCGGCTGAAATGGATGTTGTAGATTCTACCCATATATCTACTAAGCATCTCGCAAGACGCTGGCGTAGGTCTGATGAATGGTACAACTACCGAGACGTGCAACCTTATATCAATCCTTTACTGAATCTAGATGAAAATACATATGATGGGGGTACGATGGGAGGAAATCACCCTATTTCCTGGTACCACGAATTTGAAGGAGGACGCGTTTTTTATACAGGAATGGGGCATACGGGGGGAACTTATGAAGAGCCTGAGTTCTTAGAACACCTGTGGGGAGGAATCCAGTACGTTTGTGGAGAATCATCTACCCCTGTTCCTCAACCAGAAATCCGTATTCAAGCAAGAGCCATCCTCCAGGGTCTATTTAGCGGTGAGGAAATGCGAACCAATCTTTTAGATAATGGCTTACTTCCCCTTACGGATCCCTTCCTGCAGCAAGAAACAGTGGATACGCTTCCTGCAGATGTAGTGGATTGGGTACTAATCCAAGTGCGAGATAGTGGAGACTATACCCAGATTATAGCCCAAAAACCGGGGTTCCTTCGAAAGGATGGCACCCTATTGGGAAGGGATAGAAATGAGGGAGTCATACTCGATAGTATTTCCCAAACCACGGCCTACGTCAGTCTCCTTCATCGCAACCATTTAGGGGTTCTCACTGCAACTCCTGTTGAACTTTCTGCCTCTATTGATTTTTCTGATGTGAATACTCCCGTAATGGGTAACGATTCTCGGGACATTCAAGGAGGGAGAGCCATGCTGTTTGTAGGAGATTATGACGGAAATAGCCTTATCAACAACCAAGATTTTAATCTCTGGAAGCAAAACTCGGCGGCATTGGATATTTATACCCCTGTGGATGGCGATGGAAATGGTATCGTCAATAACCTAGATTTCAATCTCTGGCGCGTAAATGGAAGTAAAATTGGCGTACCTGGACTAGGCTTACCGGGGCAAGATCCGTAATATAATACAGTAGTCATGTACTACCGATAGGTAATTTGTACAGGATACCGTTCCCTTGAGGAAAAAATACCCGATCTATTAAACTCGGGTACTTAAACCTACCTTTACGGAAATCCTAGTTCATCAGCTCCGATCCAGAAGAATTGAAGTTATTATTCTTGCGCTTGAACAAGGACATATCTGGTTTTCCAAAGCGGTAGGAAAGGTTGATCCGGAAAAGCTGTTGGTTGCGAATGCGCCAACTGTCCTGAACAAAGAAAGTAGATTCTGTAAAAGTCCCTCCCTCGCGTGTTTTGAGAACATCGGAAACAGAAAGTGTTAAAGATAACTTACGCTTAAATAGGTCTTTTCTAAGCCCTAGGTCTAGGAACAAATAGCCTTTAGAGTATCCCTGAGCGGAATTGGAAGTCCTACGCCATCCCCGAAATCTTCCCCCACTTGAAGGAGTAAAAGCCGCGCGACTTTGGTACTGACCCGTAACCTGAAAGTTGAAGCCACCCGGAATTTTTACGGTGAGGTTCTCTTTGGCAAACCAAGTAAATTGATTGTTTACCAGGCCCTGTTCTACATTTGAGGCATCTACCCGAGAGTTGTATAGATTTACATTCGAGATCAATTCGACATTTTTCCCAAAGCTGTTTCGCACGGTTACCTCCATCCCGTAAGCTTGACTTATATTGGAATTCTCTAATGTAGAAACAACTACCTCCCGATCGAGTTCGGGAACGAACTCAAAGAATTGATAGGTTGTAATCAGGTCATTTGCCTCTTTGTAGTATATAGAAACTAAAAAGTCATTCCCTTTATTTAAAATATTCTGATAGCTAACCTCCAAGGAGTTGGTAAACTCTGGAAGGAGATTGGGATTTCCCCTGCGCAAGTTGAGTGAGTCTGCGAAATCCGTAAATGGGATGAGCTGGAAAAAACTTGGACGATTGATACGGCGTGAGTAGGAAAACTGTATGTTGTCCTCTTCATTCACCTTATAGGTAACAAAGGTACTGGGGAATAGGCTGAGTGGGAAATCATTTTCGAAGCGATCACCAGACTCCGGCAAAGTCCCTGTATACTCACTACTTTCCACCCTAAGTCCAACCTGATAGCCCCAACGCTGAAACTCATGACTAAATGTACCATAAGCAGCATAAACTGCATCTTCAAATTCATACACATCTGCAAAGTTAGGAATGCGTTGAAACTCGCTACTCCCTGGTATCAAAACCAGATTTTCATTGTCATTATCAAAGGTCCTGATAGCTGCTCTAAGCCCCGCTTCGATCTTCATATTTTTAGCTATCGGATCTACATAATCCGTTTGAAAGGTCATAAAATCTACTCCGCCTCCATTGGTCTGACGTTCTATTCGAGACCGATCATCCGTAAGAAAGTCCGTCTGAAAATTACTGGTCGTACTCCGATCCACATGGTTGTAATTTACATCTGCAGTCCACTCTCTTCCTTTCTTAGGAAAGAGGTACTTGTAGAGAGCAGAAACACCCCTGTTCCGGAAATTAATATCTGAAGCAGAGACCCTCGAAGAACGACTAAAGGTTGTACCTGCATCAAATAAAGAATCGGTACGCGTCAGGAGATCACTGGTTCTTTCCAAGTCTCCATTTGTATAAGATCCTTGAATCGTCAAGGTGCTCCGGTTATCGATAAACCAGTCTATACCGCCTCGAATACTGGTAAAGCCTCCATTAAATTCATCATCACTTTCTTGAAATACGTCTGTCAGAGGAGTTCCAATGAGGTTATTGCGATCCGTTGTCCCTTCTCCAATACTTACACGATTGAAATGATTGGCTGAGAGAAAGGCATTGACTTTTCCTTCTCGAATATTGAGGGAGCCTCCTAAATTAAAGCCCCCGATCTGATCGACCCCAGCCCGAATGCTTCCATTGTATCCGATTCTCCTATTTTTCTTCATCACAATATTGACAATTCCTGCCTGACCACCCGAAGCGTCAAATTTTGCGGAAGGATTAGTGATGACTTCTACGGTTTCGATTCCATCGGCGGGGATTTCTTCTAGCGTAAGGGTAGTGGGTCTACCATCTACGAATAATTGAGGGGCGGCATTGCGTAAGGTAAGATTCCCATCGAGGTCAATAGACAAAGAAGGTACGTTTCGCAGGGCATCTTCCGCAGTACCTCCCACAGCCTGAATATTTTTATCCACTCGGAAGATTTTTCGATCTAAGGCGAGGGTGACCGCACGAGCCTCTCCTTCAATTACGACTTCGTCTAGCTTTACATCTTCTGGGGAGATAGCGATATTACCCAAATCCTTCTCTAAGCCTCCGGCCATCATCGCCTGCCAATTCCCACGTCCACCTCCCGGCCTTCCCCCAGCTTGGGGGCGACCTCCACCTGCACCCCCTTCCTCTCCATCTCGGAAGGAAACGGTTTGCTCCAAGTCCGCAAAGCCCACTATATTGACCTTCAGGGTATACTGTCTGCGCATGGGAACTTGATCTAGGACAAAATCCCCATTCCCAGCGCTTAGTTGCCCAGCGAGAAGAACTTCCTTCATAGACTTAGTAGTAGAATCAAACTGCATCCCTACAAGCTGCACAGAAGCATAGCCTACTCCTTTACCATCCTGATCAACAATCTTTCCATACATTTTACCTTTGGGCATATTCCCTCGGTTCCAACTTCCTTGACCTTGCTGGGGTCTTTGGGCATGGGTATATATATAGGGGAGGAGGAAAATCCCCAAAAATAGATAGTGAAGTACATGTTTTCTCATGGATAGGTCAATTAGTAGCTTTCTGACATGGGTATTAACGGGTAAGTCCTTAAATCGTTTGCAACTTCAACAGAATTACAAAAACTTCAGAAGAAAATCAGAATTGGAATCCCTTAAGCTTCAATATCTTCCCGGCTATCCCCTTCTTGCCATCGGTTGCAAAAGGTATGTTTAACCCGTTTAGCTAAATTGAAGTAAGGTACCCAGATGGCAACCCCTATTCCATCTGTAAAGAAATTTTTATACGTTTCTTCCCACGCTTCTTCGCCCAAATATCCTGGAAAAAGGGCTTCTACAAGAAAACTATCCATAATCGGCCAGATTAGCCCAGCTAAGAATAAGATCGTTACCAACCTGGGGACGCTAGTCCTGCGCTTAAAAAATAATATGAGGACCAAGACGCTAAAAACGAGGAAAAGAATGGCAACGAAAATCTCTAGGCAAATTACCCCTGAAAGCAGGGTTGTATCTTCAACTATTGAATCTGCTAGTACATCCCAGGTATACCTATTGAAATAGTTTCCCTCAAATATGGTCACCAAATAGGCAAGGGGGCTCAAGCACAACCCTATGGTTGGCAAAATGAGCCAACCTCCAATTTGCCTATTCTCAGCTTCGGGAAAGCTCGGCGGATCGTAAGACTGATACAGCTTTTTGGCACCGACTATAGCTCCTAATAAGACAGTCATCGATAAAACTACCATCAGCCAACTAAGGCGAAATTTCCCTTCTCCTTCAGCCTCGCCAAGCGCCCGATTATAGGTTACGTAGTAGGTTAAATTATCAAAGATTTCATCGTGCTTCCTGAGAAAGTCTACAACGGTATCCCCAGATATGTATTCTTTCGTTACTTCATATTCATGTCGAATATATACTATACTGTCCTCGCCAGAAATGGAATTATAGTAAGAAAATCCCGCGCCAACTGCTCGGTATTCATTCGCTTCAACATACCATTCTTCCGGCATTTTCAATTCTGTAGTTTGCTCAAATAGATAGGGTTTCCCCACGTCATATGGCATTTCCCTGGCGGCTGATTTGGGATACTTAATTTGAGACGCCAGAATAATGGGGTACACCTCACCATAAGATGTAAGGCTGCCTGCTTCCTCCTGCCAAAAATCGGGTATAAAGTATTGTTCATAGACCGCTAGTTCATTAGTGGTATTTCGATTATCATCATCATAGCTAGGAACTATAAGGGATTCAATACCGGGATATAAGCTGCTGTAAAAATCTACATATTGCTTTTGTATAGAGGCCTTGGCATTAGAGCTAAAAAAATCTCTCATATTATCAGCCTCAGTACCTTTGTATATGCTCCGAATATGGAAAGAGGCCCCTCCGCCAATAGAATCGACAGTAATCAACTCATAAATACTCGTTCGAGATTCGGGTGATACCGGTAAAGTCTTCAATTCACTTTGTCCGGGCTTAATGACCAATCCCTTGTTATAATCGGGAAAGGTCATTGTGAGTAAAGCGCCCCCTTGGTTGGAAATGGTAGGATCTACAAAATACTCTGTCCCGTTGTAAAAAAAGTTTACCACACAGTGATTAAATGCGTAGGGACTGGGGAGATCGTCCTCAATTTGCCTACCAAGAGTAGAGTGGACCAGCATAGGATAGGCCTCCAACCCTTTTCGCCGCAGTAAAGCTGTAAGTAATAAGGATTTGTCCTTACAATCTCCATATCGCTGCTCAAACACCTTATAGGGGGGATTAGGCTTGTAGCCACTTATCCCTGACTCAAACCCCAAATAGCGAATATCATCCTGAACCCATCTAATGAGGGCTAATAATGAGTCGGCTTGGGATTCCCCTTCTGGGTAGGATATCTCTACATTAGTGAGCCTCCGCTCATCATATGTGTATAGGGGGAGCGCCCAGTCCACCACCTCCTTCCAATTGCCAAAAGTAGAGAGGGAAATTCTGTTGTGGGGATCATACCACAAAGGAGTATTGTTGTCATAGAGCTTATAGGTACTCCCCTTTATGTCCCATTCATACACCTGTTTTCCCTCCTGTTTGCTCAAAATAGGAGTCTTTGTATCACCAAATACTCTATACCGCATAGATTGACCAAAAGGTACTAGCAGCCGATTGAAAATTCTGGAAATCGGTTGTGTAGACTGGTGATAATATGTATTGGCAAAATTCCCCTGATTTACGGGATTAAATCCAACAATAGAATAAGCATACTCAATGATATCTCCCTCCCGGACATCTGTAAGATTGGTAATGGCTGTAAGCGACCCATCATATAAGGCTCTATCCATTCGGGTCTCCCGCTGGATCAATTGGAAGTCTTTGACATTGAGTTTATCTATTTCCTCTCCCTCCCGATAAATGCGAATAAAATGAAAGAATAGCTCTTGGTAAGTGGGGTCATAGGTGGCATCGATGGCTGACATACTTTGCACCCCTTCGGAATTGAAAATTTTGAAGGCGTAGTGGCTAAAGAGGTGCTCTTCTTCGAGGTCTCCTTGGAGATCTAGTAGCAGGTATTGGTAAGCTCCATTTTCCGTCACTGTATCAGGGCCGATGGAAATGGGTTTTACCCAGGAGGGAGTAGGTCGTACATTTACTGAGGGCTTGGCCCAACTTGTAGAAATGATGAATAGGCAAAGCAGTGAAGAGACGTATTTCATGAAAGTTAGATTGGCTGATTTTTTTGCAAGTACAACTAAATAACGCAGTTTTTCTTGTATTCGTTTACTGCGCATATAGAAGTGTTAAAATGCATAACTGATTAAAGAAACTCAACTATGAACCTCAACCAAATTACGGTACCTGCTAAAGACCTTTCTATCTCCATCCCTTTTTACCAAAAGCTAGGACTTAAACTCATCGTCCATTCAGGACCACATTATGCAAGGTTTGAGTGTCCAGAAGGAGATTCCACCTTTTCCCTCCACCAAGTAGATGCACTGCCATCAGGAGAGGGAATCTATGTGTATTTTGAATGCGATGATTTGGAGGGAAAAGTACGAGAGCTACAAGAACAGGGAATCCAATTGACAGAGCTTCCCACTGATAAGAGGTGGCTTTGGCGAGAAGCCCGACTCAATGATCCAGATGGGAATCAACTAATCCTGTACTATGCGGGAAAAAACAGGAAAAATCCCCCCTGGCGATTGACATGACTCGCCGGGAGGATTTACAACCATTCAACTATATATCCTGATAAGTTCACGATAAGGTAGTCTGTGTAGGCGGTTCCCATATCTGAAATGCCTAAGGCTTCCATTTCCTGGCAGCTGAATTTTGGCAGATAATTGGACATTCGTTTAGGGAAGCCCGTATGTAATGCCCATTCCTATCTGATAGGGCCGTATGCCAACAGGAGCACCCGAAAACTGCCACGGAGCCAAGGAATAGGAAACTTGTGGAGTTAGCCCTAGATAAGAACCTTGAAAACGGGCCAGGATATACTTCCCTCCAACGTGTAGATACGTAACAGCCCCTGTTTGAACATATTCATCTTCCCCAAAGCTTAGGATACGCTTACCAAGGGGCCAATTATAGGATAGACCACCATTTAGGGAAATCCTATCTGTCAAGCTGTATTGGGCTCTTGCTATCAAGCCAAGGTCTAGTAGCTGTAGCTCAGCAAGATTTCCCCCCTGCGTGCTAAATACTGGATTAAGGCGAATCCCCTCCAACAAACTGATTCCAGAGCTAAGCTGGTAGGACTCGAAAAAGGAACGTGTATAGGGAATAGAAATATCTAAATACGTACCACTAACTCCCAACTGTACGTTCACCTTTGGCCCGAGACGCTTTTCTATCCCAAAACGTGCTTGTATCCCTAGGCGATTTACGGAAAGAAAGGGATATAGCTCTGGAAATGTCAGCAATACATCATCTGTTTGGATGGGATGAAGGTGCTGGTACGCCCCAAAAGGGATAAATTCTCCAAATACTCCGATCCTACGGCCTTTACCCCCAAAATTCTTGGACTTGACGTAAGGAAGAGCCATTGGATGGATGTGAGAAATAGTATCTTCTTGAAGATTGCTAATAGGAGATAAGGGATATGGGGAACTAAGAGAAAAGGAAAGGGGGCTTTGGCCAATCTGGGTATGTACAGAAGTTGTATGCTGATTCAATTGAATCCCTGTAAGTCCATAACCCTGGGAAATCCCCTTTCCAAGGCTTCCCCTTACTTTCCTTTTGGACGACTCTGTAGGAAAATGGGCGGGCTTAGAATCGATTTCGGTTCCTCGTTTTATTTGGGGGGAGGTAACTGAGCCTGGAGGGGGTACAGATTCAATTTGTTCAGCACCAAGCGTTGCCCCGTTTTGTTTCCCTGAGTAAATAAGCGCCCCAATACCTAGTAGAAGAATTGGGATAAGGAAAAGAATACCTAGCAACCAAGGCCACCTTGGCCTAGGCTTCAGTTTGGGTTGCAAGGCTTCCCATGCAGTTTCGGAAACTTCTGGTGTGTACTCCTGAAAGGTTTCCTGATATATTCGGTCTATCTCATTAGGATTCATAGGTCTCAGTCCCTTTATGGTAGAGTCGACTTACATGCTTTTGGAGCGTCTTTCTAGCTTGGGTTAGATATACCCGGGAGCTTGCCTCAGAAATACTGAGTAGCTCAGCAATTTCTTGATGTCTATACCCTTCAATGACAAATAGGTTAAATACCATTCGATGAGAATCGGGTAAATGTTGGAGACATGCTAACAATATCTCAAGGTCAAGATCTGATATGATTTCTTTGTCTCTCTCTGAGGAAACTTCCTTGAGCTCCTCAATTTCTTTCCAATTCTCATGGTTTTTGGTTTTCTGTTTCTGGTAGTATGTAAGGGAAGTTCGAACAGCAATTGTCTTGATCCATCCTCCCAGCGCTTCTGGATTTTTCAGCGTTTTTAGTTGAACGAAAATTTTGATGAATACTTCCTGAAACAGGTCATCCGCATCCGCAGTATGCCTCGCATAGCGTCTACATATTCCCATTACCATCCCCTTATAGCGGTCAAAGAGTTCGCGCTGAGCCTTGCGGTCCCTTTTCAAGCATTTGGAAACGAGGGTGGTACTATCCATTAGAAAATCCTTAGCAGAATCTTATTGCGCCGAGAAGGATGAGGAATGGCCTGCCGACCTCCTAATCCTTCCCAAAAACTGGCAAAAAAGTGTTGGTTATTAGATGTCTCTGTTTGGGTCCACCACGTTATTCGGAAATGGCAAATCTGACGATCGCTCTTCCTACCCGGCCATTGGGGAAATCTACTCGATAGATTACATCCACCAACCCCCGGAATTCAGGGTCTGCAGTGTAGGAAATCTTCTGATCCTCTGTTACGAAGGCAGTTCCTCTACTAGGTCCAACTTCAATTTCAAGACCAGCGGCTCCTTCGGCATCGTTCTGCAAAACATCCGCGATAAGGGTCTCACCAGGGTTGAGAATTCCCCCTCGATCATACACTGCTCCCTGCTCAGAGAGGGGATACCCTACTCGATCGGTCACTTCTACCTGAAAAGTTCGCTGGTAAGAAGTGCTTGAGGTTTTGACGTTCATCGTGAAACGATCGGATTGAGGAGCGATTCTACTAGGAGTCTCATAGGAAGCCAGAGTATTCCCGAGCAAACTTAGGTCTCCTGATTGGGGCGCTTCCATAATTTGAAGGTCAACTGGCTCGGATAGAGAAACCCCTTCAAGTAAGTCTACTACTACAGGTTCACCCGGAATAGAGAACAAGGTTTGGGTACTCAATTCTTCCGTAGATTCGGCAGGAAGTACGTCTTCCTTAACCTGCTCACACCCCACAAAAGCCAGGACAATCAACAGCCCTTTCATTCCCCAAGAATTAGTTTTGATAAGATTTCGATTTCTACGCATCATGAAAATTGATTAATTAGTACAGTTTGATTGAAAGACAGGGAATCGCGGGGAATTGTTAAGTGGAAAACCTAAAAAAATGGTCTAAACTAGGCTAGAACTTGAAAAGTATGGGTGTGTAGCATTCAGAAAAAGAAACTATTTATTCGGGGAAAATTCAGGTTTTCCTACTTATATTATATCCATTATCTAAACAAACTCCATTCTATGAGAAAATTATTGTTTTTCTTCATGGTCTCCTGGGGCATATCTACCAGCCTATTTTCCCAGGAAACCTTCACCCCTAATGGCGTCCAGGACCCGCGCGAGCACGCCTATGCCTTCAAGGATGCAACCATTTTTGTGGATTTCGAAACCCAACTGGAGGGAGCAACCTTGCTGATAAGAGAGGGTGAAGTCGTTCAGGTAGGTACCAACGTATCTATCCCTGATGGCTTTACTGTGGTGGATCTAGCTGGAAAATACATTTATCCCTCATTAATCGACCTTCATACCTCCTATGGGATGCCTGAGATAAAGCGAGCGGGGACAGATTATTTTAGGAGGGAGCAATTCAATTCTAACACGGATGGACCCTACAATGCCAACCAGGCTATAAAATCTGAAATAGATGCTGCTTCAGTATTTACGGCTGATCCCAAGGTGGCCAAAACACACCGAGGAATGGGATTTGGGGCTGTTCTTACGTTCCATCCCGATGGTATTGCTCGAGGTACTTCGGCGTTTGTCAGTCTAGCAGACGACAACGAAAACCTGGTAGTACTAGGAGATGAGGTAGCTGCGCATTACTCCTTCGATAAGGGGAGCTCTACCCAAAGTTATCCTTCCTCTTCTATGGGATACATTTCCCTCCTTCGTCAAACCTACCTAGACGCTGCATGGTATCGCGGTATGGAAGATAAACCCTTCACAGATAAATCCCTGGATGCATGGATTGCCAGTCAGGAGCTTCCGCAAATCTTTGAAGTCAACAACTGGCAGAGTGTCCTCAGGGCGGATAAGATTGGGGATGAGTTTGATGTCCAATACGTCATCAAGGGTGGAGGAGACGAATACAAACGCATTGATAAAATCAGGGAAACAGGGGCTAGTATGATCATTCCCATCAATTTTCCGGCAGCCTATGACGTGGAAGATCCTTTAGATGCCTACGAAGTTTCCCTCGCAGCTATGAAGCACTGGGAATTGGCTCCTACCAACCTCGCCACCTTAGCAGAGAATGGGATAGAGTTTGCCATTACCCCTGCCGGAATAAAGAAAGGAAAAGACTTCTGGGCTAATCTTCGTACCGCCATTGGACATGGACTTTCCGAAAGTGAAGCCTTAAAGGCCCTTACCTACACACCCGCCAAAATCCTGGGTATGGAAGACAAGGTAGGTAGTCTGAAAAAAGGAGGCATGGCTAACTTTCTAATTAGTTCTGGAAATCTATTCAATAAAGAGGTGATCCTGTATGAAAACTGGATTCAAGGGAAGCCCTATGTATTGCAGGACATGGACGTCTTAGATATTGCAGGGATCTATGAGCTGAAAGTGGGAGACGACTCCTATGACTTGGAAATCCATGGCAAAGCAGGACAGCAGAAAGCAAAAATTGTGGTGAATGATAGTACATACTATCCCGTTTCGATGAATATGGGAGATGCTTCACTCTCTATGAATTTCACCCCGAAAGAAGAAGAAGGAGCGATCCGGCTTTCAGGATGGACGAGTGGCAAGGATTTGAAAGGCAGTGGGCAACAGGCAAATGGAGATTGGATCACTTGGGAAGCTACCTATGTATCAGAGAAGGTTTCTGACAAGCCGTCGGAAGAAAGCGGTCAGAAGTCAGAAGAGAATAAACCCGAAGTTGGGGAGGTAATCTATCCCTTTGTGGCCTATGGTACGAGTGAGCTGCCTACCCAAGAAAATATTCTTATCAAGAATGCGACGGTTTGGACGATGGAAGACGATGGCATTCTAGAAAATACAGACGTGCGAATTGAGGATGGTAAGATCGTAAAGATCGGCAAAAACCTTAAGGAGGCCAATGCACGGGTAATCGATGGGACAGACATGCACTTGACCCCAGGTATTGTGGATGAGCACTCTCACATTGCGGCAACCTCTATCAACGATGTAGCAGTAAATTCTTCAATGGTCCGTATTGAAGACGTAATTAATTCTGAAGACCAAGAAATATATCGAGCATTGTCAGGGGGGGTTACGGCCTTGCAGATCCTACATGGATCAGCCAATCCCATTGGAGGACAATCCGCTCTCATCAAGCTTCGCTGGGGTAAAGCTCCGGAAGAAATGAAAATCAAAGCCTCCGATGGATATATCAAATTTGCCTTAGGGGAAAATGTAAAGCGTTCCCGATCGAGCAATTCAATCCGTTATCCCCTGACTCGTATGGGGGTAGAACAGGTTTTTGTAGATGCTTTCAGCGCAGCGAGGGACTATGAAAAGAAGTGGGAGGCTTACAATGCCCTTACAGGAACAGCCAAAGCAAATGCTACGGCTCCCCGAAAAGATTTGGTACACGAGGCCATTCTGGAAATCCTAAACAAGGAGCGCTTTGTGTCTTGCCACTCCTATGTGCAATCGGAAATCAATATGCTGATGAAGGTTGCAGAGCAATTCGACTTCAATATCAATACTTTTACCCACATTCTGGAAGGATATAAGGTCGCCGATAAGATGGCCGAACATGGCGTTGGAGGTTCTACCTTTGCTGACTGGTGGGCCTACAAGTGGGAAGTGCGTTATGCCATCCCGTATAACCCCGCCATTATGGCACGTGAGGGGGTCGTTACAGCAGTCAATTCCGACAATTCAGAAATGATGCGTCGACTGAACCAGGAGGCCGCCAAATCGGTGAAATATGCGGATTTAGACGAAATTGAATCCTTCAAGATGGCGACGTTGAATCCCGCCAAGCTATTACATCTAGACGATCGCATAGGAAGTATCAAAGTGGGAAAAGATGCAGATGTAGTTCTGTGGACAGACCACCCTCTGTCTATCTATGCCATAGCAGATAAAACTCTGGTAGACGGTATCGTATACTTCGACCAGGAAGAAGATCAGAAGCGCAAATACGAAATCCAGTTGGAGCGTGCTCGACTCATCCAAAAGATGAAGGAGGCAAAGGGTAAGGGAGGAGCTACTCAGCGATTTGCCAAGGCCCAGGAATTGCATTTCCACTGTGAGACGGTATTTACCTATGGGGAAAAGTAGCTTTTAGTCAAATTGTCAATAGTCCAAAGAAAAAAGAAAATCAACGATGAAAAATAAATTAAATCGGTACTTGATATGGGTATGTAGTATGCTGCTTGCAAATACCCTAACTGCGCAGGTACGGGTCGTTCCTGCGCCTGCCCAAGACAAACCCATTTTGCTCCAAGGGGCTACAGCCCATTTGGGGAATGGAGAAGTAATCGAGGGTTCTATGATCGGATTCAAAGACGGTAAGATCAGCCTGGTGGCAAATATGGCCACTGCGGTAAGTGTCTCAGAATATGAAGTAGTAGACGTAAGTGGGAAGCACATTTACCCAGGCTTCATTCTCCCTACAACGGAATTGGGCTTGGTGGAAGTTTCTGCCGTAAGTGCAACCCGCGACTTTAGCGAACAAGGTCAATACAATCCCAATGTAAGATCCATCATCGCCTACAACACGGACTCAGAGCTCATTCCAGCTTCTCGCTTCAATGGGATTTTGATGGCCCAAACTACTCCAACTGGGGGCACAATCTCAGGCACTTCTTCTGTCGTTCAGTTGGACGCTTGGAATTGGGAAGATGCGGCCTATAAAACCGATGATGCCATACACCTCAACTGGCCACCCAAAATGTTTGGACCTAGATGGTGGCTGGGTGAAACCCAAGGGCGCCCCAATCCCAACTATGATCAGGTCATCCAAGAACTACAAGGTCTATTCGCCGAGGCAAAAGCGTACAGTTCTGTTGACCCAGAAGAAACCAATCTGAAGTTAGCCGCTATGGAGGGACTGTTCGATGGATCGAAGTCTTTATTTGTCTACACAGATAAGGCGAAGGCAATGTTGGCGAGTATTCGTATGGCAAAAGAAAATGGGGTGGAAAAGGTAGTGATTGTCGGGGGCAATGAGGCCATGCTGGTCAAAGACTTTCTCAAAGAGCATGAGGTTGCCATTGTATTGACTGAAATCCATCGCCTTCCCAGCGAAGACCATGAAGATACGCGTTATCCCTTCAAACTCCCCAAAGAATTGTATGAAGCAGGTATTCCCTTCTGCATCGGATATGACGGCATATCAAATGCCCGAAACCTACCCTTCACTGTAGGGACTACTGTAGCACACGGCATGCCCTATGAAGAGGCACTTAAAACCATTACTTCGAATACAGCAGAAATCTTGGGGATCGCAGACCAGGTAGGAACCCTTGAAAAAGGAAAAGATGCAACCTTAATTGTCTCTGAAGGAGACGTTTTCGATATGCGTACCAGTAAACTCACTCATGCCTTTATCCAAGGCAGGCAAATACAACTCAATGCACGCCAACAATGGTTGTACGAGAAGTATTCCAAGAAATATGGACACGATATAGATTAAGTAGCCTGAATTGAATAGAAATAGGAGCAATGTGTATGTAAGCACATTGCTCCTGCTTATTGTACCAAGTCCTCAAGTTTATACCTTTCATTTTTCAATTGGGACTTCTTCGCTAGCTCTTTTAGCTCATTCTTAGTTTGAATCCGCAACCAAATCTCTGATGGAACATTGAAAATCTGGCCAAGCTTAAAGGCAAATTCCGCCGAGATTTTTCTTCTGCTATTTACGATAGCGCTTAAATTGGACTCTTCTAACCCCACATAAGAAGCAAATTCCTTGTGCTTTATTTGGATAGCTTCCAGATGTTTCCTCAAATATTCTCCAGAACTGATTACAACTAATGGATGCTCATTTAATAAATACGCCTCCATTTGAAGTTTTAGAGAAAATAGTTGGTACTTAATTTTGTCCTTCGATGATTGTGTATCAGCATGGGACTTAATAGCATTTCTCAATTCTTTATACGCCTTGCTATTTGTATTTACCACTCCTTTCCCAGTTCCATTTATTCCCCCGAGATTTATTTCCTTATTTTCCATGTTATAAATACGTTTTTATTAATTCCATTCCCTGTTCGGGAGGAATAAACATTCTTAATCCGTTTGCTGATTCTGCCCCATACTTCTCTTGGTATAAAGTGACTAATTCACTCTTGCTTTCGAACGTCAGATATCCTAGGTAAGCATTCCGCCCTATTTCAAAGCTTTTTAAACAGGCAAATGAGATGAGACACTCGGCCACAAATCCATGTTTACCACCTGATCCATAATTATGAGGCGAAATTTCAATATTATTCATAATTAGCATTTCCTCATTCATTAAGGAAAGCATTATAAGTCCTTCTGTAACTTTAGGGGAGTTTTTCAACGAGAGTTTGTAAATCTCAGAACCCTCCGTTTTGCTCAAAGTCATCCAATCAAAGTTCCAACTTGATTTTCGTTTTGGGACATCGGAAAAGGTAGCAGTTTCAATGAATGCAGGCAGATTTTTCCCTGAATTAGCTTCAAATACTTCTACTTCCATTTACATCTTACGTTGTTTTCTTAACAAAGTTAATAATTCTCTCATTTTGTTATCAATTTTGTCAAGAATATTTGTAGTCTTTCTTCTTTTCTCGCCTTACTTCCGATACAGCACAAAGGAAAATCCATTCTTAACCGGGAGAGTTCCTGTGGGAAGGAGTTGCCAGGTATACACTGTAAATTCCTGCTTTCCCCCATTACTCCCAACATCAATAGAGCAGAGACCCGCTGTGGGCAGCCCAAATTCGAAAATGTTATCTGCTGTAGCAATCATTGTATATTTTGAATCTGCGGGAAAGGTATTGGGAAGGGTGATCGTATATTGACCGGTATTATTAGCATCCACCTGAAAATTTTCCGTTCCACTGACAATTAGGCCATTCTGAGCAATCGTTCCGTAAGCGATGGGTAGCATATCCGTAACCCCCGTTCCGGGCCTACAAACTTTTTCCTGAACGTAAAGTAAATTAGCAGTTATGTTACTGCCCTTAATCGATCCAGCATCTAAGGTTCCTAGCTCTGTGGTTCCCTCAACTGTCAGATTATCCTTTACAACTACACGCTTTTGCACGGTCAACTCATCTCCGATGATAACATCTTGAAATACCCTCAGATCTGTTCCAATGGTTGTTCCTCCTGGAATTTCGACCTCACCCTCCGGAGAAACAATCATTAACGCTCTGCTATCCATAGTAGCTCCATTCTCCTCAAACCCAAGCTTCCAGACGCGCGAATCTGAGTTTTCAATCCCCATAGCAAAGGAGGCTTGCCCAGGGATATCGAAATTCATGTAGGCTCCTCCATCGCCCATATTTTTCACTGCAAGTTGGCCTTGAACAGCTTCGCTTGGAGAATAAGCAGACTGTACTGTCAACAAACTACTTGCCTCGTTTGTACCGATTCCTACATTCCCTCCCTCATAGGTCAATTGTAGGGTTTGAGCGTTTTTATCCCACGCGCTAGTGGAGCTGGTGGAAACCTGAGTTGCAATCCACTGTCGCCCATCCCAGGATAGAATATCCCCTCTCCCTGGTTCCTTACTTGCCACATCTGAAAGGGAAGTCAACGGTATAGCGGGTAATTCCTTTACGCGCTCTGCCAGATGGCTGTAGGGAACAGATTGTAGACTTTGGTCGCTGATCGTGTTATAGGCCCCAGAGGGAGATTTAATTTCTACACGTAGTTGAATCCCTTCCCTAGACCAATCCATTCGGCTAAATACATCAGGTTCAAATTCCCCTAATACGAGAGAGACCAGTCCCTGATCATTGGTAGATCCCTTGTGATTTTCTTGGTATAAGTTCTGGTTTCCGATGTGGAAACTGAAATTCATATCGAATGTTGACGAAGCTAGCGGAACCTGGTCTTGATAGATAACAGCCTGGTAGGTGATCCCCTGCTGTGCGAAAGATTGACAAATGGAAGAAAAGACGATTGAGCTAAACAAGAAGATATATGTAAATTTTTTCATGCGTGTATCCTTAACGTTTTTGGAGTTTATAGGCCTGGATAAATTGGCGCTGGTGGTCATAAAGCAGCAGTTGATAGTTTCCTGGTGCGAGCTGGGAAACATTCAACTGGACTTGATGTAGAGATCTTAGCTTAGGAAAGCTGTATTTGCGCACCTCCTTTCCATCCAAGGTTAATAAAGAAATGTCAAGACCCAGACTTCGGTCAGATGTCAAATACAGATGGACTTCTGCTACACTGGGGTTGGGAAAGACGGCTAGAGAGAGTTTGTAGGGAATTTCTCCTAGTGAGGTAGCCATGGGAGTAAATCCTTGCTGAAAGCCCTGTACAACTGTGATTCTGCCAGAGGTTCCAAGCCCTGTAAAGGATTCTCCCACTGTATAAGCAATAGAAAGAGACCCTATGCTCGCACTTCCGCCTTCGGCTGAAAATTGCTGTCGTACGATTTCTTGCCCAAATAAGGACATACCTGTGAAGCAAAGGCTTATGTATATGGTTATTGCTTTTTCCATGATAATACAAAAATTAGGAAAGTCGAATACGTTTTACTCATATCGGTCCCACACATCTCGCTCTCCATTTTCAAACTTCAACATGAGGTTATTGGCATCTACGTAGTATCCACAATAGCGCTCCCAGCCATAGCCTTCATCTACATAGATATACCCTCCTTGGGTCCTCCATTTTCCTTGGCTAATGGGCTCACCTGTATTTCCCCCTGTAAAGCTAGAATATTGTCCACCTCCTGCGATCTTATTTCCTCCTATGGCAAAGGTACCATCTGCCCTGACTTCCATCATTTGAGTGCGCGCCATAGTAAAAGTTCCAGATGTCCTAGCAGAAGATTGCCCCCATACGCCTATGAGTTCTGGATCTCTTTCAAAGCCATCTTGTGGAATGCTTTGGCCTCCGATGGGGCCCGCTATGGGGGCTGTGGCAGCAGTTCCCTTTCTAAATTGCAAGGGTAACTCCTGAACCCCTCCCCAATTATCCTCTATGATAAGGGTAATCGTCAGGATATCTCCTGCAAGTGTAGCTTTGTAAGGAATTTGGCCCTGGGTTTGGGGATCTAGCAACTTGCCATCGGCTTGGGTGTTGTGTGCAGTCCCACTTAACTGATATATATATCCACTTGCGTCAATCTTACCACTAAGTTGAAGGTCCGACTGGGTAAGGGAACAGGTGGCAGGAGTACCGTCCAAATTTCCCTGGTAGGTACCAGAAAATACTGTTTGTCCAGAATGAGAGAGGGGAAAAAGCAAGGAAAGGATCATAAAAAGGGTGTTTATTCGATTCATAATAAAGAGGGTTAATTGATTCTGTTACAGCTTATGATCAAAAGTAGGGAAGCCCCCTCATTAGAAAATCAGGTAAAAACCCCATTTTTCGAGCAAGTGCCTATCTGCCTCGAAGGAGAATATGTATATTAAGCCTTATTACTATTCCCGAGGTTGCAAAAAATCAGGTTCATGGCAAATTGTTTTCGTATCGGGGTCCTATTGACCCTTATGATGCATTGTTTTTCTCTCGCAGCCCAAAGCCCTTTACTAGATTCCCTCTTTCATGTGATGGATGATCCCCCTAGAGATGAATCGGGAATCCTTCAAGCGTATGACGCTATCTATTCCATAGAATTGGATCAGCCTGCATTAGCCTATCAGCTATACCAGGAAGTCATCGGCTTAAGCAATCAGGTAGGATATGCCTTAGGAGAAGGAAAGGGGACGAGCTACCAAGGTCAAATCCATTTTTCTGCTGGAGCATGGGACAAAGCCCGAGCAAAGTTTTTTGAGGCAATGACCTTGGTAGACACCTTACAGGAAGTGCGTTTCAAAGCAGTTATGTACAACAATATTGGGAACTCCTACAATATTGAAGGGGATTTTCTAACCGCCCTGGGGTTCCTCCAACAGGCCAATCTGGGGTTTCAAGAAGCCCAAGATACCTTATCACAGGTAATCAGTAGTTCCAATATTTCGGCAATTCTCATCCGTAGCGGGAATTATCAAGCGAGTATAGGCGTAGCAAACGAGGTGCTGTCCCTAGCGCTCTCCTTAGGTATTCCCGGTGTGCTCGGAGACCTTCATTTGAATATAGGAAACGCACATCAATTCCTCTCTTCTTACCCAGAAGCTATCGAAAATTTTCGAAAGGCTTACCAGTATTACCAAGTATCAGAGCAAGAAGCCCAAACCTTAAACGTATTGGGTGCGCTGGCTCAAACTTTTGCCCTTACGCAACAAGCCGACAGCCTGAAAAAGTATGCGGAATTGGGAAATGCTTTGGTAAATCCCCAAAAATTCCCTCGGGAATCCTCGCAAATGTACAGTCAACAAAGTCTTTCTGCTAGCTTCCAGAAAGCTTATGTCCTGTCAGAGGAACTGGCTAGAAAATCTCTTGATTTGGGATCGGAGCTTAAGGACCCCCTTCTGAGAAAAAATGCCTTAAACGCTATGCTTACTTCACTCGAAGGACAAGGTAAATACCAAGAGGCTTTATTGACCTTCCACCGAGTGCAAAACCTCAGCGATTCCCTTTCTGTAGTTGAGAAAAATAAACAACTGCTTTCCTTGAGGACCCAGTTTGAAACCGAGCAAAAGGAAAAAGAAATCGCCTTACTTCAAAAACAAAAAGCATTAGATGACCTAGAACTCGCTAGGAGACGCAGCATCAACCTCGCTTCATTTGGAACGATAGGAATTATCTTATTAGCAGGTTTTTTTATCACGCGCACCTACCGGCAAGGCCAGCGCATTGCCCTTCAGGAAAGGAAGATAGAAGAACAGAAAGTAAAGGAGTTGGTAGAACAGCAAAAGTTGGTTGCCTTGAACGCTACCTTCAAAGGCCAGGAAGCAGAGCGAATACGAATTGCCAAGGACTTGCACGATGGCTTGGGGGGATCTCTAGCTGCTATTAAGATGCGCCTGGCTTCGTGGGACGATCAACCCGAACCGTTGGCCTTTTTACAGCAGACTACGGAAATGGTTGATACAGCCTATGGGGAAGTAAGGCAAATTGCCCACAACATGAGCCCCTATACCCTCAATAGGTTGGGATTGGTCAAAGCGATCGAGCAACTGTGTGAGCAAGTGAGGGCTAGTGGAACCCTACAGGTAAACTTTCAAGCCCTACGGATCAGGGATAAGCTACCAGACCTAAAGGAGTCTATGGTCTATCGAGTAGTACAGGAACTGATCAACAACGTACTTAAACATGCGCAAGCCTCGATCTTACAGGTTCAGTTGGCCCAGCACTCCGATACCCTAGAGTTGACCGTAGAAGATGATGGTAAAGGCTTTTTTCCCGATCAACAATCAGAAGGTATAGGGATGCAGAGCATTCGTTCCCGCGTGGAAGCACTGGAGGGAGAATTAGATCTTGTTTCGGAAAAAAATGAGGGGACTTCTATCATGATTAGCATACCGATATGATCCACATACTTATTGCGGAAGATCACCAAGTCTTGGTAGATGGGATACGCTCCATGTTACAGGACCAACCCGATATGCTCATCGTAGGGGAGGCTGTCTCTGGCCCAGAAGTATTTGATGTGCTCCGATATCAAAAAGTGGATGTAATTTTACTGGATTTGGAACTCCCCGGCATGAGTGGGGAAGAGGTTTGCAAAGAATTACCCCATTCCTATCCAGGGGTTCGTCCCCTTATCCTTACGATGCATCAGGAGCGAGAGCGAATTGCTACCTTATTAGACCTAGGCGCAAAGGGCTATCTATTCAAAAATACAGATAAGGAAGAGCTGCTAGCAGGTATACGCACAGTAATGGAAGGGGAAATATTTCTGGCAAAGTCCGTTTCTGAAACCCTCATGAATGAGCCAGAATCTACAGAGAATAGCTATCTTCCCAAGATCACACGAAGGGAGCGCCAAGTGCTTGCATTGATTGTGGAGGGACTCACCAATAGCGAAATTGCCGATCAGCTACATATTAGCATCAAAACGGTAGATTCTCACCGGACTAACCTATTGGAAAAGCTACGTGCAAGAAATACGGCTTCCCTGGTACGCATTGCATTAGAACAAAACCTGATTTGACCGATAAGAAAAAAAATGTGTATAATTAGAGAATAGCGTACTGATAATCAATTCCTACCACGAATGAATCTCTCTCTCAAAAACCTGATCCTTGTGGGGGTTATGGCTGACATAGCTATTCTAATTGTTTCTTATGTCCTACATCCTACTATGGGAGAGACCTTTCGCCATGCTGCCAGGTATTCAGGTCGCTTGTCTGCATTGATCTTTTTA
>JBCCTX010000052.1:0-29941 GCA_039197765.1 Bacteroidota bacterium
CAGGGGTGGAGGCTTCTCTTACACGCGGACCTATTACGCATAAACTGACAGGAGATCTACCCAATGTCGATTCGGGCCAGGACCCAGCTGATGCACCAGCCAACAACTTAGACGCGGCAGCCTTAGGTACAGGGGTGGAGGCTTCTCTTACACGCGGACCTATTACGCATAAACTGACAGATGATCTGCCAAGTGCGGATGCCGGAAAAGACTCAGTAGAGACCCCTGCAACTTCCCAAGATGGGTTTGAAGCTACTTCAAGGGGAAAAGATCAAACAGAAACCCCAAGTATTCCCTCCTCTCGTTTCGGACGACTTCGCAAAGTCCTGGGCGTTCGGGGAAAGAAGGATAAGGACAAAAAGAAGTAGGCCATTAAACGGATATTAGCTGTTTATTCATCCATTTCAGCTTCTATTAGCATCTTTCGTAAGGTAGTAAGATCCTTTTTCATGGCCTCATAGGTCTTTCTGCGTTTTTCCGCAGGAGAATCAGAATCCTCGTAGTGCTTGTACTCAATGTGATAAGAAATAGGCCCTTGAATGTTCAGGCGCTTGAGTTCGGAGAAGTACGCTCCAAAATCTACCATGCCTTCTCCTAATGGCACGTTTTTTACATACCAGGAACCATTTTTGCGTTGATCCCAGTGAAAGTCTTTGATGACGAAGGTTCGAATATGGCTATGGACCAGTTCCAGATCTATGGGCCAGGACTTTGCTCCTTCCACAACCGCGTGCCGAATATCATATTGGATTCCCAACCATTGAGGATTTTGTGCCTTCACTAATTGATAGATATCCCATAGTGCTGCCCCAATGTTCCGTCCATCATGATTTTGGTACGCACCATGAATGCCGTAGCTCTCATTCAGCTCCGCGAGTTCTGCCATAGATGAATAATAATTCTCCAGGCTTTTTCCTACCCCTAACTCTTTGTCAAACTTTAGGTATCCCATTCGGTAGTATTGTATCCCCAATCCAGTGGCTAGTGCCAGAATTTCGTTGGCGTGGGGAGAGTCAATCGATTGAATGCCTGTGGTCATCATGGGTACTTCTAAGCCCGCTGCTTTCATTGCCCCTACCGCTTTCGGAAGATCTTTGCTGATATTTTGAGGTAATACATGTCCTTTAGGACGCACAGCTAGGTCTACTCCATCAAACCCAATCTCAGCAGCCAACTCTGCCGCTGCTTCATAGCTTGGAAGAAACTGGAGGTGCTTGGAGAATATGCAGATAGGAAACTTTATTTTTTCTGAATTCTGCTTTAAGGATTGATAAAATACCTGGGGAGAAGTGGAAGCCATCCCTGCCAGGGCAGACTGTTTCAAAAAGGTTCTGCGAGTAGTCATGGAATTTAGCTTTTTAGTTTATGGTATGTGGACTATTTACTAACTGATTCATCGTATACCAAACTTCCCCTGTCCAAAGTTTCCGTCCCTTGATGCTGGTAAGCTCTTCTGGCAAAACCATATAGATTACGCGATTTGCCTTTCTGTTTGGTAGGGGAACAGAAACCGTCTTTTTATCTTTTGAAAGAGATAAAGGACCAAATGGTAAGTCTTCTAAGTCGAGTTTGGACCCTCCATACCTAGGGGTAGCCTGGTATCGCCATTGTTGTATGAGGGTCTTTCTTTGTAAAAGGCTTATCGCCTGTTCATCTAGTTCTTCCGTGAATTCAATAGAAATTCCACCTGCTGTAGCCCGAACTGCTAGCATTTCAAAAGGAATGCTCCCATTGAACTGCAATTTTTGCAATCCATACTGTTTCCCCTTCCATCCCCAGTTGCCATTCATGCCCACTCCTCCCACATATAAACTGCTATCAGGACTCCAAACCATGCGATTAATTCCTGCCTCTAAGCCCTGAGAAAAGCGGAATACACATCCTTGATAGGCTCCGTTTATCTTTTCTAGGAATACCCGCTTAATTCCTCCATGTGTAACTTCTCCATGTAACATTTGCCCTCTGTAAGGGCTGTGAAGCATAGGGAGGGGATTACCCGGAGAATTGCCAATTTCATCCTGGGGTAGCCAAACGGCAGGTAGCCGCATAGGAAGATCGGGAAGAGAATCTTTGAGACTCAAACGACAGCCTTCAAAAGCTCCTGCTTGCACATGGATTACCTTACAGGCAGGAACCCATCGTCCTTGGTTTTCTGTGAGGAAGAGTTCTCCTTCTAGATTCTTTCCAATCCCGTTTGGCTGACGAAGGCCATGGTTTACCCATTCGTAGTTGCCTTCCTGATCAATTCGAATGGTCCTCCCTCGATCAGGGTGCTGGTTTTCATGGCCCATAAGGCGCATAGCCAGACCCAGATTGGCGTAGAAGAACCCATTTATATACTCCAATCCGTACGAGAATTCATGGAAATCTGCTGTAACGCCAAAATCTGCGCACAGCGCTTGGTAGGTGTCAATGAAACCATCCCTATCTTGATCCTCCAAATGGGTTAATTCCTGTTTCTGGAGTACGTATATCTCATCCCCTACCACCTTCATCCCAAGGGGTTCTGCAAGGCCTGAGGCAATTCGCTTGACTTGGGTTTGCGCAGGGTCATTTGCTTCGAGGTTTGATAACTCATATACAGCTCCTACAGAATCCCAAGTACTCACTAGTAGGTTCCCATTGGGCAGAAAATCTAGGGCTCCAACCCGAGGCTGGAAGCTCTCAGGTCGTATTTCCACTAAATCAAAAGCGGGATGCACCTTATCTAAAGGAGCTGCCCATCCTGGAGATTTTTGTCGTTCCGCCACTTTAGTAAGGGACTTTTGCGATACCTTCTTGCTCGCCCTCTCTTCTTTCCGAAGCGATAGAATATACTGGAGCATCTCTCCGATATTAGTCTCACTCAATTGAGGATGGGGAGGCATCGCAACTTCCCCCCATACGCCACTGCCTCCTGATTTAACCTTCTGGACCAAATAGGCCTGTTGATCTTTCTGACCCTGATATTTGGTGGCAATGGCTTGGTATCCGGGCCCTATGGTTTTGATTTCTTCTTCGTGGCAGGTGTTGCAACCGCTTTTCTCCAGCCAATACCTGCCCCGGTTACTCAGTTTATATTCAGGACTAGACTTGGGAAATTTACTTGGCAGGGTTGGGACCAGCTCTTTTTGGAGATACACTTTTTGGCCATCTAGTTTAATCTGTGTACATGCATCGTATAGATAAAGGGTATCTCCTTTTGGTAGGTTTGGAATGGCAAAACCTCTTTCTAATTGAGGGACTCCATCCGCTTTTATGGAAATTTCTGGATACTCCGTTACAAATATATCATCCCCGCTAGAGAGATGTAGTCGGTAGTTCAATTCTATTCGATTATGTTGAATGTGGTAGCCCAGGTAGATATAGTCAGGGCTTTGCAAAGCACCTTGGTGAAACCACTGCCAAGTCGGACCTTGGCTGCTATCTACCAGATAGGTGATTCCTACAGAACTGGGTTGAATGGTTTTTAGGTTATTGAAAGCAGCTCCATTCAAAGCAATGTCTCCCTTCCAGGCTTTGTAAAGACTCCCTTGGGACAATTCATAGGCTAGGTACACTTCGGGATGCATGGCTAGGGTAAGCATTCTAGGACGTTGGTCCAATACACTGCGAATTGCCCAAGGGTCTCTGGGACGTTCTATTTCTTCTACAGTTTGGCAGCCTCCAAAGGTCAAGAGTATTAGTAGAGGCAACATAAAGGGAAAAAAGGGTCGAAGTGCCATACTTCAATTTAGTATTTTCTCTATCTTAGAACTACAACTACGCGTAATTTGATGCAGCTTGCTGAACTTTCTACTTTAAGGAATGAGGTAAAACAACACCTCACGCAAGAGTTACTCCCCTTTTGGACGGCTCGAATGATGGACGCTGAATTTGGAGGATTCATCACCCACTTTGATGAGTGGGGAAAAGATATAGGGACGGATGAAAAATCGCTAATTTCTCAAACACGGTCTATTTATACCTTGGCATCGGCACACCGAGCGGGATGGGGCGCTGGGAAGTATGCAGATATGGCAAAAGAAGGCGTAGATTTTTTGCTAAATAAAATGTGGGATGGAACGCATGGAGGATTTTTCTGGATGTGCAACCGACAGGGAAAGGTTACAGAAACGAAAAAGATCATTTACGGGCATAGTTTTGCCATTTATGCACTTAGCGAGTATAGTCTTGCTACAGGAGATAAAAGAGGCTTGGAATATGCTCAACGCGTGTTTGACCTACTCCAGATTTATGCGCTTGACAGTTATTATGGGGGGTATTTTGAGATGTTTGAAGCCGACTGGACCTTATGCGGACCGGGAAGCGGTGGTGGAGACCGAAAAACCCTGGACGTTCACATGCACTTAATGGAAGCTTTTACCACCCTCTATGAAGCTTCGGGAAAAGAAATTCACAAGAGAAAGCTTTTGGAGGACATCCAGATCCTACGGACACATATGATGCATCCCACCTACCGCACGGGGATTCCCCAGTTTTGGCCGGATTGGCGGGAAGCTCCTCAGATCAAATTTGACATCGTTTGGGGATGGGACCGCTTTGCTGAGGGAGGAGCTAAGCCTTCTTCGACCAATAATACCAGTTATGGCCATAATGTGGAACTGGCGTGGTTGCTTCTACATGCCTTGCGAGTTATAAATGAGCCCTTGGAACCCTATCTATCAGATATTCAAACCCTGATGGATCATGCAGTAGCCTATGGAATTGATGAGGAATTTGGAGGGGTATATGTGGAAGGGGCTCATGAAGGTCCTGTTTACGACCGCGAAAAGGAATTCTGGCAGCAGTCGGAAGTTATGATCGGAATGCTCGATGCCTGCCTTGTGTTCGGAACGCCCAAATACTGGGAAGCCTATAAAAAGGTCCACCGCTTTGTATTCGACAAGATGATTCATAGGCCTGTGGGCGAGTGGTGGCCTTTGATGAGTAGAGAAGGGGAACCCATATGGAGGCACATGAGCCATTCCTGGAAAGTGAATTACCATACGGTTAGGGCAATGGTGCAGTGTGATGAACGTTTGGAAAGGTTGGAAAAAATAAATCTGGGATAAAGAAGTGCAGATCCCTAAAAATAGGATTTTACAAATTTTCCAAAGGCTACCTACAATCAACGTAGCTGTATTAGGTGATTTCTGCTTGGACATTTACTGGACCCTAGACCCTGATACAAAAGAAGATTCCATTGAAACCGGCCTACCTGTCCAATTTGTAGCCCAAGCCCAATATTCTCCAGGAGGAGCAGGTAATATTGTGGCAAATATGCTAGCGTTTGGAGCTTCGGAACCCTTAGGTGTAGGGCTCGTAGGGGCAGATATTTTTGGGCGAGAATTGAAAAGCCTCTTGACGAAGAAGGGAGCTAATACGGATCACCTGATCCGTCAAGAAGCAGATTTTTCTACCTATACGTATATCAAGCGATACCTTAATAGAAGAGAACTAGAGCGAATTGATTTTGGCGGGAAGAATTGGCTCACTTATGAGTCAGAAAGCAAGCTGCTGGAGCGATTAGAGCAGGTTTTGACCCACTGCCAAGCGGTGGTTATCAATCAGCAAGTTACAGGAAGCATGGGTTCTCCTACCTTCCGCAAGGCCTTAAATCAGTTGCTCTGCAATACTGAAACCCTGGTGCTAGTAGATTCTCGACACTATGCGCAGGACTTTACCCAAGTACATTTCAAAATCAATGCCTTTGAACTCGCACAGATGTTTGGGAAGCACATTCGACACCTATCAGATTCAGATACAGAAGACCTAGCCAAGCGATTAAACAACAAATCTCAAAAGCCTGTTTTCGTTACTCAGGGCCCTAAAGGGATTTGGGTTGTGGAAAAAGGGAAACTCACCCAGATTCCTGGTATCGAACTAAAGGGAGAAATAGATCCAGTAGGTGCAGGTGATACAGTAGTGAGTGCTTTAGCGCTATGTCTAGGCGTAGGGGCGAGTCCAGTCGAAGCTGCCTATATAGCGAATATCGCTGCTGCTATAACTGTAAAGAAGCTATATCAGACGGGTACAGCAAGTCAGGCTGAGATTTTGAGAATAATTCAAGGCTAAGGAAAAGTGCAGATTCAAGATCAAATTAATCCCCCCAATGTCCCTTCGACTTATTGCCTGGCAGCATCACCGTCCGGTCAAAGCACACCTCATGGATATTGTTGTACCGCCCGGTAGCAGCTGTAACTCCCCAGTAAATTTCGTCATTTCCGCCAAAGATGCCTCCAATCAGATCGGCTTGTGCCGCTATCACTTCCTGCCCATCAATTTCTACGGACAGGCGTTGGGATTGAGGCTGCCAAAAGATAACTAAGCTGTGTAAGTTGCAGTCTTCTATGTTGGGTAGTACATTAGGTCCTGCGAGGTCGCTTCGATGACCTACGCGTCCGTTTGCCATAATGGCAATGTGGTCTTCCTCAGGATCGTTGAGGTGGTAGTTGAGCCAGGTATCGATTTCAATACCTACAGATGGAACCATCCCGGCAAAGCCAATTCCTTCTCCAACATACCCGAGTTGGTTTTGCTTTCGGGTCATGACAAAGACCATCCCATCTGCTCCTAAATCGTTTTCGCAGCCTACCAGGATATTTAACTCTACCAAAAAGGGCTGGGAAAGACTGACAGGGTATTTATACCAAATAGAACCGGAAGAATAATCAACGGCTTCAGTCAACCGAAAACACTCATCTGTCGTAAGATAGGTATCTCCGATGAGGGTAAAGTCATCTATACTAGGTCTTTGGGCCGAAGAAAATAAGGGAAGAAACAGAAGGATAAAGAGGGGTTGTCTGGGGAAATCCTGCATGATAAAGAATATTTTAGCGGAAGGAATGGGGACACGATTAAGGTTTAGTGCCTTATAATTTTATACTAACGAGTTGAATAAAAGTTCGATCCATGAAAAAAAATCTTGTGTTTATTTTTTTTGTCGCTCAGGCTTTCTCAATGGTTGCCCAAACCATTGATAGCGAGCAAAGTACTATTACATTTTTGGTAAGTAATTTTCGAGTACGTACCGTAGAGGGGATCATCAGCGATATGAAAGGTACAGCCCAATTTGACACCGATAACCTAGAAGCATCTCGTTTTGATGTATCACTTCCCGTTGCTACCATTAATACAGAAAATGATAAGCGGGATACCCATTTAAAAAGTGAAGATTTTTTTGAGGTAGATACCTATCCCACGATTTCCTTTATTTCTAAAGAAATCTCTAAAACCCCAAAAGGACTTTTCGTCTCCGGGGACCTGACAATAAAGGATGTAACCAAGGGAGTTGAAATTCCGTTCACCGAAAGCAAAGAGGGAAACCTACAAATCTTAGAGGGCTCTATCAGTATCAAGCGAAGGGATTACAACGTAGGAGAAGGCACAAGCAATTTTATGGTGGGCAATGAAATACGCGTAAAAATTCGCTGTGTTGTAAGCGGCGTATAAAAATAGGGCCCTGAGAGGTTGACTCAGCGCCCAAAATAATAGGTGGTAGGTATACGTATACTATAGGTTTCTTTCAAAGTTGACCCCAAGAGGGGGAACATGTCTAAAAATTGTAGACATCATTTATTGTATTTAAAATTAGGGAAAATTAGGGTACCGTCAAACTGAATCCCTATACTTTTTCTTCAAAAGGTTTATACACTGAAAAAGCTGGTTGTTAAACCAGCTTTTCCATTATTCAATAAAGTGTTTGGTGAATCATCCACCATTTAACACCGCGTCTTCTATATCGATATTCCTCGCAACAGGGTCCGGATTGAACAAGCGAGTATAATACTCATCTGCTTGTCTATTGGAATCAAAGAAAGGAACTACGTCGCGCATGCCATTCTTCACTATGTTGGACCAATCATCTGGACGTTCATAGTAGGTAGGAATTACCTCCTGCGTAAGAATCTGTATGAGGTGATTGTAATCGTGATCGTCCTGCTCACTAATCGGAGCCGAGAGATCCGCAGGAGGAATGATGAAGCTGTTCTCTCCATGCTTTGCAAACTCGGGCATCCAGCCATCGTTTACAGAAAGATTTACAGAACCATTCATAGCTGCAGTCATTCCACTCGTACCCGAAGCCTCACGTGGACGTCTAGGGGTATTCAACCACACATCTGATCCTTTCTTCAATGCTGCCGAAAGGTTCATTTCATATCCTGTGAGGACTGTAGCCGTATGGCTTAGACGGGTAAGTCCAACGATTTTGTTAAACATATCTATTGCCCAATGGTCTTCGGGATAGGGTTTTCCTGCCCAAATCATTTGGATCGGCATGTTTTTACGGTTTAGGAGCTCATAAAAATACGAAAGGTTTCGCATGATGAGGTCTACCCGCTTATATGCAGCAAATCTGCGTGCCCAGACAATCGTGAGGAGATTGGGGTCAAACATCTTACCCGTTTGGTCTGCTACGATCTTGAACAATTCCTCCTTCATCTCACGCTTACGTGTACTGAGTGCCTGGTTGTCATCTGCATCCAGCGCAGCCTTCATTTGCTTATCTTGCCAGTATTCCTGGTTCTGGGAATTGGTGATTCCAATGATTTCAGGACAATTAGGCACACCCTTCCACATATCTTTGGAGACCTCGGCATGCAGTTGGGAGACCCCGTTGGCGCGCTTGGAAAGCGTTAGTGCTGCAGGGGTATAGCCAAACATACCCCCAGATTTTTGTTGGGTGATTTCCTCAACAGTTTGCAAATCTAGGTTTCCAAAGAAACCCATCTTATTCAATAAGTGGATGTCATGCTCTTCGTTACCAGCCTTCTCAGGGGTATGTGTGGTAAATACCAGCCGCTTACGAACTTCTTCTACACTCTGGTATTTTTCATAGAGGTGGAAAGCCGCTGGAAGGGCATGTGCTTCATTCAGGTGATAGATATCTGCACCGCCTAAGGCTTCTACAACTTTAGCTCCTCCAAGCCCTAGAATGATACTCTGTGCGACACGGGCAGCTTCATTGCTGTCGTATAGTTTATAGGTGATGGTCGAAGAAATGTAATCATTCAAATTTTCCAGGTCCGTGGTAAGAAAATACATAGGGATTGTACCGAATACCTTCGGATCGAGGTAGTACGCCTGGACCTTCACAGATTGACCGTGAACCTCTACGGGAAATATAAGGTTAGTAGGCTCTAGGAATGAGTAATACCTTTCCCGAAATAGAGGACGCATATTTCCATGAGAATCACGTACTTGATCGTAATATCCATATTTCCAAAGCATTCCTATGCCGATCATATTCTGCTTCAAGGCATAAGCAGACCGCATATGGGAACCAGCAAGGTATCCAAGGCCCCCAGAGTAGATCTTTAGTGCAGTGTCAATTCCAAATTCCATACTGAAATAGGCTACACGCTTCTGGTATGGCTCGGCAGGGGTGTAGGGATGTTCCCAGGTACAATTAATTTTCATATATCTGCGATTTTTATGGCGCCAAAAATAAAGGTATTGTTGAGACTTGCAAGAGATGGATGATTAAATTAACACAAATAGTACAAGAATGGAAATATGTGGATAAATTCTGGGGCTGTTCAGTTGAATGCTAACGCTAACTATGATTGATTTGATTACGACGGACGTAGGATAACCCGGAACCCAAACTGCTATTTTACCCCCGACCCTTTCTTACTCCCCCTCTAACCATCCTTTGAAGCGCTTTACTTTTTCACGGCTAACAATGATCTCTTTATCGATATCGACCTCCAAGGTAATCTTGAGCCGACTGTTTGAATACATGAGAATATCTTGAATACCTTGAATAGAGACGATAAAGCTGCGGTTTACCCGGTAAAAGGTTTTGGGATCCAACATGCTTTCCAAATCCTCAAGTTTATATTCAATAATGTACTTTTTCCCCTCTCCCGTCAACAGAAATGCAGTACGCCCTTCGGCATAAAATAGGATGATATCTGTAGTGGGAATGGATTGAATATGGTTGCCGCGTTTGACTAAAAACCGATCTTTATAAGTAGACTTTTGACTAATTTGTCGGATAGCAGCATTTAGGTTATCTGGGGGATTCAATTGCTTTTTGAGCCCTTCCAATTTTTTTAGTGCCTTGGAAAGGTCCATGAAAGAGATAGGCTTGAGTAAATAGTCTACACTATTTACCTTGAAGGCGTCTATTGCATATTCGTCGTACGCTGTAGTAAAGATGATGGGTCGGGTGATGGTAACAGAATGGAAAATTTCAAAACTCAGTCCATCTGTGAGCTGAATATCCATGAAAATTAGGTCTAATTCGCTCTGATTTTGGGTGAGCCACTCGATAGATTCTCCGACAGAAGGTAGCTGTGCAAGAACCTCTATTTCCCCATTGTATTTACTTAGGTACCGCTCCAATTTTTCTGCCGCGAGCTTTTCGTCTTCGATGATAAGTACCTTCATAGGGAATAGCTTGGATGTGGCTCAGGATGTAACAAAAGTTGAGGAATACACAGGGTCTTCTCGGTTCCCTTTTGCTGGATTTCAACGGATCTGTCGCTATAGGTAGAATAGCTTTCTCGAATAGAACGAATTGCTTCCATATCCAACTGGGTGTGTAATTTTTCCTGGGGTTCATAGACAAAACATATGCGCTCGCCTTCACCGATCAGTTTTACAAAGAGATGTATTTCCGGAGAGCTGATGGTGCTGCGTATCACCTGTTCCAACAGATTTAGAAGGGTCCCAGGTACAACTAAAGACTCGATGGGGCGAGGGACTTCCAAATGAATCTTGCGGTAAGGAAGAAAATTGAAAAGGGCAACCAATTCTCGTAAAGCCATGAGTTCTTCTTGGAAGGAAACCAGTTCCCGGTTTTTTCCAGAGAGAACATATCGGTAAATACGAGAAAGATGATCTAGTAAGGCTTGGGCCTGGTCTTCTTGGTGGGGCATTAATACGAGTAGGGATTCCAGGCTTTCATATAGCAATTGGGCATTGATTCCTCTACTGAACTGTTGGAAATCTGCCCGGATGGCATTTTTGCGGATCAACTCGTCTGCTAATTGTTTTTGATTTATCTTGTATAGATATGAGAGACTGGTATGAAGGCAAAGATAGAGCATGGCTATCCCTACATAGATGGAGTTGAAGATGGCAAGCTCATACCAATCTGGACTAAAGCCCAACTGATACGTATAGTAAAAGTGCATGGATATACTGACTATCCCTATACTTACAATCAGGGTGGCAAATGTTTGGGAGAGAAGGACGACAATCGGAGACCAGTCAGCTCCTAAGCGTTCCACCCCTAGGAAGGAAAGGCGGGAAAGCTCATGAACTAGGTACGCTAACCCAATGCATACATATAATTCCTCCCCCAGAAACTGCTCAGATAACTGATTGACGGTGTTGTTGATCAATAAGATTAGTAAATAAGCTAAGATCCCACTAAAAAGAGGACTTAACAATCGAAATAGCGGGTTATGTATGAAATGAGGTTTCATGAGATTACCGGAAGCTTGACAGTGAATGTATCTTCATTTTCGACATGAATGTCTTTACCCGTCAACAGCTTATACCGCGATCGAATATTCTTTAAGCCAATTTTAAAAGAAGGAACGCCTTTGGGGGCCTGGGTCTTGTTGTTGCTCACCCAAAGCCAGACATCATCAATACCAATTTTTATGTGAAGGGGATTTTCTGCTAGCAGTTGATTGTGTTTGACGGCATTTTCAACCAACATTTGAAGGGTAAGTGGAGGTATCTTCTGATCCAGTTTCTCTTCTGGGATATCAATGCTAAATGCTAAGTGGTCCTCAAATCGAGTCTTGAGCAAATATTGATACGAATAGACAAAGTCCAACTCTTCACGCAAGGATACCCATTTCTGCTCATAGGTACTGAGGGTATATTGATAGGATTTGGCAAGCATCCGAACGAAACTCTCCGCCTTTTGGACATCTTTATTCATCAAGGATGAAATGGTATTCAAGCTATTGAAAAGGAAGTGAGGGCTAAGTTGAGCTTTTAATGCGATCAATTGAAGATCGATCTGCTTACGCTCAGACTTAACCTGCAGGATTTGACCTTTAGTGAAATGATTCAGAGAATAAATGGCGAAGTATATTACCGAATATAGTAAGACGCAGACAAAGATCAATATCGCGAGCTTTATGAATACATTGGGATAGGCTTCGAATACCGATTCGATGGGATTGCGGATTTTTACAAGGGTATAGGCCAGGAGATTAGTCAGAAAAATGGCTACTATGCTATGTACGAAAATTCCTGAGGAGAAACGAGTTCCTGGAGCCTTCTGCCAAGGAATCAATTGATCGAGTAATTGGGTCAATCCATAGATGGAATAGGATACGAGAATTCCACAAATTCCCACCCATGTGTAGTCCAGCATGCCTCCCGAAGGAATTTCTCTACTATAGGCTAGGTACGTATACAATAGGAAGGCCAGGGCCATTCCTATTGTAGGGATTAGCACATGTTTTTGCATGTAAGGCTTCATTAAGGTAAGATACAAAAATGCTGCCGCTTGTCACCGATCTAGGGCCTTCAGGGCTTTGCCATAGTAGGTATCAGAACCTATACTTTTGGCAGCTTCTCGGTAGGCAGATACTACCCTGCCTCCTAGTGCGCGCACCCTTGGGGCTAAAATTACGAGCGTACTGGCATGGTAGTGATCTGAGCTTATGTTTTTCGTTGCTTCAAGAATTTTCAGCATTTGACTTTCCGTCAAAGATCGGTTGGCGCCAAAGCGCTTAATTACTTCCATCAGGTAGTGATCGGAGTTAATAGATTCCAAGCCTTCAATAAAGGTTTCTAAGCTTTTGCCAGTCAGTTCCTGCTCCTGAATGACTTTCTTCATGATCTCGTGCGCGTAATGATCTGAACTCACATTCTCTTCGACAAGTTCCAAGATCTTGCTGAGCGACTCAGAATCGAGGTCTTCCTCTAGTAAGTCATTGATCACTTGCATAGAATAGTGATCCGAAGCGATGTCATCCAAACTTTCTATAAAAGCATTGTAATTCGATTCTGATAGGTCTTCTTCCGAAAGGGCTCTGCGTAGCACTTCGGTTTTGTAATGGTCTGAAGAAATCTCCCCTGTGAGTCGGATGAGCTCATTGACCGTTTGGGTCGAGAGCCTACGCTCATCAATTACCTTTTTCAGTAATACCGATAAGTAATGGTCAGACGCTATATCTTCAGCAACTTCAAATAGTTGTACCAATTGCGCATCTGATACATCTGAGTCATCAATTGCTCGCTTCAAAACCTCGGTCATATAGTGATCTGATCCGAGGCTTTTGGCTGCATTTAAAAACGCAGTAGTAGTTTGTGCATTCGAGAGAAAATCTTGCTGATTCCCTTTGAGAAATTCTGCCAAATAGTGATCTGAACCCATAAGTTCTCCAGCTGCTTCTATAGTTTGAACGACTTCTTGACCAGAAAGACCCTTGTCCAACAATAAATCGAAGTAATGTCTCCGAACATAGTCGCTCTCCAACTCCTCAATCTCATCAAGCACAGATGCTACGCCTCCTTTTCTATAAAAGCGGTCCACACGGGAGGTGGCTGCGAAGGTGGTGGTTCTAACTACCTCAGGCAGAACTTCTGCTAGCCACTTTTTTCCTTCCGGCTCAAAGGCTTGCTTCCGACTTCCGACAAAGTAAGCTTTATCCAGTCCTCCGCTACCCGTAGATTCAATGACAATCCGGCGTTTGCTGCCAAAGGCTGACTTGCTGATTTCGATGTATCCCCCGCGGGAAATATCTACAATATCTTTATCATCGTCTGAAACAGTTATATCTCCTTCGTATTCTAAGGTAAACTTGGTCATGCGGTTGTTTACCCTAACCGTGGTCTTTCCATTGCGGGTATTCACATGATAGGAGTTCTGGGCAAATTGTCTCAATGGGCTCAACAGGGTGAGTAGTACAAGAATGATCCAGAATACGACGAGGTCTTTTTTTTCTCTTGAAGGAGTCATGATAGAATTATTTACTGTTCCTAGGTTAAGGTCTGGGGTTGAAGCTTTGGTTATTCGGCAGCCTAATCGAATGTGATTCAAACAACTTCTAACTTTAAACATTCAACCGTCAATCAATTCCCTTCAAAAATGTAGGATACCTTAATTATTAGGAAACCAAATGTAGTGAGTTGTGGGATGGGTGAAGTGAGTTGGGGGAATTGATAGCTTCGACTTCTTTGGTAGGAGAAAAAGGAATTTATGTACTTTAGAAGGAAAAAGTTCCAAAATAAGATGAGAGTTACATGTTTTTTCCTCATTCTAACCTCCCTATTCTCCTTTATTGGTAAAAGTCAGAGTCTTTCCTTTGAGCATTTTGGGATTCAAGACGGATTGGTTGACGCCTCTGCGGGTCCTATATGGAAAGACCAAAAGGGATTTTTGTGGGTGGGTACTTCCTCTGGACTCAGTCGTTTCGATGGCCATCAATTCAAAAATTATACCTATAATCCCCTTGATAGCAGTTCCTTTTTAGGGAATGCTGTGACAGACATATTTGAGGAAGAGGGAGGTAATTTGTGGATTGCCACAAGGGGAGCAGGGATAAATATTTACAAATGGGATACAGACAACTTTTTTCGAATAGAACACAAGCCTTATGACCCCAATTCACTTCGAAACAATTATGTAAATACAGTCTTACAAACTGCTGATGGGCGTTTCTGGATAGGTACAGACGCGGGGCTTAATGTTTCCCGTTCAAGAGAACTTCCCCTAGAGTTTTCTACATTTCCCGATACGGGTCATGTACTCTATTCCATTGGGATAATGGACCTACTAGAATATCCTGAGGGAATTCTGTGGATAGGGAGCAGTAAGAACGGTCTGTTTCGCCTGGATATGGAAAGTGGAAATATTAGCCATTGGTACAATGAAGGGCAGCGTACTGATAAACTAGCTGGGAATATTATTAAGGACCTGTTGGTAACAACGATTAACGGTAAACCCTACTTATGGGTAGCATCCTCTGGTGGCCTTACCCAGATTAAATTAGGGGAGAAAGGGCCAATTGATAGTCGGGTATTCCAGCCTAATCCCGAAGATCCAGATCGGCTACCCAACCAACAGGTGATGGCCATAACTGCAAATGAAGTGGGGGAAATTTGGCTAGCGACCTTTGGAGGAATTGTTAGGGTACACCAGCAAGAGGATTCCATTTCTTTTGAAACCTACGCGCACGAGGATTCCTCCCCCGAGAGTCTGAGCAATGACCGGGTATACGATGTGTTTTTGGATGATGTAGGAATTTTATGGGTGGGAACTGCAGGTGGGGGATTGAACCAAGTAAATATTAGGCATGACAAACGCAGCAGGAAATTCTTTAAGCACTATTTGAGAACACCTAATTCACTCAGGCGAAATGTGATCCAATCTATAACATGCTTATTCGAAGATCGTGAAGGATACTTTTGGGTAGGAACCGAAGGAGGAGGCTTAGAAAGAATGCGAGAAAATGGCGAAGTACTTAGTCGCTTCTATGCGAATAGCCCTGAAGGACAGCGCTTGAGTCATGCGCTAATCACCACGATGTATCAAGATGTGGAAGGGACCTTTTGGATAGGGACTTTTGGTGGATTTAATCGATTGACCTTTCACAAAGAGGGAGAAGAACATATTCCTAGCATTAAGCAGTTTGTGCATCAAGAAAGTGATCCCAACAGCCTAAGCGACAACCATATTTTTGCCCTACACGAAGATCCCAATGGTAAAATATGGATAGGAACACGAGGGGGAGGACTCAATTGCTTTGACAAAAGCACAGAGAAATTCGAGGTTTTCAAACACGAAGTAAAGGATCCATACTGCATCAGCAATAATTACGTTTGGGGAATTTGCCCACAAGGAGACTCAGGACTTTGGCTCGCCACAGACCTAGGAGTGAACTACTACAACCTCCATACGGAAAGGTTTTATCATCTGGCGCATGATCCCCAAAATCCTGCTGGGCTTAGCCATAATTTTGTAAATACCATAATCAAGGATAAACAAGGAAGGCTATGGGTGGGAACTTCTGGTGGAGGACTCAATCAATTTTTTGTGGAGTCCTTAGCCGATACCCTAATCGGTAGTTTTAAGGCATATCGAAAAAGAGACGGCTTACTGGAGGATATCGTTTATGAAATTCGGGAGGATGCCGCGGGTAAACTTTGGATCAGCTCCAATAGAGGCCTGACGCGCTTCGATCCTGAGATTCTCAAAGATAACTATGCCAATCCTTCTCTTGCCTTCCGGCATTTTGACAAAAGCGATGGTCTCCAGGACGATGAATTCAACATGGGAGCGGCTGCCAAGCTAAGGGATGGGAGAATGCTGTTTGGAGGCCTTAATGGATTCAACCTATTTGATCCAGACAGCATCCCCCTCAACCAAGTAATTCCGCCGGTATATATAACAGGGATTGAGGTCCTCAACCAAAAACTCATTCCAGGATCCCCGCTTGATCATGGGAATATCCCCCTAGCTGAATCGCCCCAAACCAGTGAAGACCTATACCTTAGTTATAAGGATTATATGGTTTCCTTTGAATTTGCCTTACTCAACTACTTGTTCCCAGAGGATAATCGGTACGCCTACAAAATGGAGGGGCTCGACAACGACTGGATTTATTCGGGAAATGGCCGTAGGGCAACCTATACGAACCTAGCTCCAGGAACGTATACATTTCGGGTTAAAGCCAGTAATAACGACGGTATATGGAATGAGGAAGGAACCTCTATACAAGTTCACGTAAGTACTCCTCCTTGGAGAAGTTGGTGGGCATATACGCTTTACGCCTTATCTGGATTAGTCCTTACAGGGGGATACGTGAATTTCCGAGTGAAAACCCGAGAACAAAAGCTCGCACATCAAGCACAAATTGAAAGAGTTAAGCTAGTAGAGCGAGAGCAAGTCCGCAAAGAAACAGCCGCAGACTTTCATGATGAGCTCGGCAACAAAATGACAAAGATTTCCCTTTTTGCCGAAATGGCGAAAAGGTCGGGTAAACCTGATGCTCCTATTCAGACATACCTGGACCAACTTCTGGCCCAAACACAGGGGCTTTCAAATGGGATGCGCGACTTTATCTGGATGCTGGATCCTGAAAAGAACTCTTTATACGATTTACTTATTCGCCTGAAGGAGTTTGGAGAGCAGCTCTTTGAACATACCGGCATCGATTTTCGAGTATCCGAAGTACCCGAAGGGTATAATTCTCATGAGCTTTCCCTCTCATTTCGCCGCCATTTACTGTTAATTGTCAAAGAGGCCTTTACCAATGTTCTCAAGCATGCCCAGGCTAAGCGTGTCGAACTCATATTTGAGCCTGAGGAAAGTAGCTACAGGTTAAAATTAGTAGACAACGGAGTGGGATTTGATACAGAGAAAAAAGGAAAAGGCTACGGGTTAAAAAATATGAGAGAGCGATGTAAGGCCTTAGGAGGTTCCTGTGAATGGGTTAGCATCAAGGGGAAAGGTACAACCCTCACACTGAACATTCCCTGGGAAGACCTAGGTGCCCATGAGGAAGGAGGATAAGGTATCCCCCATTTGGGGGATTTGCATTCCCAACGCTTCCTATTAACTTGGGTAATTGGGTAAGGAGTATACATAAACCGCTTGGAATGATTCACGTAGCCTTAATAGAAGACGATCCAGATATTCGCAAAACCCTTGCGTTGATTATTGATGGGACTCCAGGGTACAGTTGTACCCATCACTATCCCGATGTTGAATCTGCCCTCGATCCTTTACACTCCTTCCAACCAGATGTTGTTTTAATGGATATTAACCTGCCAGGCATGTCTGGGATTGAAGGGGTGAAGGAATTAAAAGAAAAATTGCCGAGTGTGGATGTGTTAATGCTTTCCATTCAGGAGGACGACCATTCTGTATTTGAATCACTGAGAATGGGGGCTACTGGATATCTGGTGAAAAGTACTCCTCCTACGCAGTTACTCCAAGCTATTCAAGAAGTACAACAAGGAGGTGCTCCAATGAGTGCGCATATTGCCCGTAAGGTATTGTCCTATTTCCATCCCTCTAGAAGAAGCCCGCTTACCCCTCGCGAATCTGAGATTCTGCGCTTGTTGTGTGAAGGGCAAACCTACTCATCTATCGGAGAAGCCCTGTTTATTAGCGGCCATACAGTGCGGTCCCACATAAAGAATATTTACCAAAAACTCTATGTGAATTCTCGAGCGGAAGCAGTAAAAAAGGCCTTAAAAGATAAACTGATTTAACCAAAGAACTATCTCAAAATCCTCCATTTGGGGGATACCCCGAAGGTTTACCACACAATAATTTTGGGTCATTATTTTCCATATGTAACATGTAATGACCCATGAAGCAGTATTTTCTTTTTTTCATTTTTAGCTGTGCAACACTTAACCTAGCCCTTTCACAAATTACCCTTACCCATGAGGATCTGCTCAATATGATTGGTTCTTCTTTTACGCAGGTAGAAGAAAGAAATGATAATATAGCTGTTTCACCAGGGGAGCCTGGAGTGAATCAGGTTTGGGATTTTCGATCTATCTCAATTGTAGATTCCGTACTCATCACCAATGAATTCCTCAACCCTGAGGAAACGCTTTACAAAGATCAATACCCAGAGGCAAACATTGTCCAGCGGATTAGCTCCCTGACCGATCCTGGAATTGTCTTATCTAGTTTCTACCAGATTACCCCATCAGAATTTGTTGAATTAGGTTCCGTAGGAACTATATCCATGCCCTTCGATTCTACGATATTCTCTTTTGAACAGGACACCGTTGCCTTTTTGCCGTTGACCTATCAAAGTTCCTTTACTACAGTGTTAAACGATACGGTTGCCCTAGGAGGAATATTTCAAACCCTCTCCTCTGATACGACAAATTACCTAGTGGATGGATGGGGTACCCTTCGCCTTCCTTCAGGAGACTATGAATGCCTTCGACTCCGACAGGATGTAGTATCAGTCTCTTCAGAAGTAGTAAACGGAGTTGTGATTTCGATGGACGTCCAAACTTATATTCAATATGACTGGATAGGGAAAAATAACTACTTCCTGGCGATGGTTCAAAGCCAAGATGGTGAAACCAATCCCAACTTCACAAACGCATTAGGATTCGGTTATCTACTCTCACAAGAGGGTATAAGTCCAGTAGATACTTCCCAAACGGATACTACGGGAATAGAAAACCCTGTAGATACAACCATGATGGATACGAGCGTTGTGGATACTTCAGGTATTGACACGATGACTACCTCTATCCAACAAACCTTAGAACTGGCGACAGATGTCCAGGTCTATCCCAATCCGGTAGATGAGTCGCTTACGCTTTCTCTCTTCTTACCTGAAACCCAGAGCGTACAAGTTTCCATTTGGGATATACAAGGACGGAAAATGAGTGGATTGAGTGCTTATGTATTAGCTGCAGGGAGTCACTCGTTAAAAATACCGCCAGAGTTTATTCCCCAACAACCTGGGTTATTTTTCCTCAAGCTCCAGGTGGGACCCCAAGCAACTTTCATCCGCCTTATTAAGCTTCCTTAATACCTATTATTTTTTCTACTCATAAATCTTTCATTACCAATTTTACTCTTATGAAACGCAATGTGTTATTTTTTGCAAGCTGGATCTTAACGAGTTTATTCCTACTCTCTGTTTATACGGCTCGCGCTCAAGAAGCTAAAGCTTCTGCAGCAGTCGGTAACGTATCGGATGAAGTAAGTGTAACCTACACAGAGAATAAGAAAGGAGAAATCGTTGTTACAGGAATTAGTTGCCCTGGAGACAAAGGAAAGTCAGCCTTTGTTTGGAGTAATTCAGAAGCAAGAAAGCTGAGGGAAGAACAAATGCATGAACTCCTGGACCTCGTTGGAGCCTTGGGTGTTGCCAAAGGTGCAAAAGAGAAGCACTGGTCAGAAAAAGGACAGGATTTCACTCGTTTTTCGGCTTCTCCTGATACACCTGAAGCCAAGGCTTTATGTGAATTCGCAAAGGCCAACAGATAGCTATGAAGCGACTTGTAGGCATATATCTGGCCTGTACCTTGAATATTTGGGTAACTGCATCAGCCCAAATTGAGGAGACCGGAGGCATCTACTTGATTTTGGATGCCTCAGGCTCCATGTGGGGGAAATTAGCAGATGAAAGTACCAAGATCCAAACAGCCAAAAACGTCCTATCTCAATTCTTTCAACAAGATTTTGCAGGTAGAGAAATCGCCTTACGGGTATATGGCCATCGCCGGGAGAAAGACTGTTCGGATTCTGAACTGCTGATCCCATTCAGCAAAGCAGAAACGGTCGCCCAAGGAATTTCAACAGTACTGGAAGGGATACAGCCAAAGGGAAGAACCCCTATAAGTAGAAGTTTCCGAGAAGCGCTCAAGGACTTTGGGGATAGGAAGGGAAAAATTATTCTTATCAGTGATGGCATAGAGACCTGCGAGGAAGATCCTTGCGAGCTTATGCGTCTTTGGAAGGAGAAGGAGATTGGAATAGAGGTTCACGTGGTGGGCTTGGGGTTGAATGAACGGGAAAAAACTGCCATGCAATGTATTGCAGATGCTGCTGAAACAGCGTATAGAGATGCCTCCACGACGGAAGAACTTCAAGAGGAATTACAAAAGGTTAAGCAAAGCCCTGCTCACACATCTCTAGTAATTAGGGGGAGAGACTCTTTAGGCAGAGAACAGCAAATAGAAGGGTTTTTATTGCAAGAAGGAGTGCAAAAGTACGCTGTGAGCAGTAATGGGAGAAATCCTGTAGAGGCTGGGGCATATGATTTACAGGCAGGTATTCGAACAGCAAATGGAACCCTATACCTTCCTGTTTTCCAGGAGCTCACTATCCAAGCCCACCAAGAAAACATAGTGATGATTGATGTCGCATTACCTCCTCAGATTTACTTTACTTTCGAAGAAAACGGAAAACCTGTCAAAGGAAGTTTGATTCGGGCTTATCAAGCAGATAAAAAAGTATTCACACAGCGCGATTTTGATACCTTGTTTGTAAATCCAGGAATATATGAATTTCGCGCAGCTCCCAACTCTGATAATAAACTCGCCATTGAAAAACGGGTAGAGGCTCAAGGGAAAACCCATATCACGTTCCAATTACTTTCTACTACGAAGGTATATCTTCAGGCTAAAGCAAAGAACTCTGCTCATTTTTATCCCTTAAATTGTGAATTGTGGCAGAATGGACAAAAGCGCTATACTGTGCATCGGAGTAATGGGAAGAAAATATTACCGGGAACATACGATGTCATAGTTCCCCTACCATTAGGTTCCTATACCTTTAAGAAGGTTTCTTTTCCTGATCAGGATTCACAAGAACTCACCCTAGAAGTTCCATGTGGCTTTGTATCCTTCTCCTACCAGAAGGCGGATGGAAGTAAAGATACGCATGATCGTGTGTTTATAAGTTCCGGAGGAAAGAATCAGCGCATCTATCATTATTCGGGGGATGTAAAGCCCTTACTGCCTGGGGAGTATAGGGTGGAAGGTTGGAGGCATAAAGGAGCGGGAAAATACCCTGAAACGTACTTCGAAGTGGAAGTGGGAAAGACAAAAAAAGTGATTATCCGCGCCGAGGAATGAGAAACCGTAAGGAGAGCAACCCTACAACAAGTAGAATGGAACAGGCAACCCAAAAGACTCCCGTGCCTATACCTTCATAAAGTATACCTCCTGAGATCATTCCCAAGATACTGGCTGCACTCCCCATACTTTCTCCATATCCCTGAATGGTACCTTGGACGGATTTTTCCCCCGTTTGGGAAAGAATAGAGAGAAAAGAAGGCCACATCAGTCCATTCCCAAGGGCAAAGAAGACAGCTGAACTATATACCCAAAAGGCAGTGCCTTGGGAGATGCAGAAGAAACAAAAGGCAAGTAAACATGAACCTAGTAAGACGAGGTAAATATCTTTTACGCGTGTAGAAAGATAGCTGAGCAAAGGTCCTTGTACAACGATCATCATAGAGCTAAGCAAGGTGAAGAAGATTCCCAGATCAAGAGTAGTCCAGTTCAATCGGTTAGCGGCAAAAACGGGAAAACTTGAGTAAAAGAAGCTAAATCCCAGAAAGGTCATGAAGTAGATTGTATATAAGAGAGGAATTCCAGGTATAGCCAGCACGCCTCGAAAGCCAGTGTCTGGACAGTGTTCTCTTTCGTAGCATTCTTTTTGTTCTACATGAAATACCTTTCTAAAACTCGAAGCCTGGGAATCGGGATCTACTGGTTGGGAGTTACTTTCAGGCATTTGCGTTTGAATCAGGAAAAGCGCTACAAGCGAAATCCCTGCTGCTACTAATACGGGAAGCATTTCTGCAAGGGAGGTGGTCCCAAGTATGCCAGCTAGGGCAGGTCCCAAAATGAAGCCCAGGCTTGAGGCCATGGCCATCTTACCAAAATTAGCCTTGCGATTCTCTTCGGTGGAGACATCTGATACATAGGCATTTGCTACCGAAACATTTCCTCCTGTTAAGCCATCTAGTGCTCTTGCAACAAATAAGAAAAGTAAGGGTAGAGTCAAGACAAAAGAACCTGCCAGTGAAGAGTTGATTTGACTAATGGACGTTCTTGGGATGCTGAGGGCTAAGATAAAGATGCCCCATGCAAGTAAGGTCCCTCCTTGGCTAATGAACAACACCCGTTTCCTCCCCAGTGTATCAGAGAGACGCCCCAAAATAGGGGCGCCAATGAGTTGAAAGGCAGGATATACAGCACCCATGATCCCATAGATGAACCCATTTCCCCCAAACTTCTCTACCAGAAAGATGAGAAAAGGCATAACCAAGCTATACCCAAGCATCCCGATGAAGTGAACTAACAGCACTGGGGTAAGTGAGAGAGTAGGAGCAGGTTGAGAGGAGGATGCCATGGGGTTGGGAGTTTATCAAAGGGTTCAATAGAGGTCTCCCAATAAAGGTAAAAGAATTTAGCAGATGTTTTAGGACTTCTTGATGAACTTGCACCGTTCCATCTTACCTCCGTTTCCAAGCACCTCCAAGTAATACATTCCTGTCGGTAGTAGGGAAATGTCCACTTCCCCTGATTCTGTGATAGGGGCAGAAAGTCGTTGCCCACTGGAATGCACGATGGATACGCGAGTGGGAAAAATCTGTACCCCTGTATGAGGCCTTGAAAGAAATAACTTTCCTTGAGAGGGATTGGGAAATACGGTAAAGGAGTTGGTAGAAGGTTTGAAAGAGATCTCCCGAATAGGTGAATAGGAGTAAGAACCATTGTAATCTACCTGGCGAATGCGGTATAGATAAGTCCCAGGTGATAGGGGGCTATCTTTATATGAATATTTTTGCTGTTCTTGGGAATCCCCCTTTCCAGGAAGAAAAGAAAGCTCTTTCCATTGAAGGGATTCAGCCGCTGGATCAGTAACCAAGGATCGCTCAATGCCAAAGCCTTCATTGTTGATTTCAAGGGCAGTACTCCATTCCAATTCAATTGCATTTGCTTTTTCCTGGACCTGGAAGCCCAACCATTCTACCGGGGCAGCCACAGAGAAAGAGCAATTGTTGGAAAGAGAAATACTGACTGTATTTCCTCCTGAAAGATAGTCTGTCCATCCCGTACAAGGCGGTTCTGCATCTGTACCGGAATTAGTGTGCAAGGCAAAACTCCCAGCGTACCCCAATCGCCATTCCATAGCCGGGTCATCCCATTCGATAGTTAATGCACCAAAAAATAGATTGAAGGGATTCTCATAAACGGATTTCCCATCGATAGTAGCCTTCAAAATACGGGTATAAGTTCCATAGTAGAATTGATTGACATTTACGGGGGTACTTGACCCAGTTATGATTACATCGCTGGGAAGAAATTGGGCGCAGTCTCCTTTGAGTATAATGGGGTCATTGCCCAGTACGGGATTCCATGTAGCAAGGGTCGTACAAGGAGGTTGGACGATGTTGAAAGCAGTATGGTAATAAACCGTCCCCCCTTCTACCAGTTCCCAGCCAACTCCGTAGACACTGGCAGGATTCCATATGATGGTGGCTCCATTTACATTGGTATAGGTATTTCGGGTATTGAGGGTGCCTGATTCTATATAGTCGCCATTTAGCCGCGTTTGATCAGAACCCGTCAACTTAATAATCTCTAGACAGGGAGTCCCTGTAACAAGGATGTTCTGATACCCTGTTTGATTGACTAGCCAGGCATTACATGGTGGCTCCTGAGTATCCAGCGGATTGGTATAGTAGGTGGTAAGGGTAGTGAGGTCTTTTAAGATCCATTGGGTACCTGTCCATTCAATCCCATAATCATTACTGGTCCCATTGAATTTCTGGTAAAATGTTCGTCCATTTGAAGTACCGAAATTAAAATAGACCCCATCCGCTAATGGATCCGAGGAGTCCCTGATGATGATTTGGCTGAAAATGGAAGGGAGAAAGCAGAGCATAAGAATTCCCAGGAGCATATAGCGTCTCCTCACAGGGTGTGATGCAAGCAACATAAGGTACTAAGGAGTTAAGGAGGTTGTGTACAGATATTTTCTCCAATACTACTGGGAAAACCCTTGAGAAAAAGGCCCTATGTATAAGTGTGGGGCTTTATACTAGGGGTGTTGGGGAAATGTTTATAGGTGTTTTTACCTGAATACAAATTTTATCTTTGTTCCAGTATTTCATTGTAGCAATGGAAATGATGAAAATAACAGTAAAATCCCTCCTTATAACCTTCCTTTCGTTAGGGATATCTGGTTGTAGTAATCAGGTGGATAAGCAGGTGAATAGCCTGGAACGGGGTAATCCACTTCCAATTATTTCCCTTAATAAGGGAATCAAAGCAGCAAGTTATGAACGTAGCCCTATACTTATTTCTCGAAACTTTGGCCAATCTTGGGAACCTATTGAGGCAGGACTACCTAAAGATATCCAAGTCTCATTTATGGAGTTGAAGGGCCAGGAGATCGTATTAGCATCCGACAATCGTGGCGTTTATATCAGTAAAGAAAATAGATCCCAATGGCATTGGATAGGGGAAGGTTTACCTAACCCCAAAATAAATGCCCTATATGTCTCTGGGGAGACTATTTACATAGGCGTTTATAAAAACGGAATTTATCAAAGCCTTGATGCCGGAATTTCTTGGGAGGCTTTGCATTACAACTTACCCGATCTGAATGTCCAGTCAATCTATCGAGCGGAAGATCACCTCCTTGTGGGAACAGATGCAGGTATTTTTCGCTTGCGCAAGGAAGAGATAAAATGGGAACCAACCAATACCCATGCTCAGGTTTTAAGTATATATGAATTCGATAACAAAATGATAGCAGGTTCTAGTCAGGGAACAATGATTTCACATAATAAAGGTAAAAGTTGGGAGTGGATTAGGAAAAAAGGGGCAGTTCACTATACCCGTAATATTGGAAGGAGAATTGTAGAATTGCAACTTAATGGAGACCTAATATATTCAGATGATTGGGGAGAAAGTTGGAAGGAGATGTCGTATGAACCCCGAAAAGGGTCATATGTGTATGAGATAGTGAAAATAGATAACTACGAAATAATAAGTAATAATTATGGGATTCATAGGTCAGCTACGGACGGCCAATCTTGGGAACTTATATTTCCAACAGAGTCCCTAGTATTTTTTGATTTTTTGGTGGTTGGAAGCGATATATATGGGGGAACTAGGTCCTGGGATGAATATAGAAAACGAAATGAATAACAAGGTTAAAAAGTTGAGTATGAGAATATATAAATATATAGGGCCTCTCATATTTTCCCTCATTTTGGGACTCGCATCCCTATCCGCACAAGAGGTTCCTATCGAATTAGCTTTCTTTGATGCATGTACAACTGAGCTCGTAGAAGCAGAATATGAATGGACGGAATTTGAAGGCCTTCCCAATGAAAAGGTCTTAAAGTGCTCCTTAGAACGCGGAATAAATTGGGAGCTAAGCCTCTGGATTGTATATGACCTCAAGCAAAAGAAAGACACTATTGTAATCCCTCAGATCGTATTTGCTGAAGGCAAAGAATTGAATGATAGAAAATGGGCCTACCTCAATTGTGATCACCTATGTGAAGGGCTAGAAACAGATTACTATGCAAATGGTGAGAAGCGGTTGGAAGGAACCTTCCAAAGGGGAAAGCCTGAGGAAATACGCTATTTTCGAGAAGATGGAACCATGGAAACGGAGGAATTTTTCATTCTCGGCACCTTGAATTACAGTAGAATCAATTATTTTGATGATGCAGGTCTATTACAGAAGTATGAGCGCTATCGGAATACCAAGAAGAAAACCCTTATCAAGACCTATGACAGGTGGGGGAAGCTATTGGAAAAGGTAACGGAAAGACATGTGGTTGAAAACTAAGCTATCTGACCTGGAATAATAATTCGGCTGAGTTTCCACTATATTCGAAGGATTTTCAGTTACTTTTAGTGGATTTTGGGCCATTTTATCCGTAATAAGAGGGTGTATTAATTAACAAGCATGTCCTTTTTCGAAAGCGAAGTAGAACGTCTAGATAAGCTCTTGTATTCAAACAAAGCCCAACTCGATACCGTGAAGGGAGTCAAAAATTATATTGACCATAATTTCGAGCAGGAGGTGAATTTGGCTGTGCTGGCACAGAGCAAGTTTGTTTCCAAATACCACCTGCTACGTCTCTTCAAGCAATACTATGGGCAAACCCCTAAGCAATACCTGACGGATAAAAGAATGGAGAAAGCAAAGGAATACCTAAAGAAGGGAATGACCGTAACAGAAACCTGCTTTGCCGTAGGATTTAAAAGCTTAGGTTCATTTAGTGCACTCTTCAAGCGTAGAAATGGGATAAGTCCTATCGAATTTCAAAAAGAGCAACTTTCGAGAAGCAATTGAGCTGCTAATGTTACAACTTGCGGCCTCTGATCCAAAAATAATTATACAATGAGAGTACGTGTCGTGAGTATCCCTGTTCAAAATCAAGAAGAAGCCCTTAGATTCTACACCGAAAAATTGGGCTTTGTGAAAAAATTGGATATCCCCGTAGGCGATGGAAATCGCTGGCTGACTGTCGTGGCTCCAGAAGAACAAGATGGACCGGAAGTACTACTTGAACCTGCCCCCAATCATTTTGAGCCTGCAAAAGTCTTTCAAAAGGCCCTTTTCGAAGCCGGAATACCTTGGACCCAATTTAACGTAGAAAATGTCGAGGAGGAATATGAACGTTTGATCGATCGCGGTGTTGAATTTAGCATGAAACCTACTGAAATGGGAACAGCCAAATTTGCTGTATTCAATGATACCTGCGGAAATTATATTCAGATTGTGGAGGTATTGTAAGGCTATTGCCAACGGACAAAGTAGGCTGAAAGCCTGAAAAGCTCAGTTCTTCTATGTCTTCTACAATATTTTGGGATACTGTCAAGATCAAGTTCAAACTCAAGATCTTGGCAAAGATCCGTAACACCTCTTTATACTAAAATATCCAATTCTCTGTGCCTCCGTGTTTAATCTCATAATCCTGTAAATGCCTGAAAGGTAGTCCGAATCTGAAGCCTTCAATTTATATGGGTTTACCTCCCCCTTAGCCCTGCTTCCAACCCTCGCAATTCTGCCAGCCCTTTCATCCTTCCCATCAAAGGATAGCCGGGGGGATGTTTCCTTTGGTCATCATCCAATAGTTCTACTCCGTGATCTGGTCGCATAGGAATGAGCCAATCCTCCTGACCTTCTTCTTTTCTTCGATATTCTTCTTGAAGGATAAGTTGTACAAGGTGAGCCATATCTACCTGCCCCTCTAGGTGCCCAGATTCATAGAAAAACCCCTGTTCTCCTGTAAATTGGATGTTTCTTAGATGTACAAAGTGAATGCGTGAGGCGTATAGAGAGAAGATTTGTGAAAGATCATTGTCAGGTCTAGCCCCTAAAGAACCACTACAGAAAGTCAACCCATTCGTGAGATGAGGAACTGCTTCGAACAAATATTCTAGGTCTGCCTGATTACTGATAATTCGAGGAAGCCCCAGGACAGAAAAAGGAGGATCGTCTGGATGAATGGCCATGTGTATGTTGTTTCGGGCTGCAGTGGGAAAAATCTCCTGTAGAAAGGCTACTAAATTTTCTCGAAGTTGCCCCTTTCCCGTGTCTTGGTACTGGAGAACATATTCCAAGAATTTTTCCTTGTAGTGCCGTTCGGAGGGATCAACCGCCCCATCGATAAACGCCTGGGTATGGACAATAATCGAATAAGCGAGGGCCTCTTGTTCTGCCAAACTCATTTGGGAAATTTTCTTTTCAGCAGCAGCTAGGAGGGCTGGCTTATATTGGCTTTCAGCTCTAGGGCGCTTCAAAATATGTAGGTCAAAAGTAGCAAAGGTGATGGGATCAAAGGCCATGGAGATTCCTCCTGTTGGTAAGGAGTAATGGAGGTCTGTACGAACCCAATCTAGAACAGGCATAAAGTTGTAGCAGACAGTATGTATCCCACATTCCGCCAAATTCTTGAGCGATTCACAGTAGGAATGAATCAATTGGTCCCAATTCTTACCTCGAATCTTAATTCCCTCTGATACAGGTAGACTTTCTACTACGCTCCATTGCAAGCCTGCAGCTTCTATCTTAGATTTGTGTGATAAAATTTCCTCTTTTGGCCAAATTTCCCCATTGGGAATGTGGTGTAGTGCACTTACGATTCCCTCTACCCCAAGTACTTTGAGCTGAGTGAGGGAGACAGGGTCTTTTTTTCCAAACCAACGCCAGGTTTTTTTCATAAGTTATCAATTCTGGTAGTTAGGGTCGAACGAAAAATTAGGCAGCATTTTGTAAGGAAACGATGGAGGACATAATCAATCACATAAAGGACTGGGCTTCCCTTTCAAATGAAGCAAAATTCTTGATAAAAGAACGCTTCATACCAGAAACATTTAGGCAAAATACTATGCTGATTAGGTCTGGCAGTGTCGTTCGGCATATTTATTTTTTATCCAAAGGCTTTATAAAAGGATTCCAATTCCAAAAGGGGAAGGTCGTCGTGGACCATCTCATTGCTCCAGGGGAGTTTTTTACTTCATTGGAGAGTTTCACCAAAGAGGGGCCTACAGTAGAGACCTTTCAGGCTATTTCAGACTGTACCGTTCTCAAAATTGGTAAAGTAGATTTTGACTGGTTGAATCGGGAACTCCCAGCTTTCCAAGAATTCAGTACCCAGTTAATGAACCGCTCACTGAACTGCAAGATGGAGCGAATTCAGGATTTTCAGACCCTTTCAGCCAAAGAGCGATACCTGAAACTCATCCAGCAGCAACCTATGGTTGTTAGGCATACTTCTATCCAGGATTTGGCTTCTTATTTGGGAATAGAACCCCCCTTCCTTGAGCAGTAAAATCTTTGGCAAGGAGCCTCTTCTCCAAAAACACTATCTCAACATGTTTTATGGGTTGAATCAAGATTATGATATTAGTAAGGCGAGGCGGGAATTGGGTTTCTCCCCTAAGGAGTCAAAGTTAGCCCTACAAGAGGCACTGTTGTATTTAAAAAATGAGTGGACGGAGCATTAAACCTTTACCCATTCCGAGGATCTCTTGTATAAATGGGAAAAACTTCGTCAATTTCCTCAGAAATGGATACTCCCCAGTCGTTGTGTGAAGAAGCAGAATTCGAGCGAAGTTTTCGCTCGAATGGACGCCCTTTGCGCAATTTCTTGCTTTATAAGGGTGCCTCTTTGTTAGAAGCCGAGGACCTTATGCAGGAAGCTTTCATTCGGCTTTGGGAGAATTGCTCCAAGGTGCAAGTAGAAAAAGCTAAAAGCTTTCTTTTCACGGTAGCCAACAACCTTTTCCTAAATCAAAAGACTAGAGAGAAAGTCGTGTGGAAGTTTGAAAAGTCATACACCTCATCCAGTTTGGATTCCCGGCCAGATGGTGAATTGGAGGGAAAGGAATTTCAGGCGCGTTTGGAAGCGGCCATTCAGGCATTGCCACCGGGACAAAGAGAGGTATTCCTGCTCAATCGAATTGAAAAAATGACCTATGCAGAAATGGCCAAAACTTTAGGCGTGAGCGTCAAAGCGATAGA
>JBCCTX010000053.1:0-29553 GCA_039197765.1 Bacteroidota bacterium
AAAGACTTAGGAAGGTCCAATCAACCTACCTACTAAAGAAGAAAAGTCTGCAACCTAACAACGAAGTTGCAGACAAGAAGTGGAGGCTTATAATTGAGGTAATGAGGAGAGGAAAAGTCAAGGACAGAAGCCCTGATTCTATGATTCGAGAAAAGATATGCTTGAAATGAGGAAGGATCATGAGTAGAAAAACCAAAGGAGGACAGCTTAAACTGTTGATCCAGCTTTACGAATTCTGCTTCGTTCTCACAGCAATTTCTAGCGTCGTCTTCATGATCGCCGTCTGTCGTAGAATCTTGAGGATGAAAGGGACAGGCAGCTTTTTTAGGGCTAGAGTGTTCACATTTCTCAGATCCCAAGAATAGAGAAATGCTTTGAAGCTCATTTTTGCAATAATGCTTTTGTAAAACAAAGCCCGAGGAGCTTAGTAGCACTATGGAAGCTAGAAGAATATGTGAAATTTTCCTGATCAATTGATAAGACTCTTCTGCAAAGATAGGGAATGTATTTTATACTGTAGAAATGGCTTTAAGGTTTTTCTTCTCTAAAAAGGATGTACCTTAGATTATAAACTTTAAATCCGGTTAACATTAAATACTTCCAAAAGATGTTTATTTAGTATCATTTTGGGGACAACTAATTGTCTATGCGGAACCCTCCAACCCAGTCGCTTATTCGTTTTTTCATCCTGGTAAGCGTATTCTTTACCTACAGTGCTTCGGTAGCTCAATTGGGACAAGTATCTGGGCAGGTTCAGGATTCTATGGATAACTCCAATTTAGCTTTTGCTACTATAGGCCTTTTTCAGTTGGATGATAGTAGCCAAGTTGCAGGAACTCTGGCCGATTCTTCTGGCAGTTTTTCCTTATTTGCTCCCACGTCTGGAACGTATTTCCTTCAGGTTCGCTTTTTGGGCTATGAACCTTATTTCGTATCTCCATTGAGTATCTCTGCGGGAGAGAATCTGCATATAGGCCCTATTGGCATTACTCCAACTGCCCAATTGCTAGATGAAATTGAAATTACAGGCCGCAAAAGCCAAAGTTTCCATAAGGTTGATAGGCAAGTATTCGATGCTGGACAATTTCGGCAAGCAAGGGGGGGAAATGCAACAGATGTCATCCGAAATCTTCCGGGAATTTCCGTTAGCTCCCTAGGAGAAATCTCCCTTCGTGGAAGCCAAGGCTTTATGGTAATGCTAGATGGAAGGCAGGTACAGGGCGATCCAGCAGTTTTGTTAAACCAACTACCTGCAAATGTTGTAAGGAATGTAGAAATACTTACTACCCCCTCTGCAAAGTACGATCCAGATGGAGCTGCAGGAATCATTCACATTACCACACAACGCGGAGCAATGGATGGTTTCTACCTTCAGGTAAATGCACTAGTAGGGGCTCCTAGCATAGAGCCCTATGATAATGCAGAGGAAAGCAGGCGCTATGGAGCGGATGTTACGTTGAATGTCATCCGCGGGAAGTGGGATATTTCCTTCGGTCTGGACTACAGAAAAGATGACATCGCAGGCCAACGCATTGGGTATGTCAATACGTATCTCAATGAAGGTTTGACTGAATTCCCCTCTTCTGGGGAGCGCAGTTTTGATCGAGAGCGGTATTCTGCAAGGTTTTCTGCGCTGTTTCGACCCAAGTCCAACCAGCAGCTTTCTCTGAGCTTTTTCGCAGGAGATAGGACCCAGTATCGCACGGCTGATATTCTGTATGCCCCACAACAGAGGATACGAATTACCCCAGAAAATTTTCTCGGTCCTGAAGCCTACTGGGATTTGTATCAGGACAAAGGGGATGTATTTTTTGCAGGAGAATTTATCGATAGTCTTACCTACTATAATGAAAACCTTCGCGTTCGACAAGGAGATTTTTTCATTGGAGGAGTTGACTACAGTTGGGAATGGAATCATAAAAGCAGCCTAAGACTCTCAACCTTGTACGAACGTACGCTATTAGGAGGGCCTACGGATAACGCCAGTTTGGCATGGCCTAATTTAGCAGATACCCTCCAATTTCAATTCAATACCAATGATAATCCGCTGGATGGATTCCGTGTAAAAGCAGATTTTTCCCACCAACTAGGGAATATTTCTTGGGAAAGTGGATACCAATACCGATACCTGTTTCACCCAGGTGATTTCCTCTATCTAGATCGCGACTTTGAGGCTAACCGATGGATTGAAAATCCTCTATTTACCAATAAAATTGAACTGCAACGCGAAATCCATAGCCTGTATACACAATTCTCTGGAACGTGGAAGAAGTGGACTTATGTTGCTGGAATCAGGATGGAATACATGGATCGAGAAGTGAGCCTCGCCAGCCCTGATACAACGTATTCATATGAAATATTGCAGCCCTTTCCCACGCTCAATTTACAATATGAATTGGGTGAAAACTGGTTTGCAAAAGTAGGATATAGCCGCAGAATTGAGCGTACCACTACCTTTAAGATGACGCCTTTTCCGGAACGTGAACACAATGAGACCCTTGAGCAGGGAGATGCTGAATTATTGCCTGAATTCATTGATTTGGTAGAGCTGGGTATGGTAAAAAATTGGTCGGATAACTCTGTGTTCCTTACGGGATACCTGCGAAGTACACAGAATGTTATCAACCGGGTTAATACGGTTTTCAATGATTCTATCCTCAACCGAATATATACCAATGTCGGAGAGAGTCGGACCCTTGGAGTAGAGCTGGGTAGTAATCTGAATCCTACCCCGTGGCTCCAGTTATACCTTGGCGGCAACGTCTATCGATACCGAATCAAAGGCTCGCTTTTTGGCGATGCAATCAATACCGCCAATACCATCTATTCGATCAATGCAAACGCACAGGTTCAGCTGGCTCCTACTTGGAGCTTACAAGCAGGGGTTAACTACCTTTCTGAGCGTGTCACAGCCCAAGGGGTAGATTCCCGATTTTACAATCCTAGTCTTACTTTGAAGAAGGGTTTCCTGGATGGAAAACTCTCTGCCATGGTGCAGTGGCTCAGTATAGATATGGGTATTCTGGAGAGTAATGAACAGCGCATCACTACTGTAAGAGATAATTTCTTTACAACGACCAATTATGTGTATGAGGTAGATAGGGTCCTATTTTCTCTTAGCTATCGCCTCAACCAGCCCTCCAAGCAGATGAAGTTTATCGAAAGTGAGTTTGGGGAGAAAGAGTACTAAGTAGGGTCCATCGTTTAATAGTCCATGGTCGACCAATAGAAAGGCATTACATAAAAAAGCCGCCTCAGTAATGAGACGGCTTCTATACCATTCAAATTTCTTTTTTCTTCTTAGTTAGTCGGAGTAGGTGTGAAAGAACCTACAGCGGGATTCTGCCCTGGTCCACAAGGGATATTCATCTCAAAGGAGAGATTGGTCCGCTCAGGTACCTGAGAGTAAGAGGGGAGGAAACTCATAGAATTAAAGATAGCAGGAAGGTTAATCATGGCATTGGTAGAATTAGCCTTGATAATTCTTGTTCCCACTACCTGTCCGTTTCCGTTTACGGTAAGTTCTGCAAAGGCTGCAACCGTACCACAAAGGCCTCTTGCCTTGAGCTGGTCAGCCAGGTATCGGTTCATCGCGTTGGCACCTGTTCCATACTGCATGCTGCGGAACCTAGGTCCTGCTGTGTTTTCAAAGGTGCCGGAGTGGCTAGAATCTGGAGAGTATCCCTCAACAGGGTCAAACCCACTGGAACCCGTAGAACTTCCTCTGCCCAGAGTACCTGTAGTTGGTGCACTTCCATCTGGAGCATTATAGTTTACATTTTCCCAAGATCTGTCATCTGCTGCATTTTTACTTCCTTCAGGAAGATTGGTCGATCCACTAATCCCAGTTGTTATTCTAGGGGTAACTGTGCCACTTATTCCTCCAGAATTATTTTGTGGTTGCTGCTGTATCATCTGTAGCTGCTGTTGGAGCAGCATGATTTGATTGACAATTTGTCGCGCTTGTGCAGAAGTATCATTTAATAAACCGGGATTGACGGACAAATTGGGGCTAGACATTCCCGCATCTGGGGCATTTCTAAACAGACTCGCTGACTCTAGGTCTGCCTGTTGGCGCATGAGGGCGAGTTCTTGTTCAAGCTGCTGCTCGCGAAGCATTCTTTGTTGGTTGATATCCGCCTCGCGCTGAGCGATGGTAGAGTTGATACGCTGGATATCTTCCTCTTGGCGCTGTAGATCTGCCACCTTGCGTTGCATTTCATCCTGAAGGCGCTGGATCTCATCCATCAAGCGCTGCATTTCGCCTTCTAAGTCGCGTTTCTGGTCTTCCTGACGCGTTCTGTCTTCGACCAGTCTATCTAGCTCTTGTTGTTCCCGCTTCCGGGTAATCTCTTCTTCCTTTCGGCGTATTTCTTCTTCCAATCTCACCCGATCTCGGATAAATTGGTCAAGCTCTTCCGCGTCTCTTTTACGCGAGTCTTCCAGTTCTCTTTTCCGGTTTTGAATATCAGAGAGCTCTTGGGAAAGACGGTCCAAGTCGTCTTGATCAGGATCCTGAGCTGAGGCATAGTCCTCACCGAATTCTCCTTCTTCCGTTTCCTGTCCTGCAAAAGGATCATTTGATTCTTCTTCTGCCTCTCTTTGCGCTTGTAATTCTCGTCTGCGCTCCATCTGCGCTTGTCTTCTGCGTTCAAGAATCTCTTGGCGTTTCTGTTGTCTGTTCTGAAGGGCTTCTTCTTTTTCACGCAATTCGTTGAGTTGCTCTTTCAACACCATGATTTCAGCATCTTTTTCAGCTTGATCCTCTGGACTCAACGTAACCTCTTCTGCTGCAGGAGTAACGGGGCTATCAACAACAGTAGTAGCTTCTTCGGCTACCTCTTCAGCCATGGTTCTTCTACCAGGAGTATCTGAAGATACCAGAAGAGGATCTGGTGATGGGCTAGCTTCTTTAGTGGGAGGAGTAGTTACTTGGGTGGGCGTAGGTTCCTTAGCCGCAGGTATGGCTTCCTTTACTGCTTCTACGGTTTCTTTACCTTGGTTTTCTACTTCCTGTATAGCGGATTTAACGTCTTTGTTGGCGGTAGTTACATTTTCTGCCACTTCATCAACTTTTTCAGCAGCAGGTTTCATTGGCTCATCTGTATTTTCAGTTGGCTGTGGGCTTTCCTTTTCAGTAACTGTTTCCGAAGTTTCTGCTACAATTTCCTCTGCAGCGGATTCAACGGGTTCACTCGCTTCATTTGAGGCTGTATTTTCAGTAGCTGATTCTTCTGCACTATCTGCATCAGGATCTCCTAAATATATCAATGATCCATCTTCGGGATTTTTGGGCTTACCCGACTCATCCAGCAGTTCATTATTAAAAATTGCTACAGGTTTATAGGAGTTGTCCTTTCCTCCATCGCAGTTGATGTCAGGCCGAATTTCAAAATAGACGGGCTTAGTACCTTTAAAATCTTTTGCCTCCCACTTGATATTCTTTACTATGTCAATGGCAGAACTCTTGAAGCATTCGTTTTTTCCGGTCAGTGTTTTGGCTTCTACAACGTATCCTGAAGGATGAATACGAACTTCAAGATAAATCCGATCGGATCCACAGCAGTTTGTCTTCACATCCAGCTCCTCATAAATGAATCCTTTAACGGTGTTCTTACTGTCATTGAAAGCAAAGGTTTTTGTATCTGCAACTAACTGAGTTATATCAACTTTTGACTGTCCTGATACATCTGTCAAGAAACCCCATGCCATCATACACAGTAAGAAAAAGCACTTTTTGGTATGTAACATTTTGGTAAAAATTGTTTGTTTGCTTAGGCCTTGGGAGGCATAAGTTAAAGAAATTTGAAAGTAATAAAAAAGTAAAACTATACACTCATAGGGAATGAAGAAAAGTCGGAGAGGGTTTTATTTTTACCAGAAAATGTTTGATCTATTTCAGAAAGTGTATCTAAAATCTCCTTGAGTTCATTACTTGTACAAAGTTTGAGCCGAAAAGGTTTAAAATGTGAAATTCCTTTGAAATAATTTGTGTAATGTCGTCGCATTTCTCGAATGCCAACTACTTCTCCTTTCCATTCGACCCCATGTTTCAAATGTCTTCTGCACATTTCTACCCTTTCTGATATACTAGGGGGAGCACAAAAAGTTCCCGTTTCAAAGAAATGTTTAATTTCTCTGAATATCCAAGGGTATCCGATAGCTGCTCGGCCAATCATAATCCCTGCAACTCCGTACTTAACCCGCATTTCATGGGCCTTCTGCGGAGAGTCCACGTCTCCATTGCCAAAAATGGGGATTTCAATGTCGGGATGTTGGGCTAACTCCCCTATCAAGGTCCAATCAGCTTCTCCCTTATACATTTGTTTGCGTGTCCGGCCGTGGATCGTAAGGGCCTTGATACCTGCATCTTGCAAGCGAAGGGCAACTTCTAAGATCTGGATGGTATTTTGGTCCCAGCCCAGTCGCGTTTTGACTGTGACAGGTAAGTGGGTAGATTGGACAATTTCCCGGGTCATGCGTTCCATCTTGGGTATATCTCGCAGAATTCCTGCTCCTGCGCCCTTACAGGTTACCTTTTTTACGGGACAGCCATAGTTGATATCTAAGATCTCGGGCTGGACAGTCTCCACAATCTGAGCACTTTTTCGCATGGATTCGATGTCATGCCCAAAGATCTGGATGCCTACAGGCCTTTCCTCTGGATAGATATCCAGTTTTTCCACACTTTTCTTTGCATCTCTGATGAGCCCCTCAGAACTGATAAATTCCGTGTATACTACATCAGCCCCCATCTCTTTGCAAAGAACCCTAAAGGGAGGATCACTCACATCCTCCATGGGAGCAAGTAAAAAGGGAAATTCTCCTATCTCTATGTCTCCAATCTTAACCATATCACAAGATTGTTGTAAATTTACAACTTATTTAAAAAAATGAGTACACAATATTTTTGGTACACACTTCGGCTTGTTTTTCCAAATACATGAGTAATCTGATAACACGACTCATTACGGGTGTCATAGGGGGAGCCGTAGTGGTAGGGGCTATATTTTTATCGTATCGCGGACTTTGGTTGTTTGGAACAGTCGTTTCCTTGGTATGTCTATGGGAGTTCATGCACGGAGCTAGGCTTTCTCATCCCAAATACTTGTGGTCCGTGATGACTTTTGGCATTCTCATTTGGGGATTGGCGTGGGTTTTACCTGGCGAGCAAGATGTAGTGCTTATAGGAGCTATGATGGTCATACTTCCGTCTTTAGAGGTACTAACCTTACTTTTTCAAAAGGAAGATCAGTTTCCACACAACTTGGGGCTGATGGTTTTGGGATTTTTCTACTGCCTCATTCCGCTTCTCCTATTTTACAAAATGGCTGTCCCAGACGATGTTGTAGCCTATGATCCTAGGCTCCCTATGGGCATATTGGTGTTGGTTTGGTCGTTGGATTCAACCGCATTCTTTGTAGGGAGGGCGTTTGGAAAAACGCTCTTGTATCCCAGGGTGAGCCCTAAAAAGACTTGGGAAGGGGCAATTGGCGGAGCGATCGGTTGTTTGATAGCAGGTGCCGTTCTCATGTACACCTGGCCTATTTACCGGATTTCAGGGTTTAGTTGGATAATTGTTGCAGCGATTGTTTCTGTATTTAGCCAGCTTGGAGATTTAGTAGAATCTTCGTTAAAAAGAAGTATGGATCTAAAGGACTCTGGGAATATTTTACCTGGTCATGGGGGAATGTTGGACCGCTTTGATGGCTTTATGCTCTCCCTTCCATTCATATATTTGTACTTTATATATTTATACTATATCCTTCCGTAATTTGCCATAATTCTAACAAAATCAGCTCCCAATTATCGATTTTCGGCAATATTTTTTTGTTTTGGAAAAGAGCACATCTCTTTTCTTCTTTCTGCGTATAAATTGGCACGGATTTTTCTTCATTTTGAACTACATTACAAAATGTGAATTAAATTTATGGCAGAAAATACGGTAACCAAACAGGTAAAAAAGTTGTCAGCCAACGACTCCCTGATGGCGCGTTTCAACCTTGCTGCAGACATTACGAATCTGGATCAGCGGTACAGAGACATCATTAGCGCCCCAGAAAGAGTTATCATCGTGAACTTACCCGTAAAGTTGGATGATGGGACTACCCGGGTATTTGAAGGATATAGGGTGATACACTCGACAGTTCTAGGTCCTTCCAAAGGAGGTATCCGTTTTGCACCCTTTGTGGACTTAGATGAAGTGAAGGCACTGGCTGGCTGGATGACTTTTAAGGCCTCTCTGGTAAATCTTCCTTATGGAGGAGCCAAAGGAGGAATTACGCTTAATCCCAAGGTAAGAAGTGAAGACGAGTTAGAACGAATTACCCGTGCGTATACCCGTGCGTTGAAGGATGTGTTTGGCGAGGGTTCGGATGTACCCGCTCCAGATATGGGGACTAGTTTTCGAGAAATGGCCTGGATTTTTCACGAGTACTCTCGCATCTATGGATATACCCCTGGCGTAGTTACGGGAAAGCCTCTGGATTTAGGAGGTTCTAAAGGTCGTATTCCCGCAACGGGATGGGGGGTTATGCATGCAACGCTTCAAGCGATCAAGCAGTTGGGTAAAAAGCCTAAGGAATGTAAAGTAGCTATACAAGGCTTTGGAAATGTTGGGACTTGGGCGGCGAAATTATTGGAAGAAAAAGGAATGAGTATCGTTGCAATCAGTGACCATACAGGAGGATATTTTAATAAGAAAGGTATAAAGATTAAGGAGGCGATAGAGCATCTTGAGCAGAATAAGACCCTCTCAGGCTTTAAAGGGGGAGATAAAATAACTAATGAGGAGTTGATCGCCTTAGACGTAGAAGTGTTGATCCCAGCTGCTATAGAGAATGTAATTACTGAGCATAATGCGGACCAGGTACAGGCGAAACTTATCGTAGAAGGGGCAAATGGCCCTGTTTCCTCAGGTGCGGATGCCATTTTAGATAGTAAAGGGATTTTCATTGTTCCCGATATTTTGGCCAATGCAGGCGGAGTAGTCGTGTCGTATTTGGAATGGGTACAAAACCGCAGAGGACACTACTATCCCGAGGAGGAAATTTGGAATAAAACGGAACCGATCCTGACCACGGCTTTCAATAATGTATTTGCTGCACACACCCAATACCGGTGTTCTATGCGAATTGCAGCATACATCGTAGCGATGGAACGACTTTCAAATGCTATTAAGCTGGAAGGGAATTTTTAAGGAGAAAGTTAGTAGAGAAGTAAGAAGTGAGGGTAAATCAAGTCTCTCTTCTGACTTCTGCTTGCAATTTTTTATTTTGACAAAAAAAGTCAAATTTATGCCCTAATCTGGGAAAAAGGTTGCGATTTCCCTTCTAACACCATTGGCATGTCATTAGAATCGTCTCAAACCCCTGAATCTGCGCCTTTTGGAATTCGTACCGATTTGGCTTCCTTCCATGAAGGGGTAAAGCACATTAAAGCGGAAATTGGAAAAATCATGGTCGGTCAGGAATCCATGATTAACCTATTACTGGCTGCATTAATGTCTGATGGTCATGTCTTATTAGAGGGGGTTCCAGGTGTGGCAAAAACCTTGGCGGCGAAACTGCTTGCTAAAACTTTGGATGTACCCTTCTCCCGAATCCAGTTTACCCCCGACCTGATGCCTTCAGATGTATTGGGAACTTCTGTATTTAGCCCAAATACGAATGCTTTTGAATTTCATTCAGGACCTATCTTCTCCCATGTTGTCTTGATCGATGAGATCAATCGTGCCCCTGCCAAAACACAGGCTGCCTTGTTTGAAGCCATGGAAGAACGCCAAGTGAGTATTGATGGAAACACCCATCGTCTGTCTCCTCCCTTTTTTGTAATAGCCACCCAAAATCCCATAGAGCAAGAAGGAACCTATCGTTTGCCCGAAGCCCAACTTGACCGTTTTTTATTCAAAGTTCAGGTGGACTATCCTGAATTGGAGGAAGAGGTGAAAATTCTTGCGGACGCCCATTTGCGGAAAAACTTCAAAGACCTCAGTCAGGTTAAAGCTATTTTAAATGCCTCTGAGATTTCAAGACTACAAAGTCTCATTCAAAGTGTGCACATTGATGAGAAGTTGATGCGGTACATCGTAGAGGTGGTCCAACTGACACGTTCTCACAAAGAACTCTACCTAGGAGCCTCGCCCAGAGCTTCCCTTAATCTCATGGTAAGTGCGAAGGCAATAGCTGCTATGTCAGGGCGAGATTTTGTAACTCCAGATGATATCTCGGAGGTTGTGGCGCCCGTTCTTAATCACCGTATTATTCTTACTCCGGAAAGAGAGATGGAAGGGGTTAGTACAGAGCAAGTTCTTAAGCGCTTGGTAAACGCTGTTGAAGTGCCTAGGTAATATTCTTGATTCAGGTTGATTTGCTAAGATAATTACCCGCTTCCTTATATTCCATTAATTTAAATTTAAAAATTTTATACAAAATTTCATTTTTAATTTGCAATACAAGAAATAATATTTAATTTAGACCCATCGGATTGTTACAACATACTTTTGAACGGAAAGTTTCTGGCTATCAGCTTACTACAAGCGTTTTGCTAGTCGCTCATTGTGAGAGCTTATAGCGAAGTTTTCCTTCAAACATTTTTTTCGCCAACTGTATTCAGATCCCTAAAGGAAGGACAATAGGACTTTAACTCTTTGGTATTCCAAAGGCTTAATTCCTTAGACGGCCCACAGATATGAAAACGACCAGATAAGTCAACTGCGCGTACTCCTCAAACAGGATTTCTGGTACTAGGCGGAAGCATATGCTTCCGTTTTTTTTTTAATCAAAAAATGCCCAGCTGATTCCTAAACTGAAAGTTCGTTCGAGCATAGGATAAAAGGGAGTGGTATAGTATCCATCTTGGAGGATCCCTTCATTTACATGTCCTAATTTAAAGAAGATATACGCCTGCTTTATCTGGGTGGCAAAAAAGGCATCTGCCATTGCGTACCCAGGTACCTGATAGGAGGTCGGGAAAAATTCTCCACTCATGAGGTCTGGGCCAAAACCTTGATACTCCGAAAAGTAGGTTATTTCAACTCCGATCTTTAGAATAGCTGCGATAGACAGGCTTCTATTTTCATAGTAGAGAGAAGTTTTCCCCCAAATTTCAGGTAAGTATTCTGCGTATTGTTTGAAATCATCTTCGGCTTGGGTAGAGCCCCTTTGCCAGGTAAGTCGGCTCTCCAGGTAGGTTTTTCCTAGGATGGGCATTCGGAACCCAATGGTTGCCCCAAACCAATTCAATGCTTCGGAAGCTTGGAGAACATTCATTTGGGAATCGTAAAAGATCATGTCGGAAGAGCGAGAAGAAAATAGCTCTGCGTAGTAAAAAGAGGGCAGGAGCGTATCTCCTTTTCTAATGCTTGCGGGAGGATTCCAAGAGATACGGGCTTTCCACAGGGAAAACTGCTGATTTTCCAGGTCGGGGTTGGCTACATATAGATTTCCTGGGGAGGGTAGGTAATGCGCCTGGAACAAGGTCGGATTCTTCCCCCATCTGGCGAAAGAGCCAGTAATTTGTAGGGGGGACTCAAGGGGAGGGGCGGGTTCTCCAATGGAAAGGCTATCCTTCTCCGTTTGGTTCTCTTTCTGTGCCTTTCGAATAAGGGGAAATAGAATTCCTTCGAGGGAGAGACGATTTTGTGGATCAAACAGGTTGGTGGCTCGCTGGTGTAGCGTTGCTCTGACTTTTCCCCAGGAAAATCCCAATTCTCCCCTTCCTTGGAAGTCGAACATTTCAAGATTTTCTGATCCCAGGCTGTCCTGATCTAGTTCTACTTGCTTGTAAGAGACATGACCATCCAAGTGGAAGCGAAAGGGGCGACTGATACTGTAGCTCAATCCCGATAGCGCCTGATAGCTTCGGCTTTTAAAGGCCTCCCGGATGGTGGTAATGGCTGTATCAAGGGTGGGATAAACGGGAATTGCGTGTTGATTAAGCTTACTCTCGCTTATTTGTCCATCTGAAAAGCGGTGGTTATTGTTTTCTGCTCTTAAAAGGGCTCGGAGAGTTAACTCTTGGGGGAAATTGGTAGAATCTGTAGGTTTGACCAGGTGATAGAATTGGTCTATCTGAACCTGTCGATAGGTAGCGTTTCTATTAGCGTCACTTAATACCAAGTTGGCCTGTTCTTTATCAAAATTACCATTGAGGCTAGCGGCATTATCGGTATAGATCCCTTCGGATTCATTAACCAGCAAATCTTGGTCTAAGGTTCGAACGATCCCTCCAAAATAGTCATCGCTCATCTCATTTAGACTCCAATTCCCAAATAAATGGTATCGCTCATTTTTGGATTTGAGGTGTGAACTAGCAAAAAGGGAAGTGTGATTGGTATTGAATTCTAGGTGTGCTCCCTGTACCTGCCGCCCTTGGTAGAATAGGGTGACATTCCAGTTAGGGGTAATATTTCGAGAAACTGTTGCATCAACTCGCTGAAATTGGCGGGCTCCCTGGGCAAAGTCGGCATTTACATAGGGTGTCTTGGTGTCGTAAAAAGGGACCTGAGATTCACTGCTTCGGGCATAAACATTGTATCGTTGGGTGATGGGATTTTGCCAGCGAGAACGATCTGCGAAATGTTGGTCTTGTAAGCCGTATTGAAAATGTTGGTAGGACTTGCCCAACTGCCCTAGGGACAGAACAAAGCCTTGCTCACCATCCAATTCATCCCATTTTAGAAATTGGTCCAGGGATTTCGTTACCGGCGTGTACGTGGGAAGGTGTAAGAATACCGAAGTAGGGTCTATCTTACGTACATCAGGTTTGATTTCTATATCAGCCAGTAGAGAATCAGTTTTTAAGGTGTCGAGTGGATTCTTATATGCAACGCTATTATTGCGGTCTCTTAGGCCGGGTTGACTAGGAAATTGGGCGTGGAGGGTGTAAAAAAATCCCACTCCCAGTAAGAAAAGACTTACTAAGTGTTTATGAGATTTTTTAAGATTCTTCCACCTACCCATAGATAAACCCATTATTTTTTCAGGCTACAAAGTTAAGGTTTCTTCTGGCAGTAAAAAGGTTGGTTGGGAGAAGTTGTGGATTTTGGGTTTTGGCTGCTGGGTAGAATAGCCTATTGGAAGGTCTGGTTTCCTTTCCTATTTCCTACTTACACGTACCAATTAGTTTACACAAAATAGCTGTCATATTGGGTTCTGCTTTTGCTGCGGTGGCGATAATCTCCTCTACATTTACAGGCTGTAAGTTGTCAGGGTCGCATTCGTCGGTAATGACAGATATGGCAAACACCTTTAGGCCCATGTGGCGGGCAACTATGACTTCTGGAACTGTAGACATGCCAACTACATCCGCTCCAATCTGCCGTAGAAACCGATACTCGGCTCGAGTTTCTAAGTTGGGCCCGTTTACAGCAACATATACCCCCCTATGGAGGTGAATCCCCCTTTCTTGTGCGAATTCCTGTGCCTGAGCGATCAGGGACGCATCATAGGGTTGGCTCATATCGGGGAATCTGGGTCCAAAATCCTCTAGATTGGGACCTGCGAGGGGATTCTCAGATTGTAAATTAATATGGTCATCAATAGCCATTAAGTCTCCCTGCTTGTAGTCTAGGTTCAAGCCTCCAGCGGCGTTGGAAATAAATAGGGTTTCAATCCCCAGTTTTTTTAAGATTCGAATAGGAAAAGTTATTTCCTGCATGGAATAGCCCTCATAATAGTGGAACCTACCCTGCATAGCTACGACTGATAGGTCCTCTATCGTTCCAAAAATGAGCCGTCCAAAATGCGATTCCACCGTTGAGATAGGAAAATGAGGGATGAAATTATAGGGGATACTTTTTTCTATTTCTATTTCTGAGACTAATCCTCCTAAGCCTGTTCCCAAGACAATACCAATTTTGGGCGTATTGGGAGTCATTTTTCGTATGTAGTCAAAGGCTTCGTTGATTCTTTTTGTCATATCCTGATTGCTTTATTTGATGAGGTTCTCCAAATGGCTGTGGACCATCGATTGTCCCTTTATCCAGTGAAGGCGAATGGGAAGGTATCCAAAGTATGTATAGGCAGTAAGAATCTTACTCATCCCCCTTAGACGAAAGTAGTCTTTTTCTGTAGTTAGAATCCAAATGGGTCCCAAGTTAGGAGATTTTTGAGATAAATTTTGCGCCTCTTTGACTATTTTTTGAAGATCAGCTTCACTGTATGGATGGTGGTCTCGGAAGTACAAGGTTTGTAAGACTTGAGCCTCTGCGCCTTCTACCTGGTATTGAAAATAGGCATTGTTGCCTATGCCAGAGAAGAGCAATACAGGAAGATTTTTCAGAGGAGGAACCTCAAGGTTTGGTGAGGAAGCAGAAGGAACCATTTCTCCTAATACAGGTTTAGAAAAAGCGATTTGTTCGTTATAGCTAGAAAGTGCTTCTTCAATCGCGGGGATGTTGTGCCTGCTTTTTACCTTGTTTACAATTATTAGTTGAGAGCGCTTTAGGGAATCAAGGGATTCTCGAAGACGTCCCGTGGGGAGTATGTAATCATTGGTAGGTAGTCGATTGGCATCAATGAGGACTATGTCTAGGTCTCTAGAGACTTTCCTGTGCTGAAAGGCATCATCCAATACGATGAGTTCTACTCCCTCTTCCTTTACCAAGCGCTCAATTCCTGTTCTGCGATCTTCACAAACGGCTACTTTGACCTCCGGAAACTTATGAGCTACTTGCAAGGCCTCATCTCCAAACCGGTTAGAATCCCCCTCAGCATTCGATACTAGGTAATACCCTTTACTTTTTCGGCCATAGCCTCTACTGAGGTAGCCCAGTTGAAGTCCTTTTCGGGAATAAAAGCGAAGAATGTATTCCGACGTGGGTGTTTTTCCCGTTCCTCCTAGAGAAATGTTCCCTACTGAGATAGTAGGCACAGGGGACGGGAATTGATGGAAGAATCTTCTATCATATAAATAGTTGCGCACCTTAACTCCTGTACCAAATACAAAGGAGAATGGCCTCAATAATTGGCTAAAAGGATCCAAATGTAAGCAGGATTGGAGCGATTAGAATATTTGGTTCTCGGGTACCTCTATGCATCGGGGATATCTGTCTCCATCTTCATCATCAACTCATTGCGTTCCTGTTGTAGGGCAATGAGTTTTTTATACATTTCTGAGTAATCCATGGCCAACAGGACCAAGTAGTCTTTTTGTTCGGGATGGTTGTAGATGTGGTAATCTACGTAGTAGGTCTCCGAGTTTTTGACCTCCGATACCGCAGGAAGATAAATCGGTGCATCCTGCATTTGCAGTTGGGAGAGCGATGGCGCTATGCTCTGGAGCATAGGAATATGCTCAAAAACGGATTTACCCTCTAAATGCTGATAGTCCATAATGGTGTTGCACGACTCTACAAACTTCCCAGAGCGTTCAAAGATTGTAATTTGAGAACGGTTGGCAGTAAGCATACATTTAAGCTTTTTGAGACTCACGTTTGATGAGCTTTTTGGCTAGTATTAAAAATAATTCTTCCACATTCTCGCCGTACTTGGCGCTGGTAACCATATCCAATTCCACAGAGATTTGAGACCGTACTTTTTCAATCTCAGCCTCAGTCAACAAATCAGATTTATTTCCTGCAACAAGTATGTCGATATCCTTTCCAGTGATCTTTTGAATGCGTTCCAATTGGATCTGAACACTTTCATACGTGGGGGGGCGAGTAAGATCCAAGACAAAAATGATTCCACTACATCCATTTAGGTAGTATTGAGGAACCTTAGCCATATTGTCTTGCCCTGCGATATCCCAGATGACCATATCTAGTTGGTAATCATCGGTCTCTACCGTTTTTTTATCCACCTTCAGGCCAATAGTCGTCAGGTAGTTCTCGGGAAATTTGTTGTAGATAAATTGGTTGATCAAAGAAGTTTTCCCAACGGCATGACTCCCTAAAATAGCCACCTTCTTACTAACCCACTTCATTGAACTCATAAAAATGATCGGTTAAGGCCGAGGAGTACTTGTCAAAAATTTCACTTGTGACGGAATCTGTTGCTCCAGGTAACGAATGCTCGGACATAAAATTTAATACATATTCTTGCAGCCTTGCTTTTGTCGTTGCGAAGACTTGACCATTAAATACAAAGGCAAAATAATACGATGGAAGATTGTATACAGCTATAATATAGTCATCATAGGTCAAAGTTTCCAGCTCCTGCCCTTCTTTTTGGAAAGCGTCTTTGACAAAGGATTTGATGGCGGTAAACATTCCGGCTATCATATCTGCATCTAGTAACTGCGTCTGGGAGTATTGGCCTAGGAGCAGGCCACTTTGCTGGTCCACCATGAGAATCTCTTCGAGTTTTCCTTCGGTGGAATCTCTCAAAATGATATCCTCATACTTTACCCCACTAAAAAAGGCTTTCAGCCGCAGTCGAATCCCTTTTAAGGAGAAAGAGGTATCCAACTGCTTTTCAATGCGCTGGCTTAAGGCCTCAATCTCGGTTCGGATGTACTTGCTGATCAATTTCCCCATGATCGGGTATAGCGCCTCAATGACCTCTGGTTGGGATTCTTTGATTTGTACCTTGATGGCTTGGGTTACATAGGTGCCAAAGAGATGGGGAAAGTTTTCCTGTAGATAGCCTATTTTCTCTTCAAATAATTGGTCGTGTAATTCGCGTTGTAGCTCAGGATCTTGTTGGGATTTCACCTCTTCTAACTGGCTTGAAAGGCGATTCATAGCCTCCTCGACCGAATCGATATGGGCTAGCTCTTCTTGAAAAAAGGCCTTGCGAAGCTTGCTAAAAAAGGAGTCAGATTTTTCCATATATCCCACAATTCTCTCCCTAAAAAATACTACAAAAATTGGTGCTTTATCACATTGTAAGTTAATTTGCGGTCCTCAAACTAGCAAACCATTAACTTCAAATCAGAATTACCAAACTTATTAAAGCTATGGAAAAAGGCAATATATCAGTGAGCACGGAAAATATTTTTCCAATAATTAAAAAATCGCTATACGCAGATCAAGAAATATTTTTGAGAGAGTTGGTTTCAAATGGAATGGATGCTATCCAAAAGATAAAGGTCCTTTCTTCCCGTGGGGACTTTGAAGGGGAATTGGGGGAGCTGAAAGTAACGGTTACAGTTGATAAAGAAAATAAGAAACTCATCATCAGTGATCACGGGGTGGGCATGAGCAAGGAAGAAGTAAAAAAATACCTAAATCAGGTAGCTTTTTCGGGGGCAGAAGAGTTTTTAAAGAAATTTAAGGATAGTGGGGAGACTGAAGATATTATCGGAAAGTTTGGCTTGGGATTTTACTCTGCATTTATGGTAGCAGGTTTGGTGGAAGTTCAAAGCAAGTCATTCAAGGAAGATGAACCCGCAGTAAAATGGACCTGTGATGGAACTACTAGTTATACCCTAGAGGATGGGGAGCGAGAAGACCGAGGGACAGATATAATCCTTCACATAGCAGAGGATGCAGAAGAATTTCTGGAAGAGGTTCGAATTCGTAGTATCCTAGATAAATACTGCAAGTTCCTGCCAACCCCCATTTTCCTAGGAGAAGACCAAATTAACAATACCCATCCCATTTGGCGTAAGCCTCCTACGGAACTTACGGATGAAGACTACAAAACCCTGTTTCAGGAATTGTATCCTATGACAGAGGAGCCCCTGTTCTGGATTCATCTCAATGTAGACTATCCCTTTACCCTGACAGGTATTCTCTTTTTTCCGAAAATTCGTCAAGATATAGACCCCCGGAGAAACCGCATCCAGCTATACTCCCGTCAAGTATTCATCACAGATGAAGTTGAAGAAATAGTACCTGAATACCTTATGTTGCTTCAGGGAGTGATTGACTCCCCGGATATTCCCCTAAACGTATCTCGTAGTTACCTACAAAGTGACTCCAATGTGCGGAGAATCAGCAACTACATTACCAAGAAGGTTGCGGATAAACTGCTGGAGTTATACAAAGAGGATCGGGAAAAATTTGAGGAGAAATGGCGCGACATTTCTGTTTTTGTGAAGTACGGTATGCTTACAGATGATAAGTTTTACGAGAAGGCCGAAAAGTTTGCACTGATTGAAAGTGTAGATGAAAAGCTGTACACGCTGGAAGAATTCAAAGAAAAAATTGGGGAAACGCAAAAAGATAGCAACGGGCAACTGGTGTATCTATATACCAGTGATAAAAAGTCTCAGGATATGTATATCCAGACGGCCAAAGGGAGGGGCTATGAAGTCCTTTACATGGGGGATGTACTAGATAGCCATTTCGTGGGTTTGGTCGAGCGCAAAATGACCGAAGCGCGCTGGGTCCGAGTCGATAGCGATACGTTGGATAAATTGATTCCTAGTGAAGCATCAGAGGAAGAGAATAAAGGGATTTTGCTCACAGATGAGCAGCTTTCTAAGGTTAAAGAAGCCTTTGTGAACGTACTGCCTATGCAGGAGATGAGCGTTCAGACAGAGGCTTTAGGGAAAGATGGGTTTCCGGTAGTCCTCACACGCCCTGAGTTTATGCGACGCATGAAAGAAATGGCCGCTATGGGAGGAGGTATGGCTGCTTTTGGTGGAGATATGCCGGACCAAATCAATATTGTGGTAAATACCCAACATCCATTGGTACAGGGGATGATTGACAACCAGGACAATTCAGAACTGGCCAAGCAGCTATTGGATCTGGCTTTACTTTCACAAAATATGTTGGAAGGGAAGGACTTGACAGACTTCATCCGCAGAAGCATCGATATGCTCAAGGACTCATAGCCCAGGCTATAACTTGTCTGCCGACTTCTTGCCAGTAGGACTCTGGGGCATCCCTGCCCCAAGGGTCTATTATGGCAAAAGAGGCATTTAGCCCAGAAAATGGAAGGATGTCAATTCGATTATTTTGTGATTTTTCGTTAACATCTAAGAAGGGAGTATAGCTAGAAGCATTTGGATCTTCTGTTCCAAAGGCCAGCAGACTTTTACCCGTGAATTTGGTGAGATAGTACAAAGAAGTACAAGCATCCTGGATTTCTTGTAAGGTCGGGCTTGTTGCAGGATCAGGAGGAAACATGGACAGGCCGATTAAGTGAGTCACCTGTGGGTTTCTTTGGGCGATGCGAGCGGCGAGGTGTCCCCCATCTTTGTATCCAGCTATCACGATGGTCCGAGAGTCCACCCAGGCTTGGTCTGCTAAGTAGATAATAAGCCTTTCTACCTGATAGATGTATTTCCAAGTGGAGTTTTTGAAACCTTCCTCTCGGGTGATAATTTTTTCCTTCACGGGAATGGAATCCGATGCCACGACCAATGGGGTTTGAGGCAAGGCAGGGACAATGAAATGGAATTCATCTAGGTATTCCCGATGATTAAATGGGAGCACATCGTTGTATCCAGATGCAGATTGCGAAAACAAGGGCTGCTCTATTTGTGCAGGAATGAAAAGAAAAAGGGCTTTTTTTTCGGGGGTATTCGGCGCTTTTCGAGAACAGAGAAAGCGAAGCGATTCTCCCTGCGGAGTAGTCAATAACTCATACCCTAACAGTTTTTCAATTGGGAAGGATTGGGCAGCCAATTGTTGGTTGGCGCATATTATAAGGAGGAGAAAAAGCCCCATAGCCTTAGCAATGGGCTCAGTCCAGATTTCCGTTTGTTTTCTCTCCATCAGAAAGGTATAGAAGCAAGCTAGTTGAGAACAATTTGCTTGCGGAGTTTATCTCCTTGGTCTGTCTGAATAAGCAAATCGTACTTTCCAGACTGTAGTTGACAGAGGTCAAAGTTATACGATGAATCTGATTGATATTGTCGTCCTCCTACCAGAAGTTGGGAAACGATGGCCCCAGTAAGGTCTGCCAGGGCGAAATGGATGAGGTCAGGTTGACCGAGTTCGAGTGCGACGGTCAGGTAGCAGGCAGTATCTTCCATGTAGGTCTGAAAACACCGAATATTTTCTATACCCGCTTCTAGAAGAGGATAGGGAGTCTGAGAGGTATCCCAATAGCTAATCTCTTCCCCACGGTAGGTATCCAAAAGCACAAAGGGAGAAGAATTCTCTGTTAATTTCACTGGGTGCAGATTGGCAGGAGGCGGAGGAGTCCCCCGGAAAAACACCGCTACAAAGCCAACTAGTAAGATGATGCTAGCTGCAATTCCCCATTGCCACTGGGATGAATAGGTCGGGAAAGGGAAAATGGAAGATTTGGAAGGCTTGGCTGCATGGGAAAGGGTAGCCTTTACCTCTGGCACAGAAACCGATACCGGAACTTTTCTCGCTTCCTCAAAAAGCCGATCTACGCAAGTGCTATCTTGTGAATCCATGTGCATGTTATTTTTTTTCAGATAAAATTTCAGCCAACTTTTTTCTTCCCCTTACTAAGCGGGCCTTTACTGCAGAGGCTTTGCTATCTTGTATCTGTTGGATCTCTTTGATGGAAAATCCAGAGATTTCAAATAGGATAAGGGCCTCACGCTGTCTAGAAGGGAGCTCATCCAAGGCTTTATACAGCAGGTGTACATCTGCTTTTTGAGAAGGATCCCAGCAAGGGTCTGCTATTTGTGCATTTTTTGTAGCATCATATGCCCCCCAGAACTTTTTCTTTCTATATTGGCTGTTGAGTATCCGTGTGGCGATCCCAAAAAGATAATAGAGAAAGGCATCCTTGTTTCGCAGTTTTTCGAAATTTTCGTAGGCTCTTAGCAAGGTTTCATTGACGAGATCGTGGACTTCTTCAGAATTGTGTAAGCGCACCTGACAAAATCGTACAAACCGATCGTGTATCGGTTCGTACAGTTCCATAAAAGCAGATTGCTTATCGTAGGTGAAGTCCTCGCTTTGCATGTCAAGAAGCAGGCTTGCCATTTTTACGTAAAAATAAACTGAGATACAACTTCGAACAATGAACCTGATACGTTAACCCTGATGTTAAGGTTAGTAGCAGAAGGCAACAAATAAGTTACATCCATGCACAAGGTTTCTCCTAAAAAATACTTAGGTCAACATTTTCTGAAGGATAAAGTGCTTGCGCAGCGCATAGTAGACCTTTTAGAAGCGGATAGAGAGGACCCTGTGGTGGAAATAGGTCCGGGTCGAGGAATTCTTACGCAGTATTTGTTGGACCTCTATCCCAACTTATGGCTGATCGAAGTAGATCCAGAAGCTGCCGATTTTATCCGCCGGAAGTTTGAGGATAAAAATCCCCGACTTTACTTGAAGGATATCCTGAAATGGAACATGAGAGAAGAGATTCCCCCGAATACTTCCTTTATTGGCAATCTTCCCTATAACATTAGTTCTCCCATTTTTTTTCGCTTACTCGACCATCTTCCTTATGTGAAGGAAGGCGTATTTATGATCCAGAAGGAAGTAGCGGATCGGATCTGTTCTCCCCATGGCAATAAAACCTATGGGATTCTAAGCGTATTACTGGGTGCTTATTTCGATATTTCTTATGCCTTTTCGGTATCTCCCGGCGTATTCGTCCCCCCACCCAAAGTACAGAGTGCAGTCATCGTTCTTCAACGCAAGGAGGAAATACCAGAAGTCCCTTTTGCGGATTTAAAGCGGGTCGTGAAAGCTGCCTTCAACCAACGGCGGAAAACGTTAAAAAATGCCTTGAAAGGGCTGGAATTTCATCCCTTTGAGGAAGGTACAGATAAAATGTCCCTGCGGGCTGAACAATTGAGTGTAGAGGAGTTTGTACATATGTCGAAGTATTTAAAAACTGTGAAAAGTGAAAGAAATTCACTTGGGTAAGCGTATGTGCAGGCCACGGTCTGAATACCCTAACAGCTATATATAAAGGGAGGTAGAATTAAATCCTGGAGTCTTTTTTAAGATAGAGAATTGAATACAGAGAGGCAGAGACAAGGAGGATCTAAGAGTAGGCTTGCCCATTTTGTGGATGGTAATATTATATTATGTAGGCTCTTTTTGGGTCCAGGGTCAAAAGACGTAAAATATAGGTATTATTGATGTTCAAAATCTCTCGCAACATATCAAATCCGATCCCTGCCATCCTTCCTCAGGTGGATAGGCGCTTTATTTGGATTGGTTTGGGACTGTTGACCTTTTTGTTGGGTCAACTGTTTAGCTGGAACCCCAATTTTACGGAGATTTTTTACTCTCGAGGTATCTTCCTGGGCTTTCGATGGATATGGGACCATACGCTGGGAAAACTGCCCTTTCCTTTGTTATACCTATTCGTTCCCCTCCTACTTTTTTGGATCGGAAGAAAAATTCGAATTACCCTTCGAAACTACAAGCCTTTAAAATGGCGCCATAGGCTAGGAAGCCTGTTCCTTTCTGTTTTGGCATTTGTGAGTGGTGTTTACTTTTTATTCCAATTTTTGTGGGGCTTCAACTATTTTCGGGTTCCAGTACAAGAACAACTCCAGCTGGAAGTAAACAATCTGGATAGCTTAGACATACAACGGGAAGTTCAGTGGGCTACGGCTCGACTACTTGCAGACAGAGCAGCGATCCCTAATGCACAAAATAGGCCACTGTCCTATGAAGATCTGCCTGATAACTTAGAAGATTCAGTGCGCTTGGGTCTAGAAAGCCTCCTGCGCCAATCGGGGTATCCCACTTGGGCTGCACATGTAAGGGGTCGTGTACTTTCACCAAATGGTTTTCTTTTGCGCCTTGGGGCATCTGGAATCTACATTCCCTTCGTAGGCGAAGGACATGTGGACGCGGCACTAGCACCCGTAAGTAGGCCTTTTACCCTGGCGCACGAGCTTTCCCATGGATACGGCTTTGGAGACGAAGGTACTGCCAACTTCTGGGGCTATGTAGCTACCCAGGCATCTACTAACCCTGCCATTCGATATTCGGGCAGTATGGCTTACTGGCGCTACACAGCCCGTTCTTTGGCTTTGCTCCACCCCACCTCCTTTCAAGCCCTACGAGACAGCCTGCCTCCTGCGGTGATCCAAGACCTCCAAGCCATACGGAAGGTCTATGATACCTATCCCGATTTTTTCCCTTCCTTCAATGACCTGGTGTATAATTCGTATTTAAAGTCTCAGGGAATTCCTGAGGGTACCTTGAGTTACAACAAGATCGTGCCGATGGTTAGGGCGTGGCGGGAGAATGTTGAACGTGTGGAATGATTAGCTTGATTGGGTCTTCGCGTTATGGAGGAGATCAACGTAAGGATAATTTATTGCCCAGTGTAGAGGGAGTATTATCAGGTCTCGATAGAAATGAACTCATTACCTTTCAGAAGTGTATTTTGAATAAAGACGGCCTCATTCTTGGGCTCTTTTCGAATTATGGGTAGCAAAAACGGATTTTTTTAAAAAATGAATAAATATCAAAATACCTTACGTCTATCAGTACATGGAATATTTGTTTTGGCTGCGCTGGTAATCTTAATCGATTTTATTATTCCCGGAAAAGTAGTAAATGATGAAATCATAGAGGTGAAAAGCGAACGACAGCAATATTACAATGCTGCCAGAAACTCCCACTATTCGTATAAGGTAATCACCCGTAAACATCACTTTTTTGTTGCAGAAGATTTTGCAAAGTTAGTTCAAGGTCATGAAAAAATTGAATACTCGGTTTCTCGAGTGTTTAAAGAAGTGAATGGGTATAGATTACTTCCCTCTGGAAACAGAAGGGTTTATTCTTTAAGGATCGTATCGGGACTTGTACTTCCCTTACTGACAATAATTTCGATTCTAGTAGCTTATCAATATAAAAAGAATATAGGCACATTAGTTTTTGTACTTAAGGCCCTCTTGATTGTGGATCTAATATTCTTAATTTTCTAAATAAAAAGGAGGTGCCAAGGCCCCAAGAGTTAATGTCAATTTTCTGGATGAAACTGTGAGCAATCTCGCTCCAATGGCTAGGTAATACCACCTCAAGCAAGGGAACCATCTAATCAATTAACAATGGGAAAAATGTTACCCTCAACTTCAATTGAACAAACAGTGGAAGTCAAAAAGAAGACGAACTCTATTTTTATGGCTCTATTTATTACGACTATTTTATTTAGTTGTAGTCAGTTATCAACCGATACTACAGAAACATATGATGCAGCTACTACCTTCAATGAAGAGTTGGCCATACCCGATTTTACCATTTCAACCATAAGGGATAGTACAGATTTTAGTAGCAAAAGCATTCCCAAAGAGGGAATTCTCCTTATTAAGTACTTTAGTACAGATTGTGACAATTGTCAAGAAGAAGCGGAAAGGTATTTCTCAAAAAAGGATAGTCTACAGAATATTAAAACGATGTGGATTTCTGGGGATTGGTCTGAGTTGAAATTGATAAAAGAGTTCACGGAAAAGTATAAACTGGAACAACTAAATGCGATTGCGATTGGGAAAGAAACTAATAACTTTTTAGTTTCTCATTTTGAATTTACAGGCGTACCCTTTGCTGCAGTATATCACGATAATCAACTGATAAAAGAGTACAAAGGCGCTTTGGATTTTAGCGAATTGATAGCCCTCAATAACGGTAAAATTTTACCAGATAGGGTAGACCCTTTATTACCGCAAGAATAATAAATATCTACCACAGAAGAAAAAAATTAAGCTCATCATATCTATTGCCCATAGACTCTATCTTTACCTGATTAATAATACCTCGAATAATTTAGTCATTGTAGGAATTCCCCGCTATTTAATGATTGCAACTTAGTTGCATTTAGGATTAATCTCACTATGTTTGTACCATCTTTACATTTCGGAAAATGTAGAAATGTTATTAATGAACCTCCCCGCATTCTATCCATATAAGAGAAAAGAGTATATCCAAAAGAGTAGAGTTACTAAGCTAATGATCATATCATATGAATAGTACTAATCATTCTATAGGGGAATTTTATGACGTTGTCATAGTTGGAGCAGGACCAGCGGGTATAGGGGTGGGTATTCTTTTACAAAAGCTTGAGATCAATTATATCATATTAGAAAAGACTGGGATTGGCGCTTCATTTAGGAAATGGCCAAAAGAAACTCGATTTATATCTCCTTCCTTTACAGGGAATTTCTTTAAGATGCCTGATTTAAATGCAATATCTCCAGATACTTCCCCTGCATTTGACCTGTTGACAGAACATCCTACAGGAATTGATTTTGCACATTATCTAGAAAAGGTATCAAAGCATTTCCAGTTAGCAATAGATACGAATGTCGAGGTGAAAAGCATAGAAGATAAAGGAGGTTCTTTCATCGTAAATACCAGCAAGGGAACTTACGGAAGTATGTTTGTCATATGGGCCGCAGGAGAGTATCAATATCCTAGAAAAAATTCCTTTAAAGGAGAACATCTCTGCGCTCATTATTCCGAGATTAAATCTTTTTCAGATGTGCTAGGAAAAGAAAGTGTGGTTATTGGAGCCTACGAATCTGGATTTGATGCAACCGTAAATTTGGTGAAACTCGGGAAGAAGGTTACGCTTATTGATGATTTTCAGTATTTGGAATGGGTAAAGAGTGATTCCAGTTATTCCCTTTCACCTTTTACCCGGGACAGAATAAAAGAGGTGGTAGATGATATTGATTACCACATGGAAACAAGGGTAGAAAGGGTTGAATTTATGAATGCTAAATTCCTAATAACAACGGATGATGGTAGGACATTTACTTCAGATGATGAGCCAATCAATTGTACAGGTTTTGACACAAGTCTAATACTCGTGGAAGAATTATTTGAATTTAAGGAGGACTATCCATTACTGAATGACTTTGATGAATCGAAAAAGACGGAGAACTTATTCTTGGTAGGACCCCAAGTGAAACATGGGACGGCCTTGTTTTGCTTTATCTATAAGTATAGACAAAGGTTCGCCATCGTAGCGGAAGAAATTGCAAAAAGAAATGGAATTCCTCATGATAAACTAGACAAGGTACTTAAGGACTATAAAAACAATAATTTTTATTTGAAGGATTTATCTTGTTGTGATGATGAATGTGTATGTTAAAATGAAGAGAACCATGGAAATACTGAATTTGCTGGTGGGCTTCGAGTTGATTGCTGTAGGGTTTTTGTATCTCACTAAGCTAGATATAACGTCTGCTGCAAGCTGGTCTATTTTTGGATGCATGTACATCGTAATGGATAAATATTCAGTTCTTGAAAACATGTCAAAGAAGCGTAAGCTTGTTGAAGGTATGAAATACAGTTCAGCATGGCTCGGGTTCGCTATCAGTTCGACATTTCTAGGCTATGTGGTATTTACGCTTTAAATGATAAACCCCAAGCTTAAGCCAGAATCCAGCACTCACGATTTCAGAACGGACCTCCTAGATTCTGGCCAACCTTTTCCAGGTAAATACGCTTAGAAAGTGTATTGAATTAACAAATCGGTTAAGCCCATCTAGCATTCTGATGATTATCTTGTTAGAGATTTTTGTCTGATTGCACACAAAAAAGCAAAACGTTCTATTCGAGATACTTAACAAGTTATTAATGGATTAACAATGAACGTGTAACGCATGTACCTAGCTAGACCACTCTGTCAGCGAAAGGGACTTTAATAGTCCCTAGGCTTCATTCCTATTTAGGCACCCTTAAATACTAAAGGAAAAATGAAGGTTATCACAACTGCCCAAGCTACATAAAGAGGCAAAAAAGCGACAATGGACGTTTTGACCTCCTCTATAGTTGAGCTTTTTCTCAGCGCCTTCCATAGTTGGTAAGCTACAATCAATAGGTTGCTTAGGATCAAGGTATTTCCGCCCATGACTGCCATTCGGTTGGGGGTAATTCCGTATTCCATAATCCGAGAAAAAATGGCAGAAAGGGCAATGGTACTTACGATGATCGTTGTGATCGATAACAAAAAAATGATCATTGTACCCGTTTGGCTTTCAGCTGTTGTCGGGGTACCAACAAGCGAAAACAAAATGATCGCCATGACCCCAATCAAGAGCGCATTGAATATCAGGAGAAATTCCCTATCGTTGTAAGGATCCTGCCCAGAGATGATGATAGCAGTGAGATAGATAATTAATGTTACCAGTACCAAAGGGCTAAAGATCTTTGCGATGACTGGAGAGACCTTATTTACCAGTTGAGGGTTGGTTTGGGTAATGTAGGTTCCCCAATTGGGGAGGAAGCCAAGCCCACTATGACAATATAGTTCAAATAGAATTCTCCAATTCCAAAGTCAATCAGTGAAAAGAGTCCAATGGTGATCCCTGTGAGCAGCATACCCGCGATTAAAACCAGCGTGGTTATGACAACTAAATCTCCGTTGTAGCTTAAAAAAGCCAGCCTTTTTTCAAAGTTATCTGTTTTACCCCTAATGAATGCAATACCTAAAAAAGACCAGAGGACAAGTGGTAAATGAATGCATGCCAATACCAAAGTCTGGTTATCAGAATCATTGGGTAAGCCATTAATAAAAACCAAAGCTGCCACAAAAGCGAGAGATAGTGTAATAATAAGCCTTGGCTTAAGTTTATTTTTCCATCCAAAATAGAGTGTCAAAGGAGGAAAAAGGATGAAGCCAAGATTTCTGGGATAGAAAAATTCTTCCGCTATCTCAAAGATCTCGGGGAGTTTGGCAATTACCCCAGCGATTAAGGAAGCTACAATGACAAAAATTAATTCGCTGTTCGTTCCCCAGGATATTTCAGTTTGCTCATAATTAAGCCGCTCCTTCCAAAATTCAGCAAGTGTATTGTCTTGGAAGTGAGGGAACAGGGAATTAAACTCCTGCCTGAACAACTTTTTATTAGATCTATACAACTTTTCCAACTGCTTCGGACTGTCAAGGCTGTTAAGGATATCCTCTCTCATTATTTTAGGGTTGATTTAACCTAAATCCGTGACTAAAAAGTACTTTGTAAGACAAAGTTAATGGAAACAAAGTCTCTTCCAAATGATTTCTGAGAACAGCTTCCTAAACCCTAAACCCCAAACCCTGAACATTATCTCAATGCTCATCAAACCACTTCAATACGTGTAGGACCTTCGAAATGAGGTAGCTCGGCCTAGCTGCAATTCCATGCGAAGCTTCAGGGATTCGCACCATGGCTGACTCTACCTTTTGGAGCTTTAGGGCTTGGTAGTATTGTTCGGTCTCTGAAATGGGGGTTCGGTAATCCACCTCTCCGGTGAGTAGCATCGTGGGAGTTGTGACATTGCCTATTAAGGAGATGGGCGATCGCTTCATATAGTGATCCTGGTGTTCCCAGGGTTTGCCGGGAAACCAGTATTGGTAATATCCTGTGTAGCCATCTGCTGTCAAGGCCCAGGAGTACCAATTGATCACGGGTTTGGCCACTACGGCTGCCTGAAAGCGATCCGTTTTACCAATGATCCAACTGGAGAGAACACCTCCGCCACTGCCTCCTGTAACGTAGAGCTGGTTTTCATCTACATAGCCCTTTTCAAGCACAGCGTCTACACCGGACATAAGATCATCGTAGTCTTCACTTGGGTAATTATGGTGGATCAAGTTGCCGAATGCTTCGCCATAGCTGGTACTCCCCCGTGGATTGGTGTAGAGTACGACATAGCCAGCAGCTGCGTACAGTTGCATTTCTGCGCTGAAGCGGTAGCCATAGTTGGCAAAAGGGCCTCCATGAATCTCTAGGATTAAGGGGTACTTCTTAGAGGCATCAAACTGAGGAGGTTTTACGATCCACCCCTGGATCTTGCGCTGGTCGAAAGCAGATTCATACCAGATTTCTTCCACTTCTCCTAGGGACTTGAATCCCAACAAGTCCTCATTGACATGGGTCAGTTGAGTAATGGGCTTGGTCCCCAATTTTCCCACCGCAACATCCGCAGGAGATCGAGGGGAATTGATGGTGTAGGCAAATGTCCCATTGGCTCCTACGCTGAAACTTCCGCTGCTATAGGGCCTGCCGAGAGAAGTACCTCCTACGTTATCAGCCACCGGTTCCATTTTTCCATTCTGAAGCGTGAGGAAGCCGATTTTTCCCATACCTTCATCTGAGTATTGAATGAATATTCCTGAGCCATCCTGAGCCCACTGAAAGTTCTCGATGCTCCTATCTAGATCCTTTGTAAGTATCTTGGAGGCTGTGCCATCGGCATTCATCAGATGTAAGTAGGTGAGCTGATAGCCTTGGTAACGATCCTCGTAGCCAAGGTAGGCTATTTGTTTTCCGTCTGGCGAAAGGCGAGGCAAATAGTCTGGACCTTTCCTTTGGGTCAGTTGTTTGCTTTCCCTCGATGCGATATTCAGGCTAAGAATCTCCGAATTTCTAGGTTGATAAGCGCCTTCATCGTGAGGGTTTGCAGAATAAACTAGGGATTTGCCATCTTCGGTCCAGTTCAAAGGGCCTTGGTGATGGTAGGGGGAATCTGTAAGCTGCCGCGGAGTGCCCCCTTCAGCTGATAGCAGAAAAATCTGGCGATGACCGGCCTTAACATAGCCGCCTCCGTCATTGCGATAGCGAACGGCGTCAATATATTTGGCAGGTTGGGCCCATTCAGCTCCCTTGGGCTTTGCAGGCATGGAGATATAAGGAGAAGATTCTTTTTCTACAAAAGCTGTATAGGCAATCCAGTTTCCATCTGGCGACCAACTTAGGTTACTAGGTGATCTATCTAAGCGACTCAATGGAACTTCCTGTCCTGTATCCATCCACTTTACGAAAAGA
>JBCCTX010000054.1:0-29201 GCA_039197765.1 Bacteroidota bacterium
TAAGTTAGGAGGATTAGCCTTAATTAAAGTTTATAGAATCATAAGATAACTCTCAAAATTCAAACATAAAACCTCAAACCAATTAATATATATGAATGTAGCAGAGAATAAGCCAACGTTTGCAGAACTTATCCAGTCCGAAGTACCCGTATTAGTAGACTTTTATGCGGATTGGTGCGGCCCATGTGTTGCTATGGCACCTGTATTAAAGGAATTAGCAGCTGAAGTGGGGGATACTGCGAAAATAGTAAAGATCAACGTGGACAAGAATCCTCAATTGGCTGGTCAATACGGCATCCAAGGAATCCCTGCATTTATCTTATTCAAAAATGGAGAAATCCTTTGGCGCCAGGCCGGTATGATGCCTAAGGGACACTTGAAGCAGGTAATTTCCCAGTTTGTGGCAGAGGGAGTAAATTAATCTAGGTGTGGAGGTGTTGGGATGACAAATTTAAGGGGCTGGCTTTTTATTGCGTCTCGGCACCTCTTCCCATATTGCTAGTGAGCAGTCGGAAAAAAGTAAAAAAAATTGTAGGTTATTTGGGCATGAAATTCTATAAAATATCTTTTACCCTTTTGCTTATCTTGAGTATCTCAGGTAGCTGTATAGATTCATCAACTTATAACAATGGCTCAAAAGATACCTCTCCATCTTCCTCAGATACGATTGTTGAGCGTATCTCTTCCCAAACGCGGATAGAAAACATAACGACCCAGGAATACGGAGAAAAGCTTGCAGAAATACCAGAAGCTATTCAAATTGATGTACGTACTCCGGCTGAGTTTGAAATCGGATTCATTCCTGGCGCAATTAATATAGATGTAAAAGCTGCAGACTTCCCAGAGCAAATTGCCAAGCTAGACCCAACAAAAACCTACTTTGTCAATTGTAAGGCAGGAAGCCGTAGCATGCGTGCATGTAAAGTAATGCAAGCGCAAGGCTTCACTAATTTGTACAACCTTGAAGGAGGAATACTGGCCTGGCAAAAAGCTGGAAATGAGGTAGAGCTACCTTGAGCTAGAAAAGGGTCAAGTGCTATACCTTGTTAGGCATATCTCTTTACTTTCATCTCCTTTCTCCCTTTTGAGTGCTAGCAGTCCGCTAGTACAACTTTCAAGATCATATCCGTTAAAAATTCGGCGACGTCTTCTTTATTTCCATCGGCAACTTCTGTTAAGGAGGGAAGATGCAATGAGAAAAAACGCTGATTGTGTGCTCCCTCAATCGCAGTAGAAACCAAAGAGGTGGCATACTTATATTGAGGATTGATGGTATGAATAATTTTGGCAACTTTCCTAGAAAAGCTCTTGTAGCTTAAGAAATATCCCTCCCGGTTATCTAAGTCTACTTCCTTTGTCAAATAGGCCTTGGGCGATTCATTAACAACAATACGGTACAAAGCCTGGGTGTCCACTTCGGTAAAATTAGGAATAGAATGCTCAGTATGGGTAAATATTCTAATGGCAATCTTTAATTGCTCCATGGGATCCTCAATATTGTGGATCCCAAAGGAGAGGCGATGCTCCATCCAATTCCAATACCAGGAAACCAAATAGATAAGGAGCTTATGTTTATTTTTAAAATATCGGTAGACAGAAGCCTCCGGAGACTTTATGTGTTCCGCAAGCTTCTTAAACGTGAATTGTTCTAATCCAATTTCATCGATCAGTGGAATTGCGGATAAAAAGATCGTTCTCCCAAGTTCAGATGAATTGGGATCTTTTAAATAGATTTTTTGACTGACTTTTATCTGAATGCTCAATGTCCTAATAATTGGAGATGTAAAAATTAAGAAAAAGAATTGAAAAATTCGGGGTTGATGTCAGTATGGCATTATTTTTCCAGTGGAATTCCTGTAATTTTTTCAGATAATTGAACGTTTCATTCTATATAAATACAATCTCATGTTAAATACCCAAAAGAACTTATTTACTCTATTTTGCTGTAGCCTTTTGTTGTTGCTTGGGTGGGGGTGTACAGAAGAAACACAATTTGATTCGGTTGATAGGGACCGTACCTACCTACACTTCCTAAATGCTTATCCAGGTAAGGAAGCTGTAGATATTACCTTTGAGACGTTCGATCAAACGCAAGATGTTGCATCAAATTTGAGATTTTTAGAATCTTGGCCTAACAATGGGTATGCTTCTTTGCTTACCTCCACTGATACAGTTAACGGAAAAGGGGGCGTATTGATTCGCGTACAAGATCATGATACAGGAGAGGAACTGGTCCCCCCAATTTTTAAAAACCTAACAGGGGATAGGCAATTTACCTTCATTTTGATGGATAGCGTAGGAAAACCCATTGTCGTTCGTGCAGAAGATGGGGTAAATATAGAAGAGCCTGCCGCCTTTGTAAGACTTATGAATGTTAACCGCTTCGTACAATCTGCGAGCCTTCAAACCAAGCAGGGAGAAGAAATCATTAGGAGCTTGAATTTTCTGAACTACTCCTCTTATCAAAGTGTTATCCCACAGACCTACACCTTCTACATCGTGAACGACCAAACAGGTCTACCTCTGGACTCAATAACCAATGTAGCCTTGCGTTTCAACAAAAGTTACAGTTTTTTCCTTACACATGATGCTTCGGGAAATCCTATAGGAGGTTTACGCATTCTTGATTCAAATGTAAACTAGCCAGGCTATTCGTACATTTGAAAAATAAGAATTTGGGAAATTTTCAATTTGAGTTGAATTTTGGCCAACTATTTCTCTTGTAACAGGTTCTATAAATGGATTAATACTAGTCCTTTAGTATAAGCGAGCCATTTTGTATCCCTGCCGTATAAAACTGATATAAGAATTGAGTCGTTATTCCGTATCCAACTTTGCTACTTGGCATTGTGCGCTTAGGTACCCAAATCTAAGGGCAAACTGCGTATGCCTATTTTGTATGTTGGGTACGTGGATAGGAGTGTATTGCCAAGCAGATTCTAGTCTGGTTGCAGCAGCAAGAGGAGAAATTGCCTTTCTATGTTCAAAGGAACTAGGAGGTAGAGGATATATTGGCCAAGGGCATGAAAAAGCTGCGCACTACATAGCAGGTAAATTTGAGGAATCGGGGTTGGAGCAATTACCCTTAGTTGCTAGTGAATGGGACTCTGATTCCCTTTCTTTTTTACAAAACTTCTCCTTTCCGCTTAACCTGATTTCAGATGCCCATCTTTCCATAGATGGGGAAGACCAGCAATTGGGTTTAGATTTCATTCCCTATCGTATTAGTTCTGCCCAATCCTTAAAAGGCCCAATTTCTAATTTAGCCTTTGGGCTAGAGGAGGTAAGTCCTGACCGTATAAGAGATCACATTCTGCTGATACGCGAAGGGTGGCCACCGGAGGTATCTAACAATGATAGCTTAAAAGCTGTATACGCTGATAAAAAGCGCGTGTGGGATCGCTTAGGGAGCTATTTTGCTTATAGACCAAGTGCCGTATTAATTGGTAGAAAAAAGCTTACCACGGGATTTTCCAGTCAAATGATCCCCCTTCCAGTATTGGAATTTCAATTGGATAGTATGCCTGAATTAGCTGATTCGGCGGAAATTTCTGTTTCCTCAGAGTTAAAGGAAATACAAGGAATTAACGTTATGGGTATGTTAGCTGGAACGAGGTTCCCAGATACGGCAATTATTGTATCTGCCCACTACGACCATCTGGGTGAGATTGGAGGCATACGATTTCCTGGAGCCAACGACAATGCTTCTGGCCTAGCCCTCATGTTCTCCTTAATAGAGCATTTCGGAATCCAGGCCAATCGACCTGCGTATTCCTTGGTATTTATTGCCTTTGGAGGAGAAGAAACCGGACTGAGAGGTTCTAAATATTATGTGGAAGAAAATCCCCTTTTTCCCCTATCACAAACCAAATTTATCCTGAATCTGGATTTAATGGGGAATGGAGAAAAAGGAATTATGGCTGTGGGGGGGAGGGACTTCCCCCAATACTTTGACCAACTTGTGCGAATTAACGATAGCTTACAGTTGGTCTCAAAAGTAAATGCCAGACCCAATGCCCCTAATAGCGACCACTACTTTTTTCTAAAGAATGGAATACCTGGATTCTTCATCTACACGATGGGAGGCCCTCCGCATTACCACGATGTACGAGATACGCCTGAGAACCTTCTCTTATCTCACTTTCTCGAACTGCGAAAGTTATTTATCATCTTTCTTCAGTCTTTGTAAAGCCTCCGAAATTTCTGGCCACTCATACCCTTTTTGTTTGAGGTAGAAAACCAACTTTTTTTGTTCATTCACATCCAATGGATGGCGTATCTTCTTGAGCTGCAGGAGTTTATCTAGGGTATTTCTATAGGCTTCATCTGTAATTTCTGTTCGGATAGCACTCTGTATCAATTGTTCGTTTACCTGTTTCCTGCGCAATTCTTGCCGAATTCTGAGTTTTCCCCAGCGTTTGTAGACGAATTTTCCACGGGCATATGTCCGTGCAAAACGGTCCTCATCGAGGAAATTCTCCTGTTCTAGGTGAGTAAGCCACTCTGAGATCTCCTCTTCTTGAACCTCTAAATCGCGAAGTTTTTGTCGAACTTCATGTTTGCAGCGTTCCTGGTAAGCACAATAGGCATACAACTTTCTCTTGGTGTCCTTGTCTAAGGATTCTGTCATTCCAAATACCCTATTACTCTTCTGAATTATCACTAATTTAGTGGCTTAGAATTTATTAGCATAGTTTTTGCCTAGAATCGTCATAGAGAAATTACCTATGAATGCATTTGCCTCTTCTTCCCGGATCTACCGCTTAATAATGGTTGGTATCCTTCTAAGTTTTTGTTTTATTTCCTGTAAGCGCTATGATGATGGGCCGCTGTTTAGTTTTCGTTCGGCTGAAGCACGAGTAGAAAACGACTGGGCAGCAAGTTTAGTTTCTAGAAACGAAATTCAGGAGACGCAATTCTATTGCCGCTACGAACTTAGCCTCGGAGAGGACAAAGCCTTTGACTGGACTGTTCTTACCGCTAATACACCAGAGGACCAAACGCAGATCTTTCAAGGTACTTGGAACCTCATCGACAAGCAACAAATTCGCCTGGAATTTACCTCCGAGGAAACCCCAACCCCTGATACAGAAAATGTATTGATGGAGATTACCCGACTCAAAGAAAAAGACATGAGGGTAAATTTTCTCATCAATGGGGATCGCTTCTTTCTCCACCTGGAACCCCTCGGATCTTTCACCACAGATAGTACCCGCTGCGCCCAATAGCTAGGGCGTGTAGATTCTAAGTCCTTTCCCTAAACCCCATACGTCAACGCAATAGGCGCCGCAATACACTGGGCCGGAATGTCAAATGCTTCGATCAGTTCCATGGAAAAGGGACGTACCTCCTTGCACAAGGCTTCTACCTGGGCTCTTATGGCCTTGCTTTTACTCCCCTCTATATAGCCTTGTTCCAGATACCACCCACTGTTGACTTCTAATTCCGAAAGGGCATAAAGGGCCATTAAGTTTTCAAGTACTTCTTTGTTGCCAGCATGGCTTACCTGATCGATTCCTGCCATAAATTGCTCTAGGATGATGCGATCTATATAGGCGTGAGCCATCGTAACCAAGTGATTTTGAGTCTCTAGAAAGGCTTGAAAAGAATCCGTTCCCTCGTCGAGTCTATGCTTAATCCTACGGGCGGCACTCTCCACGAGAGATTCCTCCCGATATTGAAAGGCACTCAATAGAAACTCCCTAGAACGCAAGTGATCGGGGTCAGTTCTGCGAATGGAAATGGGGTTTTTCTCAGCGATTACCGTTGCGGCCTTTTCCCCGAAATATCGAACGAATCCCATGAGATTCATATAACTAAAGCGCTGCTTGAATTCCGACAAGCGACCCTTTGCCACCAACTGCATCAAAACCGTATTATCCCCTTCAAAAGTGGTGAAAATATCTGTATCAGCTTTTAAGTCTGCAAAGCGATTGACAGCTAAGTAGCCATTCCCTCCACAGGCTTCCCTACATTCCTGTAAGGTCTTTGTCGTGTGCCAGGTTGCAACGGCTTTTATTCCTGCAGCCAGGGCTTCTACTTCTCGGATATCTTCTTCAGAATTTTCCAGGTACTTATCCTTAATATATTTCAGCGCAAAATCTAGGGCATAAGATTTTGCAAGTAAAGGCAATAGGCGACGTTGATGGGTGGGATACTCCATGATGGGAATCTCTGCTTTCCCTTCTGGTCCGAACTGCCGGCGGCGATTTGCATACGCAATGGCAATCGTCAATCCCGTTTTTGCTGAACTTAAGCCCGCAGCAGGTACACTTACACGTCCTCCTACCAAGGTACTCAACATGGTGAAAAAGCGTCTTCCTTCACTGGCAATGGGACTACTGTAGCTTCCCGCTGGACTTACGGAGGCAAAGCGGTCCAAAAGGTTTTCCCTTGGTATACGTACTTGGTCAAACCATAAGCGGCCATTGTCTACCCCATTTAACCCCAATTTATCCCCACTGTCTCCAATTCTGACTCCCGGCATAGGATTACCCTGTTCGTCTCGAATGCGAACGACAAAGGCATGGACTCCATAGCATTCACCTTCTGTATAGAGTTGGGCAAAGACAGTGGCCATCTGGCCATGTACGGCAGCGTTTCCGATATACTCCTTAAATGCTTGTTCATTGGGGGTATACACAACGAATTCTTGGGTACTGGCATCATAAGTTGCCGTTGTCTCTATATCCCTTACGTTGGAACCATGGCCACTCTCTGTCATCGCAAAGCATCCGGGTAACGCAAGGGTGCCGATATCCTTTAGGTATTTGTCGTGATGCTTTTTTGTCCCAAGGTTATAAACACTTCCCCCCCAAAGACCGAATTGCACGCCATATTTAATTGCGAGGCTTACGTCGTGGTATCCCAGCATCTCGAATATGGCTATGTATCCCCCCATATCGGCTTTACCTCCATATTCTGATGGAAAAGCCCAGGCTCCGTATCCTTTATCTGCCATAATTTGGGTCCAGTTGAATACCTTATCACGGTGTGTGTCTTTATCCCGAATGTGGACCACCTCAAAAGAAGGCTCTGAAAATAGCAAGCGCATTTTGCGTTTGATTTCTGGCGCATCTCTGTCCAAAACCTGTTGGATCCCCTTTACATCTAGGATAGAAGAGGTTTCTTTACGATCCCCATCAGGTCGATTCAACTGCATGCGCATTTCTTCTAGAATACCTGGATCATGTACATCTAGTGCTTCTTCAATTTCCTGTAACGCTGCCAGCGCATCTGCGGGTAAAGTGTCCTTCTCTTTTCCTCCGTATCCAAGTGCAGCTACTTGTACCCCAAGGTCCACTAGGGTATTCTTGCTATTGGGAGGAAAGTTGATCGCAACTTCCCGAATCAGTTTTAACCAATTCTTTAGTTCCTTGGCAGAAGGGGGATTATGGGGATCTGTCCACTGACACAGCTGCTCTTTTTCACTCTCCAACAGCCACTTCTGCTTTTTTATTTTTTCGTTGATCAACTCGATTTCTTTGGGGGAAAGCACTTCATCCGCCCAAGCAACATATAGCATGGGTAGGAAGGATAATAAGGCTGGCCGATGCTTGATAATTTCTTCACGAGAGATCGATCGTATCGTTTGCATAGTATTTCTATTTGTTTGAGTGGGTTAGGTTGGAAATAGCCCTGCAGAAAGATGAGATTTTTGCATACATTGAGAAAAGTCTTTTCCAAGTGTAATCCTGAACCCTAAACGTAAAACTTCTAATACATTATTTAATATATCCTTTTATTCAAACGCAGGAAAGGCTAGACGGGTTTTTAACAGGATTAAGTAAAAACTCGTACCTTAGAGAAAAGAATCCTGGTATGGAAGTTGAATTAGATTTGAGGCTTATTACTGTATCTGAATACCACCAAATGGTAGAAGCAAGAATTCTTGCGCCTAAGGATCGGGTAGAACTTATCCAGGGAAAGATTATACACATGAGCCCCATTGGAAGCCCCCATGCGCATATTATTGATGTATTTACACTTCTATTTATAGAAAAATTGGGAAGGAAGGCAGTTGCACGTGTTCAGAATCCAGTAACCTTAGGAGAGTATTCTGAACCAGAGCCTGATTTGGTACTGGCCAAGTCTCCTCATGGAAGGTATTCCCATCAACACCCTGGTCCAGAGGATATATTACTAGTAGTGGAAGTAGCAAGTTCCTCGCTAAGAGTGGATAAGGAGGTGAAAATTCCCCTTTATGCAAAATTTGGAATACCTAAAGTTTGGTTAGTAGATCTGGAAAAAGAGGAAATCTGGGTGTATTCCTCTCCGGAGAACAATGAATATCTAAATTTGGAGATCATAAGAAGAGGAGAATCTCAACAGCTCGAACTTCCGGCTTTATCTCTTGAAATATCCTTAAAAGAAATTTTCACAGGCTGATAATGATTGCAGATCGCCTCCTAGAATGTGTTCCCAACTTTAGTGAAGGAAAATCTCTAGAGACTTTGTCAAGTATTGCAGAAGCGATTCGCTTCGTACCGGAGGTGACCCTATTACACCAGGACCGGGGTGAAAGCGCCAATCGAACCGTTTTTACGTTTGCAGGTAAGCCTGAAGCAGTAGTAGAGGCCGCCTTTCGAGCGATGGAAGTCGCGGCTAATTCCATCGATATGCGTTTACACCATGGGGTCCATCCCCGGATGGGTGCTATAGATGTGTGTCCCTTAGTACCTATTGAAGGAATTACCAAGGAAGAAGTAATCCTATTGGCTCATAAGCTTGCCAAACGAGTAGGAGAAGCTCTTCAAATTCCGGTATATCTGTATGAGCAGGCTGCAACGGCCTCCCACCGCAAGAATTTGGCTAGGATCAGGAAGGGAGAGTACGAAGGCTTCCAGGAAAAGATCAAGCATCCTAAATGGATTCCTGACTACGGACCTAGGTCCTTTCAACCTCGGGTAGGGCAGACAGTGATTGGTGCTAGAAATTTTCTCATTGCCTACAACATTAACCTAAGTACCCAAGAGGTAAATATCGCTCAGGCTATTGCAGAAGAGATTCGGGAAAGTGGGAAAGTTGTAGAAACAGACGGAAGAAAAGAGCGGATACCTGGCAAATTGAAATGCGTAAAAGCAATAGGATGGCGTATTCCTGAATTTGGTTTTACTCAGGTTTCGACCAATCTGGTAGATATGTATACCACCCCTCCACACGTAGTTTTTGAAACCGTAAAGGACTTGGCGCAGAGGTATGGAACAAGCGTAACAGGTTCTGAATTAGTAGGACTCATTCCACGTTATGCCATGATTGAGGCGGGGAAATTTTATTCAGATGCTTTGGGGAATGGGCAATTGTTGGAAAAGGCCTATGTTGACCTGTCGGTGGAAAAACTAGGGCTTAACCACTTATATGCCTTCGATCCGAAGGAGCGTGTGTTAGAGTATGCAATGTAAGGTAGAAAACTACTGATCAACTTGTTTCCTTTCGCAAAACTAAGTATCCCTTATCTCCACATCTAAATATCTCGAATGATCTGCATAAATTTATCATAGATGGGGTCTACGAAAAATAAAAATCCGAGCCCCATTCCGATAAATAAAGCTGTAGGACCATCCGAAGGGATAGCGATCCCTAGTCCAATCAAGGTACAACAAAGGAAAAAGGCCCAATGGTATTTAGGGGGCCTCTTATTGCGGTATTTCCTACGCTCCGACTGTAAATCGGCTTTGAGTCTTGCCCGCTCAACCTTATAGTCATAATGGAGCTTTCTCCGCTGAACTTTTCTCTCTAAGCGCATAAGCCGCTTCCTTTCTCGCCGGGAAAGGGCCTCGATCGGTATGTTGTACAGGGGAGTTGTTTGGGTCCTTTCTGTAAACGTCTCCCGTGAAGAATTGTGGGAAGTCTCCGAAGGCGAATCCAAATTTTTTAGGATATCATCTGTTTGGTCTTCTGCAAGGGATTCAGAAGGAGAACCTTCTTCTTCAACTTCGATCTCATTGAACTCAAAGGCATCCTTGGTACTACCAAAATTCTTCATGAAGGGTATGTTTTATTATGGTTCACTCAAGATACAATTTTTTTGCAAAGAATTGCCTGTAGGTTATATCTATTTAATAATCACAATATTACGAATGGTTATATTTCATCGTTTTGTACTTTACGAAAAAATCTTCTTCCAGATTTAACTTTCCTTCCAATATTTGCTATCTTTGTTAAGCATCGTTTATTCGCACGTTTTCTTCAATTCCTTTCAGGTCCATCACTGTATGAAGCAATTATTACTCAACCAACACACAGGCGTACATCTTACCTATACTCCTAAGGTATTGGCTCGATTTATTGCAAATCATGGGAAGGAAGAATGGAAGAGAAATTCTGTCCAGGTACTTAATTCTATCCAACATATATTCGATCGGGAAAATAGCCATAGAGACTTCATCGTTTTGTGTTTAAATGAGGCTGACGAACTGGTTGGCACAGTGGTGATGGTATGCAATGGAAGACCTAAGGATGCGAATCATATGCATCTGCTAACTTATTTTGCCGTTCACCAGGATCACGCATCTCATGCTACGATTCAATCCTTACTGAAAAGTGCTATGCGCTTTGCCTCTCGGCAGGTGAAATTAAGTCCATCAGTTCCCGAGCGATTGGTCGAGTCCCTTCCCAATTGGGCATTAACTCGACTAGGTAATGACACTTATGCTCACAGAAAAGTTGCAACTTCTGCTTAATTTACCTCATCTTTTTTACCCGTAGCCAGTCTATTCCCGCCATGAAGCCTTGGACTGTATCCTTTTCCTTTTCTAGGCAGATTAGGATCAATTCTTGTAAACCTGCCTCAAGGTATACTTCACCCAACGAAAGTATTTGGGGTGAAATACCCTCTGCACAAAATCCATCAAATTCCACAGGTAATTCCCCTCCATTTAGCCCAAAGGTAACCTTTCCATAGTCCTTCGCTTGGCTCATTCCTGCAGTTAACCAATATCTACCAGACGCTTTCACCTTAAAACCCAAATGCAAAGTATCACCTGGCTCGGCTCCTGTCCACCATAGTTGCCCTTGGTTACTCCAGCCAATACTAGGGTCATACTGGGTTCGGGTGCTCCGCCCCTTTTTATGGTTTACACGAAGGTGTTCCCCCTCAATGAATCCTGTGGAATCTACGTAGATAGGGACCAGGTCTTCTCGCTCTTTGGGAACATACAGTTGGACAGACTCTGCTTGTTCAACTTTCGGGGCTAGATAAGGACTAAGGGTATAAAAAAAGCTCGTAGAGGCATAATTTATAGGTGTACTTACCCAATGAAGGAGTTCCATGTCTACCCTTAATTGTGACTGGAAAGGGATTGCGTCTAAGCTTCTTTGCCGTAAGTTGATGGTCAATCCTGGGAAGAAATTGCCGGCACCACTGGGCTGAGCAACAAAGGGATGTGAAAAGGCTTCTGGGCGGGCCCACGCATAGCCATAGTAGTCTTCCGTCCCCGTTCCGAAGATAGTAGGAAAAGATTCCCCATCTATATAGATTTTCTCATCTCCTTCCCCCCACCAAGCATCATCAGAATTAAATAGGGTGAGTACATCTCCGACGTACACGCCTTGCCCATTCAATTCGACAAAGGTGAAATCCTCTGGGCGATCTTTAGGGGAAGGGTTGAGAATCCCAGCAGGCATGTATCCATTTCTCTCTATCCAATTTGCTCCAAAATACATCGAGCGAGTTTCTTTCCAAGTATAGGGAATCGTCCCTACATTCCCCCTAACAGTGACAGGTTGCTTACCGTAATTGATTAGGCTTACTTCAGCCTTGTATTGATACGGCATTACCCAACGAGAAGTCAACATACCTGCTTCACTCAATTGGGTAGCCCAAGCGCGATAGGGGTGGAGTTGAAAACCCGTTCCAAAAAAGTCCCCGATAGGTACCCACACAGAGGGAAACCCATCAAAGGAAATTTGTATAACAGTAGATCGAAGGGCTTGATCCCTGTCTGCTGCCTCAAGGGCTAATTGGATGCTATTGAGAGCACCTTGCCCCAAAAACGGAAGAATGATGGCAGAGTCGGGGGGGATGTGGGAATTTATCAGGTGATCTACCTGATTGGGGGGACTGTAAGGATCATCTGCCAAGGTTTTTAGTGCATCTTCAATCTCATCGGAGTAGGTTTGAAGCTGTTGGAGGGAAAAGGATTTGACAGCTGTACCTGGTGAATAGCTTCGGTAATTTATATTGTAGTATACTTTGGGATCAGATTCTGGGCTAGGATATTGGATCGCATCACACGTGTAAGTGATTTTACAGGACGATTGATAGGGGATGGGAAAATACAGGTTATGTCCCTGTTTATCTCTATCAGTGTCTGGCGAGAGGGAAGCCTGTAAGGGATATTCAGCCAATAAATTTCCTGCCAAAACGTGCAATATACTGTCTGATACTACCAGATTTCCATCTATATAGATCCGTAGTACCCCCCTATTTCCCCCCTTACCCGCAAAGGTCATCCACCAGCGTACAATAGCCCCTGGGCCTTCTGCGTCGAACATGACTAGCTCTCTTCTACCCTGTGTGGAATCTGCCCGGATAAAACGCGAGTAATCTTCATTAGCAAACCAGTTTGAGTCGATGGGAGATACACTGCGTCTATCATAGCTACTAAACTGGCCTAAGGTGTAGGAGGGTTTAGGGTAATACGTGAGCTGACCACGGTCAGTCATTTCCCTGAGAAGTGAGCCTACTGTGAGTTGATCTTGACTATAACCGACCTCACAAAGAAGGCATAAGAGAAATAGTATTTTGGTAGAAGCAGTAGACATTCTTTCAAATGTACTAAAATTACAGATCTTGATAAGACAAAAAAAGTCATCCGAATCTTACCGAATGACCTTTTTTATATGATTCTCATTGGGTTCGCTATCCTTCGACCCCTTCGTCCTCGGTCATTTCACTGGGTACACTTTTCTTTTCCATCTCTTTTCCGTTTTCATCTACATATACCACAAGCTTCTGAGATCCCTTACGTAGCCGGATACGAAACACAAATTTCTGATTTCCTTTTAACGACTGTATTCTCTCTCCACTTCGTAGTTTGTAACCTGCATAATTAGCAGCTGCTGCATCCTGAATAGCTTGGGGAAGTTTTGTCCCTGCATAGTAGGTAGTAGCGGAAATACCCGAACCATCTTCCTGGAATCGCGCACGTACACGCTGATCAAATTGTTTGAAAATGGCTATGTATTTGGTTCCACTTTTTCCCTTGATAGTCCCGCTCGCTTTTTCCCAGCGGTCCACAGTCGTATTGGGAAAGATTACGGTTTGGGTATTTTTTACGGCAAGGGGAACAGCGTCTTCCTTAACTACTTCTCTGGTAACGGTCGCCTGACCCAATGAAAAGATATAGGTACAGATAAGGGTAAGTAATACAAAAAGATTTTTCATAGTCTAATAACTTTTAATGGATGTTAATGTGGAGGTTTGAATATCCTTGTCTAACGTTTGTTATATCTTTTTGACTAAGAATATCGAATGGGGTTTAATCTCCTACCTCGGAGTACCCATCGGATTTGATGCCTGAAAAGGTTCAAATGGATACGTATTTGGTAATACAACTACCCCAGTACTCATTTTAAAGGGAACGGGAGCAGCTGTTTGAAAGGTGAGTTCTCCAAAGAAGGCGGTGTAGCCTTGTTCTGGGGCATCTACCTCAAGCACATACCTTCCATCTGCCTCAGGCGTAACTATGCTTGGCTCATAGGTTCGCCCAATTACATCTACACGAAAATCTCTAGCATCGGGATTATGGGCCTGCCAAAGCGTTACGCTCTGTGGGGGGAAATCAGCTTGGGGAGTAATGGTAATAACGCCTTCTTCGACGGTCCAATCAAAGTCAGGTCTTGGGGTTTCTGTTACTATATGGGAATAAAAGGCGATCAGGGTCTCCAACGCATCTGTCCCATCCATAGAGTGCTCACTGTTTGGGACGTAGCGCAGGTGTTTTTCTGCGGGTAGGTCCTCCCAATAAAATTGCCAGGAGTCTGGGATGAAAAATTGATCGCCAGTGGCGTTAATGATCATCTTAGGCATGGTATATCGATCCCGATAGGAGTAAGGCTCGGTTGTAGCCAACAGCGCATCGTACTCGCGGCTGTTTTGCCATTCCATGATACCTTCTCTTACGTAATCTCCTACAGCAGGTGCCCAAAAGCCATATACCCGCCAGTGGTGCTCGAATGAAGGTACTACGTTCAACAGATCAATCACAATAGGTGCAATGGCTACCACGCGGTCATCTACTGCTGCGGTGGTCCATGTTGTCCATCCCCTTTTTGAGCCTCCAGCAACCACAAACTGGTCTACGGGACTTTCTAGTATTTCTGAGGTAAGCATTTCGATCACATCCATAGCTTTCACGGCGGCTTTGGTCATGGGTAGTCTGGCTAGCCATTTGGCATCCGCTGTTTTTCCACCACCTTCCAAGAACTGTCGCCAGCCATAGGCGATGATTTCGTCCTCTGTCCGGGGTCCAAAGTTGTCTCCTATGAATTCAATCGGTTCATTGGGGACATTGTGTAAGTTCGCAACCACTGTTTGGGTAGCTAGGGCAGTTTGAATGGTCAGCTCATCTGCCCCTTTAGGTTGTTCTCGATTTCGACTTCCTCCGCCGATGAAGAGTAAGCCTTTAGGGGAACTTACTGCCTCGGGAACTACTAAGGTAAGCCAGTGCCACCATTCTGGTTTTTTTACCTCCGCTGTAGTGAGCCAGTGTTGGGAAACCATTCGGATGACGTGGGTGGTATAGCCTTCTCCTGGAATTTTTGCTAGTTCTTCATAGCGAAAGTGGGTATCAGGACTGGCTACATAGGTGTCCAAGGCCGTAATCCCTGATGTTGGAAGAGGGCCCGATTCGGTAGGTTCCGGGACTGTTGTGATAGGAGACGTGCATGCAAACATGCCCAGCAATAGGCAGTTTATAAATAGGTGGTAGATGGGATGGATATACATGTAGGGTCAACTTAGGTTCCTTAATATAGGCACAAAATAAATGGAGGAAAAGGATATGCTGATAACAAAAGAATCATCACTAGAGGAAGTTTGGCAGGTGGCATGGGATTACCTGAGACGCGCAGCTGTAGATAAAGGACATCCCATGCGTTACCTTACGTTAGCCACCTCTGGGCCACCTGATATAGGCCTGCGTATGGTGGTTCTGAGAGAGATACAGCAAGATTTATCCTTGCTTATGTACACAGACGCACGATCTGCCAAAGTCAGGCAAATTAGGGAGAATTCGCTGACGAGTATTTTGGCCTATCATCCCAAGCATAAAGTTCAGATTCGTTTACAAGGCGAATCCCTCCTTCATCAACGAGATGTACTTGCTCAAGCTGCTTGGCAAAGGGTGCAAGGACCCCCTCAAAAAGCCTATAATTCGCTTCTCCCTCCTGGGGAGGAGGTTTCTACTCCCAGCGAAGCACATCGATGGCCCGAAGAGATGGATGAAGGACATTTTTGTCTTATTCAGTTTCGCCCACTTGAGCTAGAAGTCCTACAGCTCAATGGCTTAGCGCACATTCGTGCGTTGTTCACTATTTCAGCAAATGAAAGGAAAGGAAAATGGATCGTACCCTAGTGAAGGAGGGCAGGTCTCGCTTATTATAAAAACTATCCAGTGCAAATGGAGTTTTTATCTATGATAACCCTGTTGTAAGTATAATCTCCTCCCCTTGCTAAAAGATAGAATTGATCGGTGGCATAAGGCAATATTCAATGAACACCGGAAGCATAGATTTGAGCTCTGGATATTATACTTTGCCCTGATTGGCTTAAGTATACACCTGTTGCTCATATTTCTCAACTACCTGGGTTTCTTGCCCGGGGTAGAAGGGAAGGATAGTCTATTGGACAATCCCATATCGGCTATTTATACGCCTTTTTCCTTCATCTTGATTTCTGAGGTATACCTACTTATTTACTACCTCCCCAGTTCTTTTTCCACTTCCATTGGGAAGCAATACGAGATTATTTCCCTCATTTTGATTCGGAGAATCTTTAAGGACATGGCGAACCTTGAAATAGGTGTATACTGGTTCGAGTCTTATTATGACATGCAACTTACCATTGATATGGTAGGGGTACTCCTCCTTATATTCTTTATTTATCTATTTTACTACCTTAACGATAAGCGGCCAAAGGTTGCCCCTCCAACAGGCCTAGAGCAGTTTATTTCCTTTAAAAAAGCGGTATCGGTGTTTTTATTACCTATACTATTGGGAATGCTCATCTATAGCTTTGGCGGCTGGTTGATCGAAGCTAGAGCCTGGTATTTAGCGTTAGGAGAAGGCTTGTCCGATATCAATGATATCTTTTACGATGAGTTTTTTACGCTTTTGATTATCGTAGATGTTTTTATTCTATTAATTTCTCTAAAATATACCCAGAGCTACATTTTACTGGTTCGAAATTCGGGTTTTGTTATCTCTACCATCTTGATAAGGCAGTCTTTTACAGCCTCAGGACCTACCAATGTAGCGATTATACTAGGGGCAGTACTGTTTGGAGTTGTGATACAGGGGATTACCAATCTAATGATGAAGAATGAAATGCAGCGGAAGGTGTAGCCTATGTAATCTGATTACACTGGAAAAAACCTTGAGCTTTCAAACCCCAAACCTTCAACTTTCAAACAATTTCAATACACCTTCTGGTTCCGATGATCCCCATACCGATGCTTAATGGTTCTTTTCAAAGGAATTTGCATTCCCCCGGTTGTTTCCAGCCAGTCATAAATATCCTCCGCAAGACTTTTAATAAGCTCCTGGTGCTGGGGGCTGGCAATGAGGTTCTCTGTTTCATTCGGATCCTCCTGTAGGTCATAGAATTCATTGGTATCCCATATTCCGTGGTAACGGATATATTTGTAGCGATCTGTACGAACACCATGCATAGTCGGTGTATGGGGGAAATCGTATTCCCAATAGTACTCGTAGAAGATTCTATCTCTCCAGCCTTTCGTATTTCCTTGAAGGAGAGGCGCAAAAGATCCTCCGTGCATGTAGGTGGGAGCATTTAAGCCTGCCATTTCCAAAACGGTAGGTGCGATATCAATATTTTGCACCATACTAGGAATCGTTTTACCACCTTCAAATAGCTCAGGGCAACGTACCAAAAAGGGAACTTTAGCTGATTCTTCGTAAAAGTGTCGTTTGTCGATTAGGCCATGTTCTCCAAAAGAAAACCCATTGTCACCCATATAAATGACCATGGTAGACTCATCCAAACCCGCCGCTTCCAGATAGGCCATTACAGATCCGATGCTTTCATCTACTCCCCTTAAGGTTTCGCAATACCGCTGGAAGAATTCCTCGAAATCCATTCGGCCATGGTACATGTAATCTACTCCATGCCAGCCTTCTCGCTGCATCTTCTGCCAGTCAGGCATACGGCCTGGGCCATAATAGGATTCGGTCATGTTAGGCTCTAAATGGGGTACACGAAAATCTGGGCCACCGGCACCAAAGTTGCGTTTGCCCCGAACAGGTTGGTCTGAGGCCCTGAACGAGGGCGGATAAATGATGGGCTTATCCGCATAACTGTCGCGGTGTCGCTTAGCAGGGGAAAACTCCGCATGAACGGCTTTGTGGGAAAGGTAGAGGAAGAAGGGTTTGTCTTCCTCCCGATTTTTGAGGAAGTCCAAAGCGTATTCGGTGAGTACATCACTCATATAGCTAGAGTCATTATACTCCACTCGCTCACCATTCACATTTAAGGAAGGATTGTAATACACCCCTTGTCCGCGAAAACTCACCCAATGATCGAAGCCTGGGCGGGGATCATCATTCGCATCCCCCATATGCCATTTCCCTATATAAGCAGTTTGATATCCTGAATTCTGTAAATACTGGGGAAAGAAGATCAAATCCCCTGGATCAGGAGCTTGATTATCCACAACCGTATGGCTATGAGAGAACGTTCCCGTGAGAATAGAAGCTCGACTTGGAGAACATAATGAAGTCGTAACGAAGGCATTGGGAAAATGAGCGCCTTCACGAGCTAGCCGATCCATAACAGGCGTTTCCAGCCAGGGTACCTTATTCATAAAGCCCATAAAATCCCAGCGGTGGTCATCGCTTAAAATAAAGATGACATTGCGGGGTTTAGCTTTAGAAAGCTTCTCTAATTCTGGAGGAGTGCCACGCTGAGCCCGTACAGCGGAACAAAATAATAGACTGAGGATAAGTAAAAATGAAGAATAACGCATGGTATAGGGGATAAGGGAATAAGGTAGTAGGTGATAAGTAGTAAGTAATTAGTAGGTAATAAGTGATAAGTATCAGAGAACGTAAAATTACGAAATGCATGTTTTTGAGCTGAAGCTCAAAAGTATTCTCTGTATCTCTTTTCCCCATCTTAGGGGACTAGGGAGTATTATGTTCAATTAGAATGAGGATTAAGTGGTGAAAAACCAATATATCAAGTTGGACTCTCCTGAGAGGCAATACGAAAAAACACGCCTGGAATAAAGCGCTTGGCATATACTGCAAATCGCTCCTTTCCATTTCCAATGTAAATCTCTCGTTCTCCTTTTGCCATGGCTTTGGAAATAATCTCAGCACATTTTTCCACGGGCATTCCATTTTCCTGTCCGGGGTCCATTTTACCATGTTTGGTGCCATCCTTCGTGACGGCATTAAGAGAAATTTGCGTCTTGATTCTACCCGGACAGATCATGGTAACTTGAATTCCTTTTTCCTTGAGCTCCAATGCCAATGATTCGAAGAAGCCGTGTAAGGCATGCTTACTCGCTGCATAAGCCGATCGCATGGGGAAGCCAAATTTTCCTGTCAGGCTACTCATAACTCCAATCTGTCCGGTATTTTGCTCAATCATGTATGGAAGAATAGCCTTTGTCAGGGCTATTTGCCCAAAGAAATTTACTTCCATAATTCTGCGGTCAACAGAGAGCGCTGTTTCGTGAACCAGCGCACGTTGGCTTATGCCTCCATTATTGATCAGGATATCGATACGGCCAGTTGAGTCAATTATGTTATGTACCAGCTCAGGAAAGTGATCCGACTGGGTAAGATCTAGGGGAACAACATGTGCTTTTACTCCTAGAACTTCGCAGGCTTTTTCCACGCGTATGAGCTCTTCCTCCCTTCTAGCAGACAAAATCAGCTCAGCAGCGCCTTTCTTTGAAAATTCGTATGCAAGTGCCTCACCGATGCCAGAAGAGGCACCTGTAATCCAAATAACTTTTTTATTGTAGTAGTCCATAGTGCAAGACCAAGATAGAAAATATTACTTCACCCGAAACAACAACTTATACATTACGGGCACAAACAAGAGGGTGATCACAGTAGCGAACAACAGCCCGATCATAATCGAAATAGCCATAGGTTCCCACATCAGTCCGCCTCCTAAGTACAAGGGAATAAGTCCCAAAGTCGTGGTAAAAGTAGTAAGCAAAATCGGACGAAAGCGTTGCTGGGCAGCCGCTACTATGGCATCATAGGGCGCTCGATTATATTCTTCCAATTCAATTTTGATTCGGTCGATCAGTACAATGGCATTGTTGATGACTATTCCTGCAAGGGAGATTACCCCTAAGAAAGCCATAAAGCCAAAATAGGATCGAAAGGCCACTAGTCCTAGAATTACTCCAATAAGTCCGAGCGGAATAGTACTCAGTACGATTCCCATTTTCCGAAAGGAATTGAACTGGGCAATGAGTAGAATCAAGATTATAAATCCTGCAAGTGGGAGATAGGTCACAACTGCTCCCATGGCTTCATCACTACTCTCAGATTCTCCTCCCAAATTATAGGAATAACCGGGTTTCCATCCGGAGGCACTCGTCTCTAACTTAGGCGTGAGTTGGTCCGTAATATCTGTGGCGGTATACCCGGATACAGCATCGCAGCTGATCGTGACAGACCGAAATAAGTTTCTGCGGAGAATCTTTGCATATTGCCAATCTGGGAGAATATTGGCAACCTGAAGTAAAGGTACATTTCTCCCAGATTGTTGGGCGAAAATATTTACTCCTTCGAGGTCCCATACATCCATTTCCTGCCCTTCGTCCCCACGCATGATGATGGGGATATTGTCATCCCCTTCTCGATAAGATCCTGAATTGAAGCCCGTCAGCGCCGTTTGGAGAGAAATGGCAATGTCCTGGTTGGTAAGTCCTGCTGTATTTGCCTTGTCTGGGTCTATATCGATGATGAATTTTTTGATCTTGGGTCCCCAGTTATCCTTGATATTTTTAGCATAAGGAATCGAATTGAGGTGTTGCTTGATTTGTTCGCTAATCCGAAAAAGTTCCTCAGGAGAATCTCCTGCCACCCGGATTTCTACGTCGCTTCCGCCACCCCCTCCTCCTGCGAGTGGTGCTATTCGAACATCTGCATCGGGAAAGGCCGAAAAGCAATAGGTATCTAAGCGGTCTACTACCATCTGGTTTTCCTCAAAACTGCTGGTATTGAGTAGCATATGGGCATAGCCAGAATTAGCCTCACCTGGCTGGTATCCAAGGTCATAAGATTCGGGACCTTCGCCTATGAAGACGGACCAATCCTGTATACCTTTATCCCTCTCGGGGTTTACTAGTAATTCGGCTTCAACAAAGGCCTCTAGCTCTTCCACAACCTCACTGGTTCGCTCGATTTTAGTCCCCAAAGGAAGATTTAAATCTAAGGTTACCAGGTTTCGATCACTGTCAGGGAAAAAGATAAAAGGTAAGCTGGGAAATAACATTAGCGACCCGACAAAGGCGAGCACAATTACTACCAGGAAAATAATGGGTCGTGCCAAGGTCCAGGTGAGAATTCTCTTGTAGTAGACATTGAGCCGATCGAATAGAGAGGGCTTCTGATTTGCATCGGCATTTTTCACCTTAACCCGAATGAATGAAACACCCAAAATCATGATGAAAGTCATGGCGAGGAACCAAGAAGAGAGTAGGGCCAAACTAATTACACTAAACAAGGGTCCCATGATTTCACCCATGACATCTTCTGCCAGGAAAAATGCAAGAAAGGCAGCTGAAGTGGTGAGGGAGGAGACCAGTAGGGGAATAATCAGTTCACTACTGGATTCGATAGCGGCTTGCCTGGGGGCAATTCCATTTTCCATTTTTACCATCATGGATTCAGATACTACAATGGCATTATCTACCAGCATTCCTAGGGCCATAATGAGGGCTGCCAGGGATACTTGGTTCAATCCAATATCCATCAGATTCATTAGGAGCAGGGTCATCACCAATGCCATTGGAATTAGACTGGCAACGACCAAACCCGTCCTAAAGCCTAGAAAGAGCAGCATGACCGCAAGTACAATTCCTACAGATTGGAACACATTGCCTACGAAGTCACTTACCTTGGTATCGACAAACTTATCCTGGGCTGCTGTACGTCGGAGATGGACGCCGACAGGCAGGGACTCATTGTATTGCTCAACTTTTTCATCTACCATTTCCCCAAGCCGGATGAGGTTAGACCCATCCTTCAAGGCAACAGAAAGGGTTAAGGCGGACTCCCCATTGATTTTGACAAGGTGTTCTGCAGGACTTTTGTATGCACGGGTGATTCTCGTTACATCTCCCAGTTGTACGGTTCCTCCCGTATTCCCTAAAGGAATAAGTGTTTTTTCCAGGTCAGAAATATCCTCGTAGTTACCTGTAGGTTCCAAGACAATGCGTTTGTCTTCCAAAGACACCTGCCCCCCCCCGAATACAATATTTGTAGAAGCAATAATACCTTGAAGCTGGCTGGCAGAAAGACCTATATCTGCGAGACGAGCATTGTCAAATTCCACATAGATCTGTTCCTCCTGGATTCCACTGATTTCTACTTCAGAAGCATCCGGTAAGCGTACCAAATCATCCCGAATGGTTTCTGCATATTCCTCCAACTCGTGGAAGGTAAATCCATCTCCCGTTAGGCCCAACATGATTCCATAAACGACTCCCAATCCATCGTCTTTGACGTCAGGGGGTTGGGAACCATCGGGTAGTTCGTTTTGGATCGCCTCAATCTTCCGTCTTAGCCTATCCCAAATGGGCTGCAAATCTTTTTCTTCGATATCAGGGGTTACTTCAACCTGTACAATGGATAATCCTGTACGAGATTCACTGGAAACCGTCTTCAATTCGGGTAATTCCTGAGCCAACTTCTCAATCTTCTCCGTTACGAGTTTCTCTACGCGCTCCGGAGCTGCTCCTGGAAATCGAGTTACAACTGAACATACTCGTATGGTAAAAGGGGGCATCGAATCCCGAGAAAGTTGGTTGTAAGCCGAAAGCCCTGCAGCCAGTATTACGACAAATATTGCAATTGCCAGACGACTATTATCTAAGCTTATTTTGGTTAGGTTCATAGAGGTAGGTCAAGGGTTAATAGTCCACGGTCCACAGTCCATGGTTTTCAAGGTTCTATTAATTAGCTCATAGTAAAGGAGAATTTTTTTGCCATAGTCAAAAGCTGTGGACTATCGACCATGGACCATTTAGCTATTTTACTCCATCAAGACTACCTCCATTCCATCTAAGAGTGAACTCAGTCCTGCAACTGCGACCTTATCCCCCTCCTTTAGTCCAGATCGTATTTCAAAGCCCCCTGGGTGCAGGGGTCCAATTTCAATAGTTTGTTTGGTCACTTGATAGGATGCTCCTTGCGCTTGTAGCACGAAGGCAAATTTTCCTTCGGGTCCTTCTCCTACTGCCTTAATGGGAGTTAGGAGGATAGGTTCAGTATTGGTAGTCTGAGAGAAAAAGAATGTGACATCTGCTGCCATACCTGGGCGAATTGCATTGTTAGCCTTATCCAATCGCACAACTACTGGATAGGTAGAGGTAGCACTGGAACTAAATCCTACTTCTGAGATTGTACCTTTAAAGGTTTGATCGGGTAGGACCGCAAAATGTATGTCAACTTTTTCTCCCGTTTTGATCCGAGCGATAAACTGATCTGGCATTCCTAAAGATACCTCAGGATTGGCTTCTGAACTGAGTAAGGCAATGGGTGTTCCCGCTCCTACCTGCTCGTTTTCTTCAGCATTGACTGCGGTAACAATGCCAGAGAAAGGAGCAATGAGTCGCGTGTAATCTACCTGATTTCCTGCACTTTGAGATTGCTTCTGGGCTGTTGAGACGGAAGCAAGTGCAGCTTCATATTGAGACTGGGCTCCCTCATAGCTAGTTTTGGCCTGCTCAAATTCACTCAAGGGTACACTGTTATTTTCATAGAGTCGTTCCATTCGCTCATAATTTGATTTGGCAGAAGCAAGTTGGGATTGGGCACTTTTTACTTGGGTTTCGGCACTCTTCAATTGTGCTTGCGATTGGTCAAATTGTATGCTGTAATCAATGGGATCTACCCGTGCGATTAAGGTCCCTCTTTTTACTCTTTGACCTATCTGAACCGGAAGCTGGGTAATAGTCCCAGGAACGCGAAAGCTTAGTGGTGCTTCCTTACTGGATTGGGCAATCCCTGAGAATGTATGACTCTCTGGGGAACCGCTCATGGTAATCTCCGCATAACGTACTGGACGAACCTGCCGAATAGTATCTGTCGCTGCCTCGGAACTGCAACCTGTTAAAAAAGAGGAGATAAAGAGTAGGGAAATAAGATATATAGGTATGTGGAAATAGGGCTTTCGCAAAAGGGAATAGTAGAGTTGGAACTGGGTATTCATGATAAATATATATTATTCTTTAGATCTAGGTAAAATCAACTGCTTCACGATTCAACTTCTGTGGACTATAGACCATTAATTTTAAATCTAACAGTCCATCAATGTGTATTTATATACATAGTTAGGCGTTCATAGAACGCATCACGCTCCGCAGGTGAAGCGAGTACATAATAAAAGCCTACGGCTCGTTCGACTGCAAGAAAATCGTTGATAAACTGAAATATAGCATTTTGAGAGGCCAGGGCAGTCTGGAGATTTGCGTTCTGTGCATCGATTAGATTGGTTACATTGCTGAGTCCCTGAGAATAATAATCTCGAATGATCTCATAGTTTTTGTCAGCTGCATCAGCTGCAGTCTGAGCAAGTTGTACCTCTGCAAAGGAGGCGCCCGCAACTTCCATAGCCGAACGTATGCGCAGCTCCAATTGCTGCTTGAGTAGGCGTTCCTGATCTTGTAATTGGAACAACGAGACCCTTGTCTGCTGAAGTTCTACATTTCTCCTTCCTCCCTGGATAAGCGGATATTGTACACCCAAGGCCAGACTCCAAGTAGGCTGACTAATAAATGTATTAAAGTTGGGGTTTTCGGTAACTTTCCATCTGTCGATGATATAGTCCCAAGCCCCACTAACAGCAAAGGTAGGGAGATAGAATGCACGATTTCTGGATTTTTTCAAGCGCTCCTGGGCTTGAATATTTACATCCAACTGCTTGAGTTCAGGTAAATTGCTCATTCCTTCCTGAACCAGGAAATCTGAAAACTTTTTCAGGGCTCCATAGTCTTGTACCAAATCCAGAATGCGGTTGTCTGCTACTAGTAGGAGTTGCTGACCCAAGGTGGCATCCTCCAATTGAATTCCTGCATCGATAGGTCGATTGAGGAGTTGGTTTAGGGCAAATACAGCTTGTCGATACTGTGCTTGGGCATCGTTAAGAGAGATGTTGGCTTGAGCGAGTTCTGATTCCCATCGGTTGATATCTGTTGCACCAGTATACCCGACGGCCTCTTTGGTCCGGGAAATGTCGTAGTTTTCCTTAGTTAGGCTCACATTCTCCTTCTGAATTTCTACCCCGGTTTTGGCTTGTAATAAACCTAGAAAGGCATCTGCTGCGTCCAAGACTACGTCGAGTTGGGTCTGATCTAATCCGTATTCTTCTCCCAGTTTGAGTAGCTTCTGTATTTTTAGATTGGCGAAAAGCGGCTCAATCATCAAGGCCTGTGAGAGATCGCCACTTAAGGTCCAGTTGGTCTCACCCTGAGATCCAAAGGAGTTTTGCGCAGTCCTAGGGTCTAACTGGATTACAGCCGAAGAGGCCTCTAATTGAGGTAGAAGATCCGAAAGGGCAATACCCACTTCTTTCTGGGCAATTATGGGATTCTTTTCTGCAATCTTAACATCTAGGTTATTCTTTAAAGCTTCTTCTATGACACCGATTAAGTTAGAAGGAATGCCCCCAGGATCTTCTGTTTCATTTACCTGGATGGATTCTCCCAATAAGTCCCAGTCAGGGTATTTATCAATTTTTTTCGCCGTAGCTAGGTTGATTAGTAAGGTCTGGGAGAAAGTTGGCATTTCTACGGGTAATTCCTCAGGTGGAATTCCTTCCAGAATTTTCAAGGTATTGATGGCTATTCTTCTAGGAATCATTTGTAGGTTATCTTCAGTCTCATAGCCGATTAAGGCTCCTTGCTGAACCGCTTCGTCTCCAAAGACTGCACTCGTTGGCAAATTGCGGACACTTAGGCTATCGAGGAATTGCCCCACCTCTGCCTCACTAAGGGTTCCAAAGAGGGGGAGCAAATAGACAGCATCTACAGTAGAAGGTAGCTGCGCCAGGGTTTGGTCCACGCTTCCATTGCTATTGATGAAGGTGTAGGTAGCACTAAGGTTTCCCATAACAACCATAAATAAATCCCTCACTACCGGGAGGAATTCGAAGGTTTCTTGCGGCCCCACAATGGCTAGATGCTCAAAGGCATACAATCGGTGGAGGGTTCGTAAATCCCGATCTAAATCAAAGGGAGACTCCAAATAGTTGAAGTTTTTGATTCCCGAACTTCCTTTATCAGTCGGGTCTAACTGCTGAAGACCCTTGTCGAGGATAATCCCTGCAATGGAGGGAAGGGGGAAACTATCCCTCCTGGACATGAGACTCGAACTCAGACTACCCATAGCAATGATCAGATCGAGAGAGTCTGTCTTATAGGCTTTATCCAATTCCTCTATGATCCGAACTACCTGGTTTTGACAATGTATAATGTCAATGTGTGCATCGAATCGATTTTGGAGTAGGGTTTGAATTTCATATTTAAGCCCATCGGCGAAACTTTCTTCATTTTCTGCACCAATCCTGGCATCAGAGATAATGAGAATATTGGCCTTGGGAATTTCTTGGCCAATTAAGGTAGTGCCTAGGTTTGAAAAGATAAATAGAAGTGCTAAAACAGCAATTCGCTGAAAAATGTGCATGGGTTTAGGGTTTGAGCTCATACAATCCGCCATAATCTACTACTTTTTTGTGAACAGCGATAAATTTCACCCAATCTTAATTTTTACATCTATTTTTTTAGATATAAATCTGTTTTTATAGTTGTATATCTAAATTTTTAGATATACATTTAACTTATGAAGAAACTAACTAAAGCAGAGGAGCAACTCATGCAGCTCCTCTGGGACCTCGAAAGGGCCTTTATGAAGGACATTTTGGATGCTTATCCCGTTCGTCCCAAACAGAGCACAGTATCTACCCTGCTGGGTATTTTAAGGAAGAAAGGATTTGTTGATTACGAGGTATTTGGGAAAGTTCACCAGTATTATCCCACAGTTGAAAAGGGGGCTTATGCACGGGAACAGTTTGGGGGCTTTCTCAGCAACTATTTCGATGGCTCCTTTCAAAAGATGTTGAGTTTCTTCCACGGTAAAGGCGACCTTGATATTCATGAATTAGATGAGCTCTTAGAGCGCTTGAAAGAGGATGAAAAAGATTGAAAAGTACCCTTTGACCTCCCTTATCCATTTCAAAAAAAGACCAATGAAAATCCAAAGATTTCCCCAACTACGTCTTTTTCTATGGGGTGTATTGCTAACCCAACTTGCCTGTAGCCCAAAACTAAAGGAAGGGCTTATCTCATACCAAATTAATCCAGCTTACATAGAAATCTGGGAGGATGCTACCTTACTCAGTCGATATTCCAAGCCTTACCCTTTGGAGCAAAAGGTGTACTTCAATCAGATGGATTGGGCAGAGCTTCCCATCGGTAAACACCATTTACCCCTATTTCACTTGCATACCCAATACGATGGAGAACAAGGAAAGACATTTGACCACAGGGATTATTTAGATTCTTATTTTCTAATCGAGCGATTAAATCCCATTCCTTTAAAATTTATTCCCATGAACGGGAGGGAAAAAGTATTGGGCTATATGTGCAAAAAAGGAAAAATTATTTTAAACAGAAATATTCGATCTCATTTGAACTCCCCATTCAGTCCAAGCACTCAAGATACAGCAATTGTTTGGTATACTGAGAAACTTCCTCTTTCCTACTCACCTTGGTTTGGGGATTTTGACCATGGACTTGTCCTACGAATGGAGCAAAAGCATATAATTGTAGACTCTGTAAAGTTCGACAGCATACTCGTAGCCGAAGGCCATTTCAGACGTAAGGTGGATGGTAGTATAGAGAAAATTAATCCAGGTCAGTCTTTTACCATAAGCAACATGCCTTACTCGGAAATAACTCGCGTAACTGAGGCCGTTTCAATTAAGTCCATTAGTCCACCGGATAGTCTGTTCAAACCCCAAAAGCCCTATAAAGTAATTACGCCCAAAGAATTTGAGTACATCATCCAGGACCTCCAACCATATCAAGAAACTGAAAGACCATGAGAAAGCTACGATTGTCTGTCTCCTTATTTTCTTTTCTTTTGTTAACTCAATGGGCCTGTAGCCCCAGAATGACAGGGGGTACTATATCCTATGAGATTAGTCCAGGATTGCTAGATACGCAAGTCGGGGGAAGCTTTGGAAGCCCAGAAAATTTACTCAAACAGGTATATATCCACCCAGAGTATGTTGTAGAAGTCCCTGTTAACAACATGGATCGACCACCCTTCCATTTACATAATCAGATCGATTGGAAAGCCGGCCAGCGTCTTGAACACAAAAGCTACCTTAACAGATACTATATTATTTCCCATAGCCCAGTCGATCGGAGTAAAACGAAGGTGACCTTATTGCCAGGCAGGAAAAGAATTCTGGGATATCCCTGCAAAAAGGCAGAAGTGATAACGGCGGAAGATACAGCAATCGTATGGTATACGAATAAGGTAAAACCGACCTATTCCCCATGGTTTCCAGGATTTCATGAGGGTTTTGTTTTGCGTATTGAGCAGCAAAGAAGGGTGGAGGACAGAGAAGCGCTAATAGAATGGAGAGACGAAATTGAAAAAAAATACGGAAGGGATTCGCTATCAAACGCATTAGAGAATTTACAGTATGAGGATATCCCTTTTAGAACTATAACGCGGATAACAGAGGCTATTGCTCAGGACCGTAAGCCCATAGAAGATAGCCTACTTGTTCCCAATGTATCTTTTAAGCAAATTACCTTGGATGAGTACAATAGGATTACCAAGGGTTTCGGGGTTGAACAACTTATCCCGGGTCAATATCAAAATCCTATGTTAAATGAGAAAGGGGGGGAGGCCTTAAAAGGTAAGCCACATCTTGTATACATTTGGCAATCCAATGAAGAAAATGTAATCAAGGATTGGGAAGCTTTGCAATCCCTAAGGAGCCAGTTTAGCATAGATGTATTTCCCATAGTCACCCTTACCAAGGCTCCTGCCAAGGAGTTACAGAAATTAAAAACACAGTATCCCTTTCCTGCTGATCACAGGTCGGAACAAAAAGACCTTATCAATAAGATGGGATTAGTAGTATTACCTACTGCGATCCTTTTTGATACTCATGGAAAAATGGTTGAATCCATCTATAGTGGAAATGGGGTGTTTCTTGAACGATTAGAATCAGCAACAAAAAGAACGTTACAATAATAAACCCATGAATATCCTCACCTACCTCTTACTCGTAACGTTAATCCAGGTGGTCCTGTATAGCTACTATCTACTTTTCCTGCGAAAAGAAACCTGGTTTCGCTTCAACCGAGTATTCCTACTAGGGACCTTGATGCTGTCCTTTTTTCTCCCCTTGACCCAATGGACCTTTTTGCCAGAAATTACCCTTCCCAGTGTACATGAGGTACTGAGTTTCTCTTTAGAACCCATCTTGATCACCGCTCCCGGTCAGGTTGCTTCTGCTCCGATTTCTTGGGGACAAATAGCCTGGAATATGTACTTTACAGGCGTACTTGCAAGTTTAGGCTTGTTTGCCTATCGTGTAAATGGCCTGATCAGCTATATCCGCAGATTGGTAGTACAGGAAAAAACGCCATTTTACACCCTCCTCCATACCAATGGTCAACTTCCCACTTCCTCTTTTTTCCATTACATCTTCTGGGATGAAACGCAGGACTTAAGTTCGGAAGAAAAAA
>JBCCTX010000055.1:0-28682 GCA_039197765.1 Bacteroidota bacterium
CCATTTTGATAGATCTGGTATCCGGCGACCCCTACATTGTCAGAAGAAGAATTCCAGGTTAGGGTAAAACTGGTAGGAGTAATATTGGAAGCACTTAAATTACTCGGAACTGTCGGAGCCTGTGTGTCCGTGCTCCCTCCCATACCATTGATCCAATCCCGAATGAGTTGTTTGCCTTCCTCGTCTACCTTATTTTTTGCCAAGGGAGGCATCATCACCCCTTCATGTAAAGATATGAGCCGTTGATAAATAACCGATTTATTTGCGTCTCCAGGAGCGATCAGTTTGGCTCCTGTGATTCCTAGGTTGTCCCCGGGATTTGTATTGAGAATACCCTGGTTAGCCAAGGAGGTCGTATACCTCAAATCAAATGAAGTCTGCAAAGCTCCGGGACGGTGGCAGTACCCACAATTAACATCCAGGTAAGACCGAGCTCGATCTTCTAAAGAAGCTGAAGGATGATTCGCAGGTTTAACCGTTGCGAAGGAAGGAAATTGGGATTCATTCAACGTGCTTGTGAACCAGTTCAAGTGGTTCATAGTCTCTAATTGGTTGGCTATTCTTCCTGTACTAGGGTATCGCATATCCCCATTGAGTTGTCGGGTATTGAGCCCAAGTACTTGTCTAACGGAAGAGTTGTGACAAGTAATACATTCTGTATTGCTAGGATAATGCCATACCTGTTGTCGAGTTCCAGAACTCGTCTGGATGGTTAAGGTCCGGTTTTGTGAGGAGGTGACTAGATCTGCATCGCTCTGATCTTCCCGCCATCGATAGGTTAAAAAATAATATTGGCCATTGTCGCCTCGGACGGTAAATCGGGTTTCAATTTTTCGGGTGATGGTAGGGTTTCTATCATCTACAGGAAAGTCAAAATGCTTAATAAACACGGTTCCACTAGGGAAAGTCCATTCTCCGTTTTGGGAAAACTGAATTTTTTCCCCAGAGGTATTGTGAGACCCATTGTTCGGCAAGGCAAGCCATCTCCTCTTTTTAGCCCCATCTGACCAGAAAGTAACGTTGGGTTCATAAGGAATTACCCCACTCCTAGGCGTCAAGGAATTCAAGTTGGTAAAGGCCCCTGTTTGAGAGAGTCGCGTGGGTGCATTGGTCCCGCCGGAAGTCTGAGAATTAGGAGCAAGCTTATAGATTCGACCACCAGACCGATTGTGTCCGGCAAGTTGAAGGATATAAACCTCTCCTGCCTGGTCTGTAAAAATATGGGACACACCATCCTTCCAAACATTGGTCTCAAACGGTATCGTAGTTATCAATTGCTTCTGATTACTCCCAGAGTTGTAGTAGTCTACTGTCCAGATATTCTGGACCACGTTATCCGAGAAAATATACTTTCCCCCCAGAGAATTCGCCCATTTGCTTCCCCGATAGACCAACCCTCCGATTACGGAGGAGCCATCAGAGCGATCATAGTCGAGTAGAGGAGGGGTATCGGTACCGATTAGGTTACCAGGTCGGGACGTGAATCCATTTCTAAACCCTTCTTTGTAGGGCCATTGGGCGTTGTCTCCTTTGTGAACAATAGAGATTTCTTCCCGAGCACCTTGGCCGATATCCCCTACCCAAATATCCCCAGTCGGAGGGTCCAACCACATACGGTGGGGACTTCTAAATCCCAGCGCCCAGAATTCTTCCATGATACTCCCATTTGAATTGACCCAGGGGTTGTCGTTGGGAATATAATAACCCTGGCTGAACGTGCCAGGCCAACCTGAGGGAGGATTTACGGGAGGTTGAGGTTGCCTGCGTATGGGATGGCTTATATTTCCCCCGCGCCGGTCTACATCAATTCGATGGATTCCTCCGAAAAAGTTTTTGTTGATTTTTTGTGAAGAATTAAACTCATCCCTCGCACCTCCTTCATCGCCCATAATTACATAAAGAAAGCCATCACTGGGTCCAAAGAACATACTTCCTCCATTGTGCCAATCGTGTCGATCATATTGCTGGATCATCACATATTCGGAATTGGGATCAGCAGTAGATTGTCCATCAGGAACGCGAAACCGCGAGAGCCTCACATAGGCTAGCTGGTCGCTACGGCCTTTCTGTTGAGTATAGCGATAATACACATAAAAGTACCCTCGGTTGGAAGAGCCACCTTGTCCAAATTGAGGGTGAAAAATGATCCCCAAGATTCCGCAATCTCCCTCTGATCTAACCCTGCTGCTAATGTCCAAAAATAAGGTGCGTGAGGAAACATTAGGACTATTTTGAAAGGTCCAAACCTGTCCATTTTTACCCGCTATAACCATTCTGTTTTGTCCAGGATACTCTCTCATATCCACCGGATCTACAAAATTGATGTTAGGAAAAGCGTTAACAACTTTCCAACTGGTTACAGTACCTGAACTGCTTGTCGGCGTATTCGAAGGTAAATTCCCATTCAAAAACTTCCCTATGGATTGAGGATTATCTAGTCCATATGGAGGGGGTAATTCAGGATTCACAGCCCAACTATAAAAGCTGAAATGCATTAATACCAGGAAGAAAAGTACTTTGGAAAGGACAAGGATGTTTTGTGGGCAAAATCCATAGCGGATCGCCCTGCTGGCGGTTAATTGATCGACTCGCATGTATTCTTTGTAGGAGGTTGTTTCCGAGTTATATGAATCCCAGTTATTTCATTGTAAATTTAGTAAAATAATCACTTATAAAATTATATTTTCCATTATTATTTATAAAAAAATAAAATGATTTTCGAAGTAAATAGTTTCTCATTACTCATAATATTCAATTGCCAACGTAGGAAATTGAATGAGAGAACATACATGTAAAGGACCCAATTGTGTTGTGCCTGTGCGTACGAAAGCTCATCGGAAGGGAAGGTGTGCTCCGATAGCAATTTCATCTAAGTTTATGACTGGGTAGTCATAAAAATTCCTTTTCACTACGAAAATAGGAAAAAAAATCAAAATCCAAAATGAAGAAAAACAAATTTATTTTCCTCTTGTACTTACATTTCACTTGAAAATTTTCATACTGGTGATTCCTGCTGTAGTTTGGATACTGAGGATGTATATACCAGGACTCCAGGAGTGTGTTTGGAGGACGTGCGTTTTTTGGTCGAAACCCCAGACATTTCTGTAGATATTCTTACCCAAGGCATCTGTGACAGTAACTTCCCTTTTTTCTCTATCTCCACTTACTTGTAGGAGAGATAGGGTAGTAGAGAAGGGGTTGGGATAAACTTCGTATCCAGGGTTTCCTATGGGAAAGGTATTTTGAGCTTCCTCTGAAGACAACCGGAAGCCTTGATTATCAGTAACTTGGTTAGATTCAGCCGCACAGCCCCAAACTTGAACCTCTCCCATATGCAGGGTTCCTAGATCGCTGGATAGTTGAATGCGGACATACCGTCCCAAGGCGGAGACCGGTATTGATTCTTTTATACTGGCACTCCCTGGAAAAAATGTAAAAGATATGGAGGAATCCCCAAGCAAAGTATCTAGTGGAATATCTTGAGGAATAGGAGCGGAAGAAATCATGAGGTAAAAATCTCTCAAGCGTGGAGAACAACATTCCTCCGAGCGATTATAGATGGTTACTTCTTGAATTTCGGCTAAATTTTCCAGATCCACCTCCCACCAGGGCTGAGTTTCAGGGCTTGTATGAGAAATGTTAGCTTGTCTACCCCAAGGCCCTCCATTTGCTGATGTGTCGCCATCTACTGCCAGAATTGCCTGACCGTCTCCATAGGTAGAGGACTGAATAGCAGGGCGGTTCAGGGCGAGATTAGTCGGACTCGTACAACTTGGTAGAGGGGGAGCAATCTGTGGACATCCCATGATTTCCACCTCTGCCAGGTGTAAGGTTCCTGGAGTACCTGTTAATTGAATGCGTACATACCTTCCCGAAGAAGGAATTGATAATGATTCTACCCTTCCGGCAGATCCTTCATAGAAGTACCTAGAAATGGTTGGATCCGAAATGAAGGTATCTAGCGACAGAGAATCTCCGAAAGGTTGAGAAGAGACAAATACATAAAAGTTGTTCAGCCTACTCAGACAACAAGAATCCTGGCGATTGGTGATTCGTATTTCCTCAATGTTGGCTTGGTTTTCCAAGTCTACCTGCCACCAGGGATGGAGCTCAGAAATAGTATGGGTAATATTCGCATTGGCTCCCCAAGGGCCTCCCAATCCTTCCACATTTCCATCAACTGCAAGGGAGGCTAAGCCATCTCCATAGGTAGATGATTGGCTTGCGGGTTTATCCAGAGCGAGGTTAAAAGGTGATAGGCAATAGACCGGATTGTTAGAATCCAGTACAATAATAGTTAGCGAATCACGCTTTTGGCATTCTTGTCCTTCATAGATGGTGTAAATAGCTGTATATTCTCCGGGTCCTTTTGTAGGATCAAAAAGTCCATTTGCCTCCACCTCTCCAGACCAAATTCCTCCAGTTGGACTTGCCTGTAGGAGTTGTGGCGCATCACCAACACTAAACGGCCCTACAGGCTGAAGATTTACCTCAGGAATGCCGGAACAGAAGTCTGGGCTCTCTAATGGGCAGCCATACACTTCAACTTCAGCCAAGTTCAATTTTCCAGAAGTACCTGAGAGTTGAATCCTTACGTATCTTCCCGATACATCAAGTGAAAAAGATTCCGTAATTCCCGCGCTGCCCGCAAAAAATTGTGCATAAACCAAGGGATCATTTACCCTTTCAGCAAGCGAACGCGTAGTATCGAAAGGGCTGGAAGCAACCAACACATAGAAATCTCGCAGTCGACTGATGCAACAGCTATCTGTTCGATTATAAATGTCTATTTCAGAAATTTCCGCTTGGGTTCCTAAGTCCACTTCCCAGAAGGGCTGGGCTTCCGTCAGGGAATGGGTAATCGATGCATTGGGACCCCAATTTCCGCGACTACCATCCCTATCTCCATCTACAGCTATTTCAGCTACTCCATCACCTTTTGTAGAAGATTGGTAGCTTTTTTGGTTTAAGGCGAGGTTATAAGCCTCTTCACAAGATGCCGTTGAATCTATGGTAAATACTTGGATGGCAGCAGATTGTTCGGATACATTTCCCGCAGAGTCAAATGCCGCAACTGCGAACATGTAAATGGTTTCAGGACTGAGCCCCAAAACCTGTAAAGAAGTTCCTGAAGTAACCTGAATGGGCTCGGGAAACCCATCCTGGAAAACCTGATATCCCGTTACCTGAATGTTATCTTTTGAGGCATTCCAAGTAAGCCTTATAGAATTCCCCGTGATAGCTTCAGCCTTAAGTCCGTTGGGAATAGAAGGGGCTAGGGTGTCTCTTGGAATCCCCAGGCTTTGTATCCATTCCGCTATGAGGGCTTTTCCTTCCTCATCGACAATGCGTTTGGCAAGCGGGGGCATCATTACAGCTTCGTGAAGTGAGATTAATCGTTGATAGATTATAGAGGAGGCTTCTTCACCCGGAACGATTAATTTCGCTCCAGGAATGCCTAAGTTGTCTCCTACCTCCCCCTCAATGATCCCTTTATTGGCCAAGGGAGTTGTAAAACGCAGATCAAAGTTAGTCTGTAAGGCTTCTGGGCGGTGGCAGTACCCACAATTTACATCTAAATACGACAAGGCGCGGTTTTCAATAGCGGCTGAGGCGGCTGATGGGCTAGATAGGGTGGGGTAGCTGGGTATTGCGGATTCTAATAGTGCGGGTTGAAACCAATTGAGAGAATTCAGGGTTTCGAGTTGGTTGGCATTTCTGGAAGATTGGGGATAGGTGAGGCTCCCATTCATTTGGCGGGTGTTCATTCCTAATACCCGTTTGGCAGTTGCATTATGACAGCTAAGGCATTCACTTTCACTTGGATAATGCCAAATTTGTTCACGGAATCCTGAAGAAGTTTGGATTGTGATCGTGCGATCTTCAGCCGCTTGAACCAGGTCCGCTTCCCGTTGGTTCTCTCTCCACTTATAGGTTAAGAAATAATAGCTGCCATCCTCTCCATGTACCAGGAATCGGGTTTCTATATGCTGAACATCATTTGGATTACCATCGTTCTTGGGGAGGGTAAAATGTTTCAGGAAGACGGTACCTTCGGGAAAACTCCATTCTCCCGTCTCGGAGAAATTGATTTTTTCTTCTGCGCTGTTGTGCGTTCCATCATTGGGCAAGGCAATCCACCGCTGTTTACCGGCTCCGTCTGACCAAAAACTAAGATTGGGTTGGTAGGGAATTAAGCCTGGAGAAACCGTCAAAGAGGGTAAGTCCGAAAATGCCCCTGTTTCAGAAAGTAATTTGGGGGCTTCTATTTGGGGAGCGCCTTGGGTCTGTGGAGCTAGCTTGTATATTCTTCCTCCAGAGCGATTATGCCCGGCGAGTTGTAAGATAAATACTTCCCCAACTTGATCTGTGTAGATATGCGAAACGCCGTCCTTCCATACATTGGTTTCGAAGGGAATGGTTGCAATGAGTTCTTTTTCAAGAGACCCCGAGTTGTAGTAGTCTAAGGTCCATATTTTCTGTGCCTCATTATCGGAAAAAAGGTATTTTCCCCCTAAAGAACTCGCCCATTTCTCTCCCCGGTACACAATCCCTCCGATAATACTCTTTCCCTCTGAGCGAGGGTAATCTATGAGGGGTTGGGTAGGATTCCCAAATAAGTCTTCGGGTAGGTCGCTCCCAATTCTTCTATGATTTCCTTCTCGGTAGGGCCAAAGGGCGTTGCTTCCTTTTTTCAAAAGGGAAACTTCTTCCCTTACGCCTTGGCCTACATCCCCTACCCATAGATCTCCTGTAGGGGCATCAAACCACATCCTGTGAGGGCTTCTCAGGCCCAGGGCCCAAAATTCCTCAAGCGTAGAACCATCGTCGCTTACCCAAGGGTTGTCATTGGGGATATAGTATCCCTGACTAAAAGTCCCTGGCCAACCCTCAGGGGGGCGTTCCATACCTTGTGGCTGCCGGATAATGGGGTGGCTAATAGTACCCCCTCGCTTATCGACGTCTATGCGAAGTATGCCACTGAAAAATCCTCTATTGATTTTTTGGGTGGATGCCAAGGGATCAAAAGTACCCCCTTCATCCCCGATACTGAGATATAGGAACCCATCTTCGGGTCCAAAGAACATACTTCCTCCGTTGTGGTTATCTCCTCGGTCAAATTGCTGAATGAGGACGTACTCCGATTGGGGATCGGCAATCTCCTCGCCATCGGGAACCGTAAAGCGAGTGAGTCGAGAATATCCCCAGCCACCATTGCTTCCAGCAGGTGATTGGTAGCGATAGTATACATATACAAAGCCTCGGTTGGGTGAGTTGGGCAGGCCAAACTCTGGATGGAATACAAAGCCCATGAAACCTCCATCGCCAGAAATCCTTACCTGAGCAGAAATATCTAAGAACAAGGTTTTACTGGATACATTGGGGTCATTGTCAAAAGTCCAGAGGAGTCCCGTTTTACCCGCAACTACAAACGTATTCTTTCCCGGATATTCCCTCATATCTAAGGGATCAACAAAATTGAGGTTGGGAAAGGCATTTTCTACTTTCCAGGTTAGCGGAATAGGGTCTGTAGGGGCTATAGTGGGTAACTGTCCGTTAAGAAATTTACCGATAGGTTCAGGCTTATCTATTCCATAGGGTTGGGCAATGGATAGCGTAGTCCAGCAAATGCTGGATAATAAAAGGAGCCAGATTCCTGAATGTACAGGTAAGGATTGTTTTCTTATGGAAGGGTAAAATCGTTGTAAAAAAACGTTACACATGTAAATAGTATCAAATTTGCAGCAGATTAATTCGCCACAAATATAATTCCAACAATAACATATATTTTTTTTGAATGGAATACTTTCTAGGAGGACTTTTTGGCTATCTGATAGGAGTTGAAGGTATTTTGTAGCAGAATGTAGAAGACAGGCCCTAGTGCGGCTATAGGGCTCACAAAGGTTAAGGCAAGCCACAAGCCGAACATTGTATTCTTTCTCCCTAGGGATTGTTGTCCTTCTAATCTTTGCTGTGGACGCCCCAAAAGGTCCCCAGTAACAAAATTTGACACAAAAATCACAAAAGTCACAAAAAGAATTTGCCAGAGTAGGTCCCAGCCTCCCGAAAGTTCGAAGCGAATGAAATGACTTGAACTTGCGCTGGCCAAGAATACATTGAACACAAATAAATAGAAGGTAGCGGGACGATAAGGTATGAGTTTTTCTGTAACCTTTAGAGAGATTTTTCTCAAACCCAAAGCCAATAAGAGAGGGGTGAATACAGTAGTGAAAACAGGAATGAGTATCGCTTGCGTAGATATAGACTGTTCGGTTTGTAGGACAAAGGGGAGAAAAATGGGTAGCAGCAAGGCCATTCCCACATTGGTTACAAGTACGGACACCACTACAAAAGTGCTTTCTCCTTGCAAAAATCCAATGATTACTGTTGCTGCAATCGCTGTGGGCATAATACCTGTGATGAAGGCAACAGGTGCTAAATCAGGCGTAATTAACTGAGTAATGAAAAATGCGAGGAAGCCCATTAGGCAGTTTGCCACCAAAATTTTCAGGTGAATCCACCGAAATAGATTCTTGTGGATTTCAAAATCCAGGAAGGCAAAAAACATCATAGCTATGAGGTTGTATCGGATTAAAAAGGAAAGTTCCTTGGCTTGATACAACCAGATTCCCAATAAGATCGCACCGAAAAGTGAAAGGGTCTTCATAAAGAAAGGAGAAGCTGGGGCATGCTTTTTGTTTAATTTGTTGCAATATATGTTCGGCTGATCTAATTCGTACAAATTTTATAGCTCCATCCTTTATTGATACAATTATTACCTATTTTCACATGACCCCCTACCACACAGATTCGTAGGAATACGGTCAACAGCAAGTTGTCTTACTCAACCACTAACACTCATGGATCTCATATTTATTGTCGAACTATTAGTTGTGGGGCTCGCTGTAGCTGCACAATTTTATATCTTTTTTTCCAATAACCGAGCGATCAAGCAGTTTGCTCAGACCTATCCCGAGAAGCCTTGGCTCGCGACTAAGTCCGTCCCAATTTCTTCTCTTGATCAGGATCTGCTCACCGCAGAACCTGAAACCATGGAGTTCATAGAAGAACAGGCCAGGTTTCATCCCTACTTTAAGGAGATTGTGCAGACAACCAATTCCTATCTGGAGAAGAATAAGGGGGAAGCCAACTTTGACATCTTGAAAGAAATGTCAGAGATAAAACTGGAATCTCAGGAGGATGCAATAGAAGGAAATATTAACCTCCCTTTATACGTAGGCCTCCTGTGTACCTTTACAGGGGTGATCATTGGTTTGATAAAGATCGCCTTTGATGGTGTGTCGGATGAGTCCATAGGTTCCTTTATTGGCGGGGTCTTAATAGGGATGATTGGTAGTGCAATGGGCTTGTTACTAACTGTGCGCAGCAATTATATTTTCAAGAATGCAAGAAAGACTCGGGACAAGCGAGAATACGATTATTTTACCTTTCTGCGTACTTACATTCTCCCTGCACTTCCCAAAACGCAAAACCAGACACTTTCCTCTCTTCGGGAATCGCTATCTGCCTTTAACCAGGGCTTTGTCCAGTATCAGTCTCACATGAACAGTTCACTTGAAGAAACCCTTAAGCTTTTCCGCGACCTTAAGGGCGTTTTCAACCAGATCCGTAACATTGAGCAAGGCCTAAATGGAATGGGGAATTTCCTCCAGGTAAACGATGGCCTCATAGAAAAGCAGATTTCCTACATTGAATCTTATGCCCAAAAAGCAGAGGATCTTTCTTCGAACTTAGGTCGGCATTTTTCTCAGGTAGACCAAAAATTAAATCAGATTGTAGATGATAACCTCCGAGCCATAGATCAGAGTGCCCAGTCCGCCTACATGAAAATGGACCAATACCTCTCCTCTTTGCAACATGGAGATACAAGGGCATTTGCAGATTCGTTAAACCAGGACCTCAATGGGATACGTAGAGAGGTAGCAAACATCCAGCAAAGGAGTCTGGAAATAAATGAACGCTTGTTGGGCTCTGTATCTCAGGGTCAGCAGGCTTATCAAGTCATGATGAATGAGATGAAGAGCTTGAACGCAAAGCTAGAATCTCAGGCTAATGGAGGAGTATTTCTCGAGTCGGGCTTGTTTAAGTTTTTCGTTGCAGCTGGGATAATCGCTTGTATAGTTGGGATAGCGAGCGGAGCAACTTACCTTATTAACCTCATTTCCTTATGAAAAGCGATAGCAGCAAGTTATTTTGGATCAGCTATGCGGATTTGCTAACGGCACTGTTCATCGTGGCTTTGGCACTGTTTGTATTTAGCTATAGGATGTTCCTCTTGAGACAGGACGATGTATTGGACCGAGAGGAAGATATACGGTTGAAAAGCCTGGAGTTGGATAAGCAGGAATTGGCAATGGAAAATTTGCGAAGAAAATTGAGCGAACGCGAAATGTTTGCAAGTTCTCTCATCCAGCAGCTCAACACCGAAAAAATGCGTCTACTGGTAATGGAGGAAGAATACAAGAAACTCCAGGAAATTCAAAAGGCCATTGAAAACCTGGATCCCAGGTATTTCACTTATCAACCCCAGTACAAACGCCATGTATTGAAGACACAGGTACAGTTTCTGAAAGGTCAGAACACCATTCAGCCTCAATATGAGTCCATGCTGCAAGGGGCAGGTTCCGCTCTTAAGGGGATGATAGATAACCTAGAACCGGATGACAACATTAAGTACCTGTTGGTGATTGAAGGGATGTCTTCCAGGGATGACTACAGCAGAAACTATGAATTGAGTTATGAGCGGGCCCTTTCTCTAGTAAGGCTTTGGAAAGAACAAGGAGTTCGTTTCGATCCTAATCGCTTTGAGGTGATGATTTCTGGTAGTGGCGAAGGGGGAGCCGGACGAGATCCTATAGATGAAGAAAGGAACCAGCGTTTTCTCATCCAAATAATCCCCAAAATTGGAGAGCTCAAAGCCATTCAATATGATGATATAGAAGTGGACAGTGTATTTACGGATAGTCTTCCATAGAGGAGATATTGCGTAGGAAACCTTGGATATAGAGAGAGGTTCGTCTTTCATTCAACTGGATACTCTCGTCTTTCTCCTCTTCTTCGCCCCACGTATGCACAAAATTCCTACACGATTGTAAGCCTATGCTTGCCATTGGGAGAATTCTGTATAACTCCCCTTTATGAACCCCGTCTAATCAGGTAGTTGTTTCTTATTAGTTAGGTTTCTTTAAATATTAATTACCATGAAGAAGATGATGAAGGTGGGGTTTCTGACCCTCTTGGGCATAGGCTTAGGATTGAGTGTATTCGCCCAGAATAATTTAAGCAGAGCAGAATTGGAGCAGAAGGTGACACAATTGGAGGAAGAAGTAGATTTTCTGCGTGAAAATGATGAAGAATTGCGCATAGAAGAGTTGCAAGACCGTTTAGCTGAATTGAAGGATGTGGATAAACGCTTGTTGACATCCGAAGAAAAAAAGGCTTGGAAGCGTGAAAAACGCGCAGTAGAAAACGAGCTTACTGCCCTTAGGGCACAAAATGACCCTTGGTTGAATAATCGTTTTGCCTATCCATATGGAGTGTATGGAAACTACTGGGCTTGGGGAAATCCCTACCGTTTTGGAAGATTCAATCGCGCATTCTATCGCAGGCCAGTATGTGTGGTCCCGGTAAATCAAGTACGGGTGCAGAGAACTACCCGTGCGAGAGTTCCTGCCCGAACCTCTACTCGGACGCCTGCACGTACCTCGTACAGGACAAGAATAAGGTAGGAAAATATATCCTATAAAGAGTGTCTAAGAATTGGGCCATCCCATAGGTTGGGGTGGCTCAAATTTTTTTGTTTTCCTAAAATAAACCCCTTATTTTTTAGAGAAAATGAAAAATAAAATGCCTAATAGAAGAAAATTTATAAAAAATGCTTCATTTTTGGCCTTAGGGGCTACAGGTGTAGTAAACGGATGTGTATCCGAAGAGAAAGTGGCCAATATTGTAGAGGAAAAATATAGATTTTTTATAAAAAAACGTACTTTTCCCAAGTTGAAGGTATCAATGGATCGGGTAATCAAAGAAACGGTTGGGCTTAGACCCTATCGTACTTTAGGACCTCGGATTGAAAAAGTATCCCTTGGGCAAAAGCAACTCATTCACAATTATGGACATGGAGGAAGTGGTTGGTCTCTTTCTTGGGGTTGTGCCAAGCGGGCGGTTGACCTTACCGACCCTTTGCACGCTGGAGAATATGCCGTATTGGGATGTGGGGTTTCGGGTTTGAGCACTGCAATTTTATTACAGGAGCAAGGAAAGCAAGTAAATATTTACACTCAGGCACTTCCCCCTGCTGTAACCTCAAGTATAGCAACAGGTACTTGGTCTCCTAATCATTACTTGGCCGAAGATGCCCATATAGATGAAGCATTTATAACGCAGTGGCGAGAGGACTGTACATTTTCTTTTCGTAGATTTCAGGATATGCTCGGGTTAGTAGATCAAGTGGAATGGACCGACTCATATGTATTGATGCATCCCCAAGCTAGTCCTCGACAAGCATCTTCTTCTCACCTTTCTATACCAGGGCTTCTGCCTGAGACAACGGAAATGGATTCTCAGTCCCACCCCTTTCCAGGGTGGAAGGTAAGCCATACTTCCCGTATGGTATTCAACATCCCCCTTTATTTGGAGAATATGCTTTCTAGGTTCTTGGCATTTGGCGGAAAAATCCATATAAAAACCTTCGAGAAGTTGGAACACATAGATGAACTGCAAGAAACCATAGTGTTTAACTGCACGGGGCTTGGTTCAAAAGCATTATTTGAAGATGAAGCCCTTCTCCCCGTTTCTGGCCAGTTATCCTTTCTCCTTCCACAACCTGAATTAACCTATGGAATTATGGGCCCTGATTCCTATGCCATACCCAGGCGAGATGCGATTATCTTAGGAGGAAATCATATACGTGGAAGTTGGGACACAAAACCCCGAAAAGAAGAAACGGAACGAGTGGTTAGTGCCCTGCGAGAGATAACCGAAAATATGGTATATTGACTAGGAAGTTGTTGGAAGCTATCCCCTCGTTAATCCTATTGCACCCTCTAATCTACAGACCTACATGCTCAAGCAAAAGCTTATTCAAGGTTTGTCTGCCTTTTACCCAACAGATGCCTTTTCCCGAAAATATCCTGTATCTGTAAAAGGGGTAGTCCTTATCGAAGAAAAGGTGGTCCTACTCAAGAATGTTCGGGATGAATGGGAATTACCGGGTGGAAAATTGGATAAAGGGGAGAGTCCAGAGACCTGTGTCGTTCGGGAAATTGACGAAGAATTGGACTTGGTTGTAAGGGCTCCCCAGATTATTGATTCTTGGGTATACAGGATCCAGGATAGGGTAGACGTCGTAATCATCACTTACTTATGTCATCATTCCTACCACAACCCTAAGGCAATCCATATCAGCCATGAGCACAAGGAAGTGAGACTTTTTTCCAAGGGAGAAGTACCCAATTTGAACATGCCTAAGGGCTATAAGTCTTCTATTGAGCGTGTATTTAGGATGGAAGGCTGAGTATATAATTGGAGATGCATATTGGGTCATCGCTCCCGATAGGATTACCCCAAGGGAGTTAAATTTCTTAATCGCCTTGAAATAAATCAATCAAGTCCTTCTCCTCACGGATTTTTGCAATATCCAGAGGTGTATAACCCTCTTTGTTCTTTAGCGTCTGATCAGCTCCTTTATCAAGAAGAAATTCGATTACCTCATAGCGCTCCTCTCCCTCTGCTGCCAAAATATGTAATGGGGTATTGCCTTTCTGATCTGTTAGGTTGATATCTGCCCCAGCTTCTACCAAGAGACCTGCGTGTTCCGGATAGCAGGCCAAGTGCAAGGGGGCTATCCCCTCATCATTCTGAATATTTACCTTTGCCCCTTGTTCGATTAAGTATCTGACAATAGAGAAGTGTTCTTCGGTCATTACATTGTGTAAGGCCGTAAACCCAAATGGGTCTTGTGCATTGAGTAATTCAGGTTTTTCTTCCAGCATAGCCTTAGCCTCTTCTAAGTATCCGAATAGAACAACATCAGAAAACTTTGCAATCTCTTTGGGGGATAGATTTGGTTTCATAGGGTAGGGATAAAGCTAAAAGTCTACAAAGGTAACACGTCCTTCTTCACAATAGCGTATGGTTCGGACCTTTTGGGACAATTGTGGATCACCAAATCTTTCTGAAAAAGCGATTGCACTTTTAGCTAACACCAACCCTGTTCGAGACTCGGATACTTCTACCCCAAGTTGCCCATTCGCTTGAATATCAAGAAAGGCAGTATCTTGCTGCTGCGGTTCTAGAATTCTATCGATCTGGTCATTTTCTGAACTGAGGGTGAAGGTGATAAAAATGCCGGATTCACAGGTCCGATTTCCCGTTTGATTTACCACTAAGATGCGTTGCTTTCCCCTGATAGGATTCACGTCTTTGAAAGTAACGGCGGATTCGTTGCAAGAATTGAGTAAGAAAAAAGCCGAGAATAGGTAGGTAAAGTTAAAAGTCGGTAAGGGTATGGGGATGCGGGGAATTGAGGAATAAGGGTCCGATTGCATAAGAACGTCTTTCCTCAAAGGTAGAGAATTTGTGGGCTATAAGCCAAGAAGAAAGGAAGGATGTGAGAGGAGAGAAACCAGAAAATAGTAGCCAGAAGAGAGTTGGAGGATGAATGGATTCTATTTAAGCATCTGGCTGAAACAGATTCTCATACTCACTTGTTTCCCTGAGGAACCCCTCTCTCCTCTGGCTTCTTATTTTTTCCCTATACCGGCACGTAAATCCGACTGATTAAGTTGTCGATCACGTAGGACCTTGTTCGAGAGTAATAGGTATCAATATACTCTAGGTAGCGATGAAATAGGAAGTTGAGAATCAATCCTACGAGTAAGGCAACCAGAGTAGTATCGAAGGCCACGTTCAGGTTTCTCGTAATTTCTGGCATACCTTCAGCTGTTTTCGCCAAGTGAGCCATACCGATAGAGGTGGAAAGACCGATCAAGGTGCCGATGAATCCCAGCGACACGATGGCGCTCAGGAGATACCGAACAATCTCCAGTTTACCCTCTACTTCACTCTTGCTGTTTTCTACCTGGGCATTGAATACCTGTAGGGTTTCAGAAACGGATTTGTCGTTTCGGTATTGGGTACACGCTTTCTTGATTAAGTCGCTTAGCAAAAATCGTTTCCCTTGCTTCTCCAACTTAATGATTCCTAGCTTTATGTCTGCGACCTCTTCCGGAGATAGCACCAACTGGTCTCGCTCTGGAAGGAGATGTAGATCAAAGCCGCCAAATTCTGATTTGATCGCCACCCGACGCGAGCGCAGTTCCAACAGACTATAAAAAAACAATACATAGATAGCTCCTTGAATATACCCATTGGCTGAGCCTCCTAGGGCTTCTAAGATCCTCCCTAGCCAGGGTACAGCATCAAATATAGAACCTAGCATAATGAGGAGTATCCATAATCCAATACCTGCAATCAGGCTTAATGCGAGTTGAAATGATTTATTTTTAAACATGGTTTTTAGTTTTATTATTTTCTGGTGAATTCGTAACTACCATCCTTTTTCAAAATGACTTTTCCAATATGTACGCGCTTTTTACTTAGCAACAGGGTTTTCATGAAGGTTTCTCCCTGAGGCTTACCAGAGCTACCCTTGGTGTAAATCAAGCCTTTCAATAGAACGGAATTATTTCCAGCCTTGCTTTGCTTGAATTGTGCATAAATGTCATAAGTTCCTGGAATGATTTCATTGAACTGTCGCACAGATTCCTGGTTGGTGCGAAGGTCGTTTCCGAATAGGCGGTTGCGAGATTTTCCACTGTCCCACTCACCAACTCCTTTCACGCGTTTGCGGCCTCCATAAACACATTCTTCGCCCTTACAGACAAATAAATCGACATTATCAGCAGTATTTTTCCAGTTAACCTCAATGGAGACTTTACATGGAACCGAAGGAGCATCCCCCGTGAAAACCTCAGATTGCTTGGGCCCTTCCGTAATTGGTACAGGCTTTTTCTCAGGTTTTGGCGGTGCAGGTGAAGGTTTCCTTTCTACTGGTTTGGAAACTACTGCAACCGGACGAGCCTTGGGTTGATTGAAATCTATTTTTTTCTCTTCTACTTTCCGCTTTTCAGGCTTAGGGAAGTTTTTATAATCCACTAAGACCGTCATCAGGGTATCTCCTACCTGTTTGGTGCGCAAGCTATCATCTAAGCTTCCGAAGATTTTCATCTGAGCGGTATCGACATACATGACTACCTGGCTGGTCTCTGCTGCAGAAGTTCCCCCTTTGGGTGTAATGATAAAGAGGAAGATGACTGCTCCTAGCGCGCCTGTGATTAGGTCTAGAAAGGCCAGATTGAACAATTGATTTTTTCTCCTTGACATGACAAAAGTATTTGAAGGTCTATAGTTTCTCGTTTGAGGTTTTGTGCAGTGTAAAAAGCGAAATGACTTGTTGAAATGCCCTTAGGTGTCGCCGAAGTAAAACGTCAAACCGTAAACCTGTAACTCGAAACTAAGTGTTACCCAATTTTAAAATCTAAATGAGAGGAAGATTCAAAGGTTTGCGTGGTCTTTTGCTGGTAAGAAGGGTTGGGGAAATTGCATTCCACGCATTTGGCCCCTTCACCCGGTCTCTCACACCCACAGTTCTTACAGGCAGGAATGGTTTTCTCTACCTTCCACACCATCTGTTTGTGTTCGGCAGAACCTGTGTGGACAAAGTTTCCTGCCATGTTGCACTGACGACATCTATGGGTGCCATCAGGATTTTCGGTATAGCAATTTTTACAAATGAGCATAATGATATCGGTTTCGGGTTTAGCAGTAATGGGTTTAGAGTTGGGAGTTGAGGGCTCAGGATTTGAAAGTTCTGTATAGTATACAGGTTGAAAACCGTGAACCGACAACTCATACCCCTCAACCAATTCCTGAAACCCAGGAATTTTTAATATTGATCACTAAATGAAATGTGGTACTCGTACCCTAGGGTAAGGACAGTAGAGCGGAAAAACTGCTTGCCCTTGTTGACATCGAAAAAGCTATTGGCTTCCTTGTATCTGCTGTTAAAAGCATCGTTCAGTCCGCTATCCCAGGTCGCATTGAAGGTGATTTTACTGTTCTCATTGATATTGACGTAGAACCCGGGTGAAAATTGAAATCCCACCTGAACAGGTCTGTATTCTTCATTCACGCCATTCCCAAACAGGATAGTAAAGTTTTCAATGGATTGGTCTTCACTGCCAAAGTACTCGGTTATTTCATCTACTTTCCCGCTTAGTCCCAAGTTGAAAGAAGGGCCCATGTTGAGCATCAGGCCAAAGCTATAGTCTAAGGGCAAGCGATAGCCAACTACCACTGGGATAGAGATAAAGTGAAGCTTCTCATCAGCCGTGAAGAATCCTGTACCTTCTGTATCGGTGAAATTATCAGTCTCGTACTTAGCCCCCTTCTGCATGTATTGAATTCCAGTGGTTAGGGTGAAGTTTTGCAACTGTAATCCAGCCGTGAATCCTCCATTAATTCCCGTTGACCTGCTAGAGCGCGTGTACAGCTCTTGAAGGTCCTCGGTAAACTTGTACTTACTGAAGTTTGTCCCAGCATTGGCCCCAATGAAAAATGAATTTCCCTGTGCATGAAGGGAAGAAGCAGCTATTAGCAAAATGACGAAAGTTCCAATTAGATGTTTCATGATTAAAATGGTGTTTTTACATGAGATAATATTTCAATGTATATCCGGTGTATACCCCAATAAGCTTGATTCGTTGGATAATTTCAGAGCTTGATGGACGTCCGTGTAGACTTTCCTTTTATTGGTGTAGGGAAAATTGGGATTGGAACAGGGGAATTTTGGGACTGTTTTTGATTTCTGACGATAAATGAGGGGTGGACGCCTGGTAGATTTCTGGTGGATTTTGGAAATGAAACGCAGAGAGGTAAAGACACAGAGGATTGTGCCTTTTTAGATTTTGGGGGGGCCTTTAGGGAGTCTTACAAAAAAGAGTGCCTGCTTGAAACAAGTGTGAATAACTTTGATCTTAAGTTAAGCGTTCAGACTATGGACTATGGACTATGGACTATGGACTATGGACTATGGACTATGGACTATGGCCCAATTCCCCCCTAATTCTGCACTTCCGGCACAGCAATCTTACTGCCATTAGATTTCCAGATGTTGAAATCCAGGTTGTTGACGATGCCATTGCCGTCTGCATCGATGGATAGGTATTGATTAATTGCGGCAGAATTCTGCTTCCACTGATTGAAGTCCAGGTTGTTGATGATGCCATTAAAGTCGTAATCCCCTGCATACAGCACGTAATGATTGCCGATTTGCTTGAGTTGACCGCTTCCGCTTACGGCAGAAGGGATGCGAAAGTCGTAGGAGGAAAGCCCTTCGCTGGAGGAGTAGGTAAGGGGCTGAGCACTCATAATGGGTAGATGGCTTTTAGGAAAAATTGCTACTCGGTAGGACCCTGAAGTCAGTCCGGGAAAGATAAGCCGTGAGTCAAAAGAGGTATTGAGGAGCATTCCCGAGGGATCGATAAGAACAGCTTGGCGGGCTGCTAAGGTATAGGGTGGGGTAGGGGAGCGCAGCTCCACCAGCACCCAATCAATTACATAAGCCGACATGCTGGATACATTCTCACCTCCTTCATAATTGAAGGGGGGAAAATTGTAGGGTTGTTGCATAGGTAATAGGTCGCTGGCTTGGAGTTCGTTTACCATAGACCCTGTGTTGGAGTTAAAGTACCCTTCTAGCCAGAGATAAATCTCAGGGGTAGATGTTGGAAGTGGATAGAGGAAGCGAGTGGGAACCACCTGGGGAGCAATGCTGGTACTAGACCACTGCAACTGGGCAGCTGCATAGACGCTCTCCTCGAAGAATTCCATTCGAATGGGAACGCGATCCCAAGCATTCAAGCTGATTTGCCCACTGTTTTCTTCTGGACCGCTTGCTTCCCAACTATCAATGACGAGTTGCTCATTTACCCAGAGCCTAACGCCATCATCTGTGGTTGTGATGAAGGTGTAGGTCTCCCCATACGGAACTTCTATTTCACCTTCCCAAGAGACTGAAAATCCATCGTATCCCATTTGGATGGGACTAGGAGAACTGCTATTCCAGTTGAAATCGACTTGCGGATCGGTCCGTCGAAACACCTCATTTTGAAGGCTAGGGGAGGTAAAGTATCGTCCAGTGAGTCCACTTCCCTGTCCCTTCCCATCAGGAAGAACCCAGAAGGATTGCACAGCTTCAGGTGCAGGGTGATACGTTCCATTTCCCTGTTGCCTTGCCCGAATACGAACTTCTCCCGCGGAACCTGTTAAGCTAAGTTGATTGCCTGATAGAGCCGCTGGTCCTGAAACTACCTCATAGGTAGGAGTTAAGCCCGAACTTGTACTTGCAGTTAAGGAAAAGGAAGGATCTAGCATGCCTCTATCTGTGATAGGGGGGAATGTGAGCGTTTGTCCCATTTTCCCTTGATAGCTCACACTAGGAGGAAGGGATTGAATCCAATTGCCAATTAATTCTATACCGATGCTATCTACCTCGTTTTTTCCGATTTGGGGCATGGAAATCTCTTCGTGAACGCTCTTCATTCGCAGATACAGCAGGGATTTATCGGGGCTTCCTGGAATGATGACTTTAGCTCCGGGAATTCCTAGGTCTTTGATCACGTCCCCATAGAAAAGTCCAGGACTTCCCTGGCTCTCTTCCATTCTAGTGTCAAAGCGTGCCTGAATGGTATTTCCGCTTCTGTGGCAGCTGGCACAATTGATATCTAGATAAGCCCTGGCCCTCTCTTCCAAGGAAAAAGAAGTATTGGTAGAGGGAGCTGCAATAGGTAATTGATTGAGGGCGTTGGTATCTGGTGATGGACTTAACATGTTGAGATGGGCAAAGGTAGTGAGTTGGTTGGCTGTTCGATTGGTGCTCGGATATTGAAACGTCCCATTTAACTGACTCGTCTGTAGGCCCAGGGCACCTCCTGTGGCTGTATTGTGGCAGGTAAGACATTCAGCGGGGCTGGGGTAAGACCAAGCGAGGAACCTAGAACCTTGAGGAGTTTGTAACGCAAAAGTATCCCTTCTTCCCTCTAGTAGTAGGGTCGCATCTGTCTGCGCTTCATTCCATCGATAAGTAACTCCGTAGAAAGAATTATTCTCCCCAAAAACGATGAAACGGGTTTCTATTTTTCTTGTTTGGGTGGGGTTTTGACTGTCTAGTGATAGCTCGAAATGCTTTACTAGGACGGTTCCTGTAGGAAATTGCCAATCTCCTGACTCAGAAAATTCGATTTGTTCTCCGGGACTATTATGCTGTCCATCATTGGGTAAAATCAGCCAGCGCTTTTTCTCAGCACCATCCGACCAGAAGGGAACATTGAGATCATATGGGGTACAAAAGCCCCTGGGAACCAAAGGAGAAAGACTTTCAAACACTCCTGTTTCCGAAAGGAGATTGGGAATATCAGGCGTGCTGCCACTTTGGCGTGAGAGAATTTCGATGGTACCGCCTCCAAAATTGAGCAAATACAATTCCCCAGCATTATCTACCCCAAAGGAAGAAAGTGCAAAGGGCAATGTCATGAGCTGCTCCCTGCTATAGGTATTATCAGGGTTTCTTCTAAGTGCCCAAAGTCGACGACTTGCATAGTCGCCAAAAAGGTAGGCTCCTTGCAAAGAGGGTAATCTATTTCCTCGGTATACATAGCCTCCCGTAACACTCTTTCCGTCATTGCGGTCATAATCGTGAATAGGAGCTTCATCCGTCCCGATTAAGGGAGAGGGCTGACTCTGAGGTCCATTTAGAAACCCTTCCCTATATCCCCATTGGTAGTTTCCTCCTTTTACAATAAGGTCTACCTCTTCTCGCTTACCTTGTCCCACATCTGCGAGCCAAATCTCACCAGTTACTGGATCTTGAGACATCCGGTGTGGATTGCGTAAGCCTAAGGCATAGAATTCCTCCAGATAGGCGCCATTCCCATCTAGCCAAGGGTTGTCATTGGGAATGAAATAATTTGCCGTGAAGCTATTATCATCGTTTCGAAGCAAAGCAGGTTGGCGCCTTATCGGATGACTTCTCGTTGGATCTCGGTCTACATCAATCCGTAAAACTCCACCTAGGTGTCGGTCGGTAAGAGACTGAGAGTTATCATAGGCATTATTTCCTCCTCCTTCGTCTCCAGTACTTATGTATAAATACCCATCTAGGCCAAAAAAGATCATTCCTGCGTTGTGGTTACTAGCCCGATCGTATAGCTGGATGAGCACTTGCTCGCTATTGGGAACCGCTTGCCCAGTGGTGAGAGAGATGGTAAATCGCGACAAGCGAGAATAATTTAAATTGCCATCGTACTGATAAAAAACATATAAGTAATTGCTATCTATCCCATACCTGGGGTGAAAGGCAAAGCTCAATAGCCCTGATTCTCCACTGAACCATGTGGCATTGCGTATATCTAATACCAGTCTTTTATCTGTAGTTTCTCGTTCATTGGGAAAGGAATAAATCCTTCCAACGTGTTCTCCTACAAATAATCTTCCGGTCTGGGGTTCTTCGGCTAGGAATATAGGCCTGGAGAAGCTGATATTTGTGAAGGCCTCACTCACCTGCCAGTCTCCATTACCTTCGGAAGGCGAAATCGTCGGGAATGCTCCGTTCACATAAGGTCCTACAGGGGTAGCTTGGTTTATGCCAGAAGCAATGGGAAGAAAGAAATTTGCCCCAATAACGATTGAGGAAATGAAAAGCCCAATTAGGCATTTCCCCAAGGGATGTGCAAAGAAAGAGGGCAAAAACTTATACATGAGGTTATGTAATTTATTACCCAAAAATAATTTCGAATAAATAAATTACCCGGACACTTGTTTCAGATGATTTACAAGTGCCCGGGAGGGTATTTTACCTAAATATCGATTTTTCTTACACCGTACTGTCGGTCAATATACTACGTACATTTTGGAAGCGGAGTCGATGTATTCACTGGGGTTGAAGGTCTTATCAAATGCATCATCCATGTGGGCTAATTTGCCCTGAAGGCTGATAATCTTCGATTTGATCAAGGGATCATTCTCAAATTTTTTCAGTAGTTCATCATACATTTTGATATTTTCCTTGATGCGAGAAGTGATATTTCCGAATCGAATTTTCAGCGACTGTACCACTGACATTTCATAGTAATATTCTTCTTTCCAGCGATCTGGATTGGATTTCTTTCGTCCTTCTACATGCTTTTCCGCCAACTTGGTTAGGGTATTCAAATAATCTAGGCGCCTTTTTGCATCGTTTTGACGAGTAAAGTCTCTTTGAAAGCTCTGCTGTTCTATATTCAGCTTGGCAAAATTTTCCTGGAGGGAATTTTCGTGAAGCTTTTTGAGTTCTTCCAATTCAGCATTGATGCTCTCCCATTCGTTTTCGATCATTTGTTGCTCATGGGTGAACTGGCTCAATACCACGGTCAACTGAAACATCTTTTCACTTTTTGTTTTTAAGTCTCGCTGCCTGGATCCCAACCCTTCAATAAACTGGCTCATACCAGAAAAGAGTACCTGTGTAAAAGGACCTGTTAGGGGAGCCCCTTGGGCAAGGTTTCCAGATATGGTGATTAAGTTATTCAGGATATTTAATCCCGGGTCGCGGTTTTTATTTCGCGAAACATAAGATTTGAAGGTTTTGAACCACTGTTCGTATCCTTCATAACGCATGGGATTGCTCACATCAGTCAAACCCGAAAAGAACTCTCGGGAGGAATTGAAGAGAATGAGTGGCTTAAGCTCCCGCTCCATCGAAACCAGGTTAATGATCGCAGATTGGTAATTTCGCTGGTATACGTTGAGTTCTTTTTGATTGATAGCTCTTTGTATGGCTTCCAGGGTTTGAACCCTTTCTACCAATCGCTCCACCTTAGTCTCGGCGTCCCGTTCTCTTTCAAGAGTTTTATCCAGAATTTTAATGCGTTGATCTAATTCATCAATCATTTTTGTCAACTCCTCATTGTTTTCCTCGCGCTCTTGTTCAATTTGCTGTAAGGCAGATTCCCGAACGTCCTTGTCATTTTCAAGGCGTCCACTAGGATTACTTGTTGAGGTTTGAGCAAGTATGCTTGACCCGAACAGGCAAAAAATAATAGCAAGATATGTTGCCTTTCTGTTCAAAGAAATGGTCATAACAATCAAATTTATAATTCAGGTTTTCAAAAGTTAATAAAAAAGGTATGTGTCAATTCATATGGGTGCTTTTCGATGTCTTAGGAGCTTATAGTAGATTAGGTTAGTTTTAACTCTCGAAACTTTCAATATTTATCCAAAGAACTGAATTTTGAAGGATTTCCACAAAATTAAGGAGTACGGAATAAAGAATGTTTTGTTTTGCTGCTAAAGTTTACCGGGATGAAAATGTATCAATTGTCCATTGTTTCTATTTTTCTCTTCTTCTTAGCAGGGTGCGAAGGTAGCGAAGAATCTGGAAATCCCTCCCCCTTATTTGAGCCATTTATTACCCCAGCGGGTTTTACAGTAGAGGAAGTGGTGGAAGGATTGAACCTGCCTACCTCCCTTGCCTTTGCTCCCGATGGTAGTGGACGATTATTCGTAAACGAACTTCAGACAGGAAATATCCAGGTAATTCAAGGAGATAGTCTATTGCCCAGACCTTTTGTCTCATTAGCCACCTTTGTTTCAGGAGGGTTTCCTGTAGACGGTGAAAATGGATTGATTGGAATTGCTTTTGATCCAGATTATGAGCGCAATCGCTATGTTTATTTTTCCTATGCGGTATGGAGTTCGTCAGATACGCTTGGGAAGGTTATTCGCTTTCGCGATGAAAACAACCGAGGAGTAGAGGGCAGGCTATTACTAGATAGTATACCCGGTGGTTCTGCCCATCAAGTCCAGAGCCTGAGATTTGGTCCAGATGGGAAATTATATATAGCTGTTGGCGATGCGTTTCGACCGAATTGGGCGCAGGATACCGCTCAGTTACCCGGTTCTATTTTACGTATGAATCCAGATGGATCTATTCCCTTGGATAATCCTTTTCCTGGTTCTTACATCTACGCTTCTGGCTTGCGTAATCCCTTTGATATGACCTTTACAGAGGGAGGCGAATTACTTGCAGCAGATATAGGGGCTGTGTTGGAAGATGAAATAAATGTTATTGAGTCGGGTGCCAATTATGCATGGCCACTTTGGAGTGGGGCGGGAAATCAAAATGGGTATGTCGATCCGATTCATACCTGGTTGGAATCTGTCTCTCCCACCGGAATGGAATGGTATGGGGCGGAAGTATACCCAGAACCCTATCGTAATTCACTTATGATGGTGCTATTTGGGAAAACCTTTGAGGTAGGTCCTAGCACCAATTCCAAACGGATTCAGGTACTCACTTTTCAGGGCCAGGGGCAGTCTACACAAGTGTCTTTTACGGATCTCCTCATCTATAATCTTCCAGCTTTGGGAAATCCCTTAGATATAGCCCTAGGGCCAGATGGGCTGGTATATTTTACTGATATATTCAGAGGGAAAGTATTCAGGCTGGAGTACCAAGCGGAATAGCACCTACAGGGGTATGGGGTAAAGATTTTTTGGCCAGCCCATACAATGCGTTTAAAATCCGATCATTTTTCACAAAAATATGGGTAGAAGCCAAAACCAAGCGGACTTGATTTTTAGATATTTTCACCTGTTCTCCTTTTACATAGTTTCGGTTTTGGTTTATCTTTTGTAAGGTTAAGATCGCCATTCCCTGGGCCCAGAGACAAAACTTTCTAATTCCTACTTCCTGCTTGGGTATCATAAGGGTATAACGCATGGCACGATCCAGGTGTGCATGAGCTAAGCCCAACATTTCGATAAGTCCCTGGTCAAATCCAGGGGGACGATTGTCCTTTTCCAAGGTTTCCAAAGCCACGCCCTGCGCACCAAAAATGTCTTGAGGCAGCCAAGAAATATCTCGGTCAAAGTCTTCCCAGAGATCTTTCAAAATATTGGTCATCTGAAGTCCCTGGCCAAATGAAATCGCTAGCTTCATCAATTCCTCTTTTCGCTCAGCCATAGGGCTAGAATGCGCGCAAAAAAGCTCTGTAAGCATTTCTCCTACAATTCCCGCAACATGGAAGCAGTAGGAATTGTGAGCAGCCAAGTCTTGCAGGCCTTTTTTGGATACGCTTTTTTGGAAAAAAAGCATGCCTCGTGACATTACTTCTACACACCTTTTTAAGATCCTTTGCTGGAAAGGGGGGAAAGAGTGTAAAATGCGAATCACCCGATCGGTGTGCTTTACCAGAATGCGTTCTGAGGGGAGGGTCGATGGGCCCAATAAAGGGAGAAGTTTACTAGAAAATTGGGATGGGTCTTCTTTTCCAGCTAGGACATCTTGGTATACTTCACTAAAATGTTGTTTTCGGGAAAAATTAAGGAATATTTCATCCTCAATGGTGTCTATAATTCGGCAGAGAAGATAGGCATTACTTATAATGAAGTCTAATGGCTTGGGTAATTGAGGAATGGTCAAGGCAAAGGTACGTGAGACTCCTGCAAGCATATGAGATTGAAACTCTCCGTCGGAAAGGAGATCCAACCCTTCGGGACCTTGCGCCTGAGATCTTAAGTTAGTTGAAGACATAGATGGAGACCATTAGTTCTTGTTCAAGAAAATATAAATACTGAAAGAAAAAACCAATTATATCAACTTCCTGGTCTCCCCAATGTTGTCAAAACCTCAGAGAGTCTTATTTCTGGCCACCAAATAACACATATTCCCAAACCCCTCCGTAGGCTTTTTTAACTTCTCCAAAAAGGGTTGAGAATTTTTCCTGAAGATACGGAAGCAAATGTCCATCCATCCGTACATGGTGTCCTTGCATGTGTTTTTTAAAGCCCCCAAATTGAGAATCGTGGAAATCTGTTACCATAATATAGCCTCCTTTTTCCAGATCTTCATAGGCCTTATCAATCAATTCAGTCCATTGGGGGTTGATCATCGTTAAGGAATAGGAGAAAAGAATCACCTGAGGGATTGTATGGAAAAATTGTTTCCCAGCTTGGTAAGGCTCCTCTAAAATACGCACCTCTTGAAGGTATCTATCGCCTTTTGCACTCGCCAGAGCAACCATGTCTGGAGATACGTCAATTCCTGTGTAGGTGACGTTTTTAAAGCGTTTGAGGACCTGTTCCATATTGAAACCTGTCCCACAGCCAATCTCTGCAAGGTGGAATTCTTGGTCTGTATCCAAAGGGATACGGTGTATGATTTCCTTCCTTCCAAATAGAAAGGTCCATCGGGTACTATCATAAATTTTCGACTGAAACTTATAATAGCTTTCAATTCGCTGTTCTTGTTCCTGAGATTTTGGAGCAAAGGTATTTGCCATAAGGAAGTTGATTTATGAGTGTATGGTCCACAGCCTTCAGAAGACGTTTCGGTCCTAAAATCCAAAACCAATGGACCATTGGTTAATTTTCTATCTGACTACCCCTACATACACACTACCATAGGTTCCCACACGATCCTGATTGTGAATGGTTTCTAACTCACTCTGAGGAATGAATTCTACCTGTTCTAGAACAAAGTCCGGAAAGAAATTGATGGTATCCGCTGCAGATCGCATGAGAATCTTTGTACCGGGCTTGCTATTGTCTAAAATGAGCCGCCACTCTTCCTCTAGGGCTTCTTTGTCATAGAAGGCCAACCAATCTTGGTGGTCAAGTAAAATATAGTGGCTGTATGTCCCTGGATTATTTTTTAAAAAATCGCTTACACTACAAGTATGGGTCTGGATATTGTCGACTTTCTCACGTATTTGTGAGAAATTTCCTTCCTTGAGGTAGTTGGGACAGCAGTTCTCCGAATATTCTCCGTGAAAGTAAACGTGGTAAAAATAGTTCTCACTAACGGGAAGTCGGGTGAAAACATTTTCAAAACGTTCTTGGACAAATCCGACGGTCCCATTTTCATACTTTGTTGAGAACAATTCGATTTGGCTATCTGGGACCCCAGCTAGATACATGACAAATTTCCTATTAACCATCCATTCCATAGACCTGCTCCACAGTTTGCGCTCTATTTGTTGATAGAGCTGAGCCTGATATTCGATAGAGGTAGCCTGGAAAAAATTCTCTAGTAGAGAAAATAGGCTTTTTCTAAGCTTGAAATACTTTCCTGCGAAATAGGCAATGGTACCAGAGGTACCACAGTAGTAAAAGGTCTTTTTTATCCCTTTCCCATTAAAATATCGAATGTGTTTCTGCCAATACGTCTGGGCCTCTGGACTGAGATGTGCCTGTAAGTGGGATTTGTAAATTTCTTTTGCCCGGGAGTGGCTTCCCGTTCCAAAAAACTCAAAAAGAAGGCTAAAATCTCCATTTTTGAATAGAGCCCTTTTGAGTTCCAGTAGGCTATTTTGTTTGGGGTTAAGGTCTATACAATGGATTTTTTTAGGACTTTCTAACAAATAGTCTAAAGCATTACAACCTGCGCTGGTGATCATTACAACCTCACTTTCTTCATCCAGCTCCAATAGTTTCCTATCACATCTGGGATCTTCCCAGCAGGTATTGTAAATCAGGTAATTTTTGTGAATGAATTTAAATAGATTTTTGCTCAGCTTTTTCAGCATGACGGTAACAGGTTTAAGTGAAAGTATATGGGGCAGTTTGACAGACTTCTTTAACGAAACTGATTTGCGGGTAGTAAAGAAAGATAAAATGTCTGATATGCGAAAGGCTTTTGTGAAAAACGTCCTTTATTTTCTATTCTCGGAATATTCCAGTCAATTTGTATATTGAGCTCAAAATCGAATGTACATGCTCACATTAGCCCGATTTTTTTTTCTAATTCTTTTCCCTTTCAGCCTTTCTGCCCAGGTTTTGGAGGATTTTGCCGATGGAGATTTTACAGCCAATCCCTCATGGATAGGGGATTCAAATTTCTTTGTGATCAGTGAAGATTTTGAACTCCAAAGTAATGGACCCGAAGAAACAGCCACCCTTCATTTGGCTACGGCAAACCAGCGCCTACTCAATACGGAATGGAATATGTATGTTCGATACGCTAATCCGCCTAGTACTTCTAATCGCATCCGCATTTACCTCGTGGCAGATAGTGCAAACCTCGCAGGAGAATTAAATGGATATTACTTAGAGTTGGGACAATCAGGGTCAGATGATGGGATTAATTTCTTTCGACAGCAGGGAAGCCAGCGTACCTTGTTAGTTGAAGGAACCCCAGGAACCATTGGGTCAGGAATTGATCTCAGGTTAAGGGTAATCAGGGATGGAATGGGAAATTGGCAAATATTTGCTGATCCCTCTAGAGGGCAGGATTTCCAATTACAGGCATCTGTATTGGATAGCACTTTCCGCACGACAGCATATTTTGGATGGTCAATCAACCATACCTCTACGAGAAATCAGGATTTTTTCTTCGATGATATTTCAATCGGTGATCCCAACCTGGATACAGTGGCACCCTCGCTGGAAGACGTAAATGTATTATCTGCCAATCAATTGGAACTGGTGTTTTCTGAGCCGATCAATGCCCAAACTCCTGTCCCTGTAGCGAATTTTACAGTAGATCAGGGTATAGGAAATCCTTTTGCCGCTACACCTGATCTTCAAAACCCAGCTATCATTCGCCTGAATTTTATCCAAGC
>JBCCTX010000056.1:0-28561 GCA_039197765.1 Bacteroidota bacterium
AATGGCTCCTCCACCACATTCTCACGGAGGGGGAATGGGTGGCATGATGTAATCTGAGCTACGTTCATATGTAATACAAGGCTGTCCTTGTGGACAGCCTTTTTTTGAAACTTAGATAGAGTTTTTTATCTTATAAATTACTACTATCTAAATTTCTTTCTGGTATGAACTTACTCACTACACTCACCGTACTCTTATTAGTAGCAGGGACAATTTATTTAACCTACTGGGCCATTCAAAAGACCTTAAAAGAAGAAACAGGAAAGAATAGACGTGCAAGAAGAAGGAGATAGGTCTAAAGACGAAGTACTGCAACTTGTTACTATCTATCACGTTGATAGATTAGGGTAGTTTTTTTGTAATTTTATAGGCTCAATATCTACAAACAAATTTTCATCTTATCGATATGCCAGAAGTCCCTCCCATTCAACATCAAGAACGTCTGGAAAGAGTTAAAGAAATTTTCTCCTCCTATCTAGACAAGAAGGGTCAGCGGAAAACCCCTGAACGCTTTGCTATTTTAGAGGAAATATACAATCGCTCAGATCATTTTGACGTCGAGTCATTGTATATCCAGATGAAAAATAAAAACTATCGAGTAAGCCGGGCCACTGTCTATAATACCTTAGACCTCCTAGTAGAATGTGATTTGGTCAAAAAACACCAATTTGGATCCAACCAAGCCCTGTATGAGAAATCTTATGGGTACAAACAGCATGACCACTTAATCTGCACGAATTGTGGCAAGGTATTAGAATTTTGTGATCCTCGCCTAGGGGAAATTGAACAAACAATAGGTAACATTTTCAATTTTCAGGTCACCCATCATGGACTTACCCTATATGGTAAATGTAATAGCGAAACTTGTGAAGGGAAGGGATAAGGAAAAGCTAAGATAGGATCGCTCTTCTGTGGCTCGTGATTCAAGAATTAAGACAAATAAACATGGAATTTTCCTTTTCAACTGCAGAAAATCAAATCGGTATATATAATCTCCAGGGAAGCCTGATTGGAGAAACAGATGGTCTGTCTATTACAGAATCTCTCAACGAGAAGCTAGAAGAAGGCTACAAGCAATACGTAATTGACTTAGAGAAGCTACAGCATATTAACAGTAGTGGCCTTGGGGTATTGATCACCCTACTCACGAAGGCTAGAAAGATTGGGGGGGAGGTGATACTGGCAAATCCTTCTGCTTACATTAAGAACTTGCTATTAATCACAAAACTCAATACGATTTTTCAGGTACACCCTACGGTGAATGAGGCCATTGAGTCTTATAAAAGTCAGGTGTAATATTTTTTTTGTAGGCTTTGCAATTTTTCAACCGAGAGGGGTTTGTGGATAAGGTCTACAATCTCCTCTATTCCCATAGCCCGTTCTCTATCGCGAGGATTAGAAGAAGTGGTGAGCATTACAACCTTTATTTCATCTTTTCGGGCCTGATCTAACCTGCCGTATTCTTCAATAAATTGCCAGCCATCCAACCTTGGCATATTTATGTCGAGAAGAATCAAGTCAGGTATCTGCAGGTTACCCTGCTTCAGAGAGTTGAGATATTCCAGCGCTTCCAAGGCAGACTGAAATATCTTCACCTCATCACATATCTGGGAGTCTTCAATAATTATCTTATGGAAGTAGTTTGCAGCAATGTCATCATCTATCAACATGATAGAGTGTAATTCCTTTTTCATCTAAAGCGAAACTTCTATGAAATAAACAAAAATAAATTAATAGTAAGAAGCCAGAGCTAGAAACATTCCATTTCTAGGTTCCTGGTAAGATGAACCCTTCTTGTAAGAAGAAGGGTCTCTCTACCCTCTCCTATCATTCAACTTTATTTTTTGCCTCCAGCCTTTTTCTTACGCCCACCTTTCTTGGGTTTAGTTTTATGTTCTTCCAAAAGTCTCTCACAGTCCTCTAGGGTTAAGTTTTCCGGTGCCACATCTTTAGGAAGCTTTACATTATTCCCTTGTATTTTTAAATATGGCCCCCATCTTCCCCTCAGAATTTGACATTCATCATTGAAGTGCTTAATAATCTTATTTGCATCCTTCTCCCGCTTGAGCTTAATCAGCTCAATCGCGCGATCTAGTGTAATCGTATAAGGATCGTCCGTCTTTTCAAGTGAAGCAAAAAGCTTGCCTAATTGTACATATGGGCCAAAGCGTCCAATATTGGCTTTCACAGGAGTTTCTTCAAATTCTCCTAGCACGCGAGGAAGTTTAAATAACTCTAGGCCTTCCTCTAATGTGATTGTTTCCAACCGCTGGTTGGAGCGGAGCTTTGCATATCTGGGCTTTTCTTCTTCATCACTAGACCCTATTTGGATCATCGGTCCGTAACGACCCAGCCTCGCAATTACTTTCCTTCCGGACTTTGGATCCACTCCTAAGTCTCGTTCTCCCGCTTGGCGGTCAGCCGTTTCCTTTATGTGCTTTGCATGGGGAGCGAAATCATCATAGAACCCTGCAATCATCTCGTTCCAGGTCTTCTTTCCACCCGCAATTTCATCAAACTCTTCCTCTACTTTCGCTGTGAATGAAAAGTCCAGAATAGAGGGAAAATATTTTACTAAAAAGTCGTTTACCACCATTCCCAAATCCGAAGGAAAAAGCTTAGCCTTTTCTGCCCCAGTCATTTCGGTCAGCGTTTGCGCGCTTACTTTGTCCTGCTTTAACGTTAGTTTAATATACTCTCTGGGCGTTCCTTCGCGTGTTTCCTTTACAACATAGTTACGCTTTTGGATGGTTGAGATAGTAGGAGCATAGGTAGAAGGTCTTCCAATACCTAATTCTTCTAGTTTCTTAACCAAGCTTGCCTCCGTATAACGTGCTTGTGGACGGGTAAAGCGCTCTAATCCCACCATCTCATCTAACTTGAGTACTTGCCCTTTCTTGAGCGGAGGAAGCATATCTCCATACTCATCCTCACCTCCATCTTCATCCCGTGATTCTAGGTATACCTTCAAGAAGCCCTCGAAGGTGATGACCTCTCCTTTTGCCTTAAGCTGCTCTTGATTGGTGGAAATATCTATTGTTACCGTGGTTCTTTCCAAACGGGCATCAGCCATTTGAGACGCAATGGCTCTTTTCCAAATGAGTTCGTACAAGCGAGTCTCGTTGCGGTCTCCGTCAACCTCTGTAAGCGACAGATCCGTAGGCCGAATGGCTTCGTGTGCTTCTTGGGCATTGGAGTTTTTCGTGCGAAACTGTCGGGTAAATACGAACTCTTTCCCAAAGGTTGAAGCGACAACTTTGGCCGCTTGCTCCTGAGCCTGGGTAGATAGATTTACGCTATCTGTTCGCATATAGGTAATCTTTCCCGCTTCATAAAGCGACTGGGCCACTCGCATGGTTTGAGCAACAGAGAAGCCCAGCTTTCGACTAGCTTCTTGCTGGAGGGTCGAGGTCGTAAATGGTGCGGAGGGAGATTTCTTTGCGGGCTTGGTCTCCAAACCCGAAACCGTGTAAGTTGCACCGACACAGCTATCCAAAAAGTTCTCTGTATCTCCTCGAGAACTTAAGCGCTTAGGGTAAGCTGCCTTCAAAAGGGTATCTCTTTCCAGGGCAAAATCAGCATTAATACGATAGAAAGGAGTGGGCGTAAATTCCATTATATCCCGCTCTCGGTCTACAATTAGCCTCACAGCAACGGATTGTACCCTTCCCGCTGAAAGGCCCGTCTTCACTTTTCTCCATAAAATAGGAGACAGCTCAAAGCCTACCAGGCGATCCAAGACGCGACGCGCTTGCTGCGCATGCACAAGATTCTGGTCAATCCTTCTAGGACGTTGAATGGCTTCCTGGATAGCTTTTTTGGTAATTTCATTGAAGACAATGCGCTGAGTAGTATCCAGGTTTAAGCCCAAGGCATAGGCCAAATGCCAAGATATTGCTTCTCCTTCACGGTCTTCATCCGTCGCTAACCAGACCGTCTCGGCCTTCTTTATGAGTTGCTTCAACTCATTAATTACCGATTTCTTGTCGGGAAGTATTTCGTACTTTGGTTCGAATCCATTATCTACATCGATCGCGCCATCCCCCTTAGGTAAATCGCGTACATGCCCATAACTGGCTTTGACTGTAAACTCTTTCCCAAGGTATTTCTCAATGGTTTTCGCTTTGGCAGGGGACTCTACAATTAGCAGGTTTTTTGCCATAAACTTTCTATTATCTCACTCACAAAATTTACTACTTACAGATATTACACTCCAAGATAAGTGTATTCTTGCGGTGCAATATTACTTAATAAATTAAAAATTCTTACGACATAGTCCGCTTTTTCTTTCACAGACTAATTTTTCGCCAAATTGTTCAACATGAATCAAGTTTAAAAATCAAGATTTCTTACCTAACGTTATATTACCTCTTTAGGTTCCCAAGTGGAATATCTCCCTTTTTCCTATTGGCAAACATACTCGTCTTCTGGTTTGATCTACATCCAATTTTAGCTGCCATATTGTCTAAAAAGCTGCCAAAAGACTCATATTCATCCTTTGGCTCAACTTTTGCCTAATTGTAAGTATGGAGTACAAAGATTACTACCGCATTTTAGGCGTTGGTAAACAAGCAAGTCAGGAAGAAATAAAGCGAGCTTACAAAAAGCTAGCCCTCAAGTATCATCCCGATCAAAATCCAGATAATCAGGCTGCAGAAGAAAAGTTTAAAGAATTATCTGAAGCCTATGAAGTTTTGGGAGATTCGGAGAAGCGGGCCATGTACGACCAATTGGGTGTCAACTGGAAACAATATCAACATATGGCTCCAGGTGGACAGAACCCTTTTCCAGGAGGGGCATCTTTTGAGGGAGACACAGGTCGCATTTTCAGTGAATTCTTCCGAACTTTCTTCGGTTCAGCTCCTCCTTATTCTTCTACAAATTCAGGAGCTAAAGGAGGTGGAGCCTGGGGACAACAGGTGAAAGGGAGAGATTATGAAACCTCGCTGAGCATAAGCTTAGAAGAAGCATATATCGGGGTTAAACCTTCGGTTAAATTAGAAGGTAAAACCTTGCGGATCTCTATTCAGCCTGGGGTACGAGATGGGCAGCGGATTAGGCTAAGGGGTATGGGTGCAGCGAGTCCGTTGAATGGACCCAAAGGAGATTTGTATATCCATTTAAAGATTCCTAAACACCCTAAATTCTCCCGAAAAGAAAATAATTTGCACACCACTCTTCCCATAGATTTTTACACGGCTATTTTGGGGGGAAAAATTGAAGTGCCCACCCTTCGCGGACCTAAAATGGTAAAAGTTCCTCAAGGAACGGAATCAGGTAAACTCTTGAAATTAAAAGGACTTGGGATGCCTGACTTTAAAGATCCCAAAAGCCATGGGGACCTTCTCGTAAAGGTGGTATATACACTTCCCAAAAACCTAAGTGAGGAAGAGCAGCAGCTATTTGAAAAATTGCGGGCACTGAGAGGGCGGAATAAATAATTGTCGGTGGTCGGTGGTCGGTGGTCGGTGGTCGGTGGTCGGTGGTCAAGGGTGTACTTTGATCGTTAATCGAAGGTTACAACTATGGGCCGCAGCTATTTATCCCATCCTTTCTCCTTTCGGCAACTTTGCCTAACTTCATGTGTTCATTTTCATCCTAACCAACAGACACGTGGATTTTCTAGAAGACTTAAATGCACAACAACGCGAGGCTGTCATGCACCTGGATGGACCATCCATGGTAATTGCGGGAGCAGGTAGTGGAAAAACACGGGTCCTAACCTATCGCCTGGCCTTTATCTTATCTCAGGGATTGGCCTATCCTCAAGAATTACTGGCTCTTACGTTTACCAATAAAGCTGCCAGGGAGATGAAAGGGAGGATCGCCAAGCTAGTTGGACCGGAGGCCAGAGGTCTGATTATGGGAACTTTCCACTCTATATTTTCTAGAATTCTTCGGGTGGAAGCTGAGCGCATAGGCTACACAAGTGCCTATACTATATACGACAGCGATGATTCCAAGCGGATGATTAAGACCTTACTGAAGGAGTTGAAACTGGATGATAAAACCTATAAACCCAGAATCGTTCAAAATGGTATAAGCTCCTCCAAAAACCGTCTCATTTCCCCTAAGGAAATGTATGATACGGCGCTGGATGATATGACCCAGAAGATTGCCAAAATCTATGAGCTGTATGAGAAACGAAACTTTCAGGCAAATGCTATGGATTTTGATGACCTTCTTGTCAAACCTATTCATTTATTTCGCCAGCATCCTGACATATTATTGCGGTACCAACATCGGTATAAGTACATCATGGTAGACGAATACCAAGATACCAATCATGCCCAATACCTCTTGACAAAAATGTTGGCAGCCGTACATGAGAATATATGCGTAGTAGGAGATGATGCGCAAAGTATCTATGCGTTTAGGGGAGCAAACATCGAGAATATTCTCAATTTCAAGAAGGACTATCCTTCCATGCAGCTTTTCAAGCTGGAACAAAATTACCGTTCTACGGGAAACATCGTCCAAGCAGCAAACTCGGTCATTGCTCGAAATAAAGACCAAATTCAAAAGAAGGTATTTACCCAAAATGAGTCAGGGGAGTTAATTTATTTAATAGAGGCTGCAACAGAACAAGATGAGGCCAAACGGGTGAGTTCAATGATTCGAGAGCAGAAGCAGCTTTTGAGTTTCTTCAATAAAGATTTTGCGGTTCTTTACCGCACCAATGCTCAATCCCGAGCAGTAGAGGACGAACTGCGAAGGGCAGGAATTCGCTACAAGGTATTCGGAGGGCTCTCCTTCTACCAGCGAAAAGAAATTAAAGATGTTATCGCCTACATGCGCTTAGCAGTCAATTCCAAAGATGAACAAGCCCTGGTAAGGGTAATCAATTACCCCAAGCGAGGTATCGGGGCGAGTTCAGTTGAAAAACTGCTGGTGTTCGCTGATGACCGCAACATTTCTCTCTGGGAAGCTGCAGAGAATGTCCATGAAAGCCCCTTGGGCAAACGCGCAGTCAATCAAATCAAAGATTTTGTAAGCCTCATCCAAAGCTTTAAAGTCATGGCAAAAAAGTTCGATGCTTACGAAGCTGCCAATCACATAGCAAAGCAATCTGGGATTTTAAAGGAACTACATTCAGAAAATACGATTGAGGGGTTAGGGCGCTGGGAAAATGTTCAGGAGTTGCTCAATGCGGCTCAGGCATTTTCCGAAGACCCAGACCTAGAGGATGTAAGCTTGGAAAGTTTTCTCGCAGATATCTCCCTATTTACAGATCAGGACGATAAAACGGATGATGAGGACTACGTGAGTCTGATGACTATACACTCTGCTAAGGGACTGGAGTTTAAATCTATTTATCTCGTAGGAGTAGAGGAAAATATTTTTCCCAACGCCATGGCCATGGAGACCCGAAAAGAGTTGGAGGAAGAACGAAGACTATTCTATGTCGCAGTCACTCGAGCAGAGAAATTTTTGACCTTGTCCTATGCCAAGTCCCGATATCGCTTTGGGACGATGCAGTTCAATGAACCCAGCCGCTTCCTGGACGAAATTGATACCAAATGCCTTAGGAGGCCTCGGCAAGCCGCCTCAAGAACTACGCGTAGCCCTATTCCCTCTCGGAGACCTGTAGGCAGAAGAAATCTCAAACCTCTGTCTCAAGCTACTCAAGGTGGGACTTCCCATTTTCAGGCAGCAAATCCCAAAGATATCATAGCAGGAGTTAAGGTAAAACACCAGCGATTTGGCAAAGGGAAGGTTATAAGTGTTGAAGGAGAGGGAAATGGTAAGAAAGCCATCATTCAGTTCTCGGATAAAGGCCAACGCGTGCTTTTGCTCAAGTATGCCAAATTACAGATTTTGGGGTAGAAGCAGCGATTTGCTATTCCAGATCCATCTATAAGGGAAATAAATCCGAATGCAAAAGCTATCCTTAACATTCATTTTCTTCGCCCTCCTATGGAATGTACCTGGTACAGGTACAGTTCGGGTCTAGTATTCAGGCTTTCAAAGGAATTCTCGGAAAAAACCCTTATAAGCCCCAACCCTTCGATCTTTTTAAAGTTCCTAGAACAAAGTTTTTACCCCATCGTTTTATAGAGGATGTCAAAAGCTTCCTCTATTCTTCATTTATTCTTTTCGGGAAACTTTTAAGAACCTAAAATTTGATTTAATTTGCAGATATTTTGGTTCTGAGTCGTTTGAGTTAAACGGAAAGGTCTACTCAGGCTTTAAAAGCCGCAGTCCAGAAAGTACTCATACAGAATCCACAACCTGAAAGCTCAACTAGTTAAAATTAAGTAAACCAATATATGTCAGAAGTAAAAACCAATTACCTACCTTACAAAGTAAAAGACATAGCCCTTGCAGAGTGGGGAAGAAAAGAAATTCGCCTCGCTGAAGCCGAAATGCCAGGCCTCATGGCCATCCGGGAAGAATACCGCGACCAGCAGCCACTCAAAGGTGCTCGAATAGCAGGCTGTTTACACATGACTATACAGACCGCCGTTCTCATTGAAACCCTTAAAGAACTTGGTGCAGAGGTTACCTGGTCATCTTGTAACATTTTTTCTACTCAGGATCACGCCGCAGCAGCACTTGCAGCTGCTGGAATTCCTGTATACGCGTGGAAGGGAATGAGCGAAGAGGAATTTTTATGGGCCATTGAGAAGACTTTGTTCTTCGGAGAAGATCGCAAGCCCCTCAACATGATTCTAGATGACGGAGGAGATCTGACGAATATGGTACTGGATAACTACCCTGAACTAGTAGAAGGCATCCGTGGGCTGAGTGAAGAAACGACTACAGGTGTTCACCGCTTATATGAGCGCGTGAAGAATAATACCCTTTCCCTCCCTGCTATCAATGTGAATGATTCAGTTACAAAATCAAAGTTCGACAACAAATACGGTTGTAAAGAGTCCTTGGTAGATGCAATTAGAAGAGGGACGGATGTAATGATGGCAGGAAAAGTAGCAGTAGTTGCAGGATATGGAGATGTAGGAAAGGGTTCTGCGGCATCGCTTCAAGGTGCAGGCGCAAGAGTAATTGTCACAGAAATAGATCCTATCTGCGCCCTTCAGGCGTGTATGGATGGCTTTCAGGTAAAAAGAATGGAGAATGCCATACCTGAAGCTGATATCGTTGTCACCGCTACAGGGAATAAGGACATCGTTACTGAGAAGCACTTCAAAATGATGAAGGATAAGACCATCGTATGTAACATCGGTCACTTTGACAATGAAATTGATGTAGCCTTCCTGAATAACCAATACGGTGATACAAAAACGGAAATTAAGCCTCAGGTAGATATGTATACCGTAGATGGGAAGGATATCATCCTGTTAGCTGAAGGTAGACTGGTGAATCTAGGGGTCGCGACGGGCCATCCTTCCTTTGTTATGTCAAACTCCTTCTCCAACCAGACGCTTGCTCAGATTGAGCTTTGGCAAAATTATGAGAATTACGAAAATAAGGTTTATATGCTACCCAAGCACTTGGACGAAAAGGTAGCTTACCTCCACCTGGCTAAATTAGGTGCGGAATTGGAAGAACTATCTAACGATCAAGCCGACTACATTGGGGTTGAGGTAAAGGGACCCTACAAGCCGGAGTATTACAGATATTAATATTATAACGCGATCAATCGGAGAAACACCATCTTGTTTCTCTAATAGTCATAGCTTACAAAGAGTTGCCTACTTTTCAGGCAGCTCTTTTGCATTAAAGGTGAAAATACCAATAAGGGTAATATCTGGGTACATACCCCTTGAAAAATATCTCTCCCTTCTCCCCTAATTATTTTTTGAATCTCCCTACTGAAAGTTTGTATCAGGAGTTTCGAGTGAAAATTTTTATTCCTCATTTCATACTACCTCAGTTCCCTTATGCGGAAAATTCTGCTGTTTTTGGGGAACCTAAGGAGGTAATATTCGAGAGAATATTCCTATTTGGCACCAAAAATGGGAATATCTATACAAAATGTGAGACCATTTTCACAAAATGTTAAAACCACGTGATTTTCTGCTGATAAAAATTACTTTCTTAAAATACTGATTATCATAATATTACAGGCTAAAAATACATTCTGGCATTGGCGTTGAGATTAGAAGAGGTCGTTAAAGTACTTTGACCGAACTACAAAACATAACAAAATGACCTCTTATAAGTACCTCAAACAGATGCTTCGCATTTGTTTATTAATCCTATATAGCTCACTGATTTTCAGCAAATTATCAGCGCAAACCAAAGCCGATAGAACCTTTCTATGGGATCGGGGGAATTCCCCTCTAGGCTACTGGCTCAAGGGAATCAATTGTGGGGATCCTAATGCACCAGGTGGAGAAAACAATACCAAAGGAGTAAAAATCACCTTTGGATCTACCAAGCAACAGCGTTTTTCCAATTCCCCATCAGTGGAACTGTTCACCAATGCAAATATCCAGGAAACCTGTGGTCCAAATAAAACTGCTGAAAGGGCGGAATTATTCGCTGAAAGTGCCTATCGGACCATGGGAGCCAAAGAAGGGGCTACAGTCTGGTTGGGCTGGTCGGATAAATGGACCGATATAGATGAATCGCATACTAGCACTGTACTACAATTTCGCAGCAGATGTGGAGGGGGAAATCCCGCTATTGAGCTGATGATGTCTCCTAATCGAAAACTACAGATCAGGTCTTCCTCTCGAAGAGGAAACATTGATATCGTTCAGATTAAGGAAGATGTATGGTATGACTTTGTCGCGGAAATCAAATACAGCAAAAGTAACAATGGCTACCTGAAGGTCTGGGCTATCGAGGCGGGTAATAACCAAAATCCTAATCATGTCTATAGTTCTACCCCTACAGCCGCTATTACAAACATTTACACCATGTATTCTGAAGACGATTGTCCCCATCTGAGATGGGGAATTTATCGCCATGAATCGGCGGATAAATCTCCTAGTCAAATAAATTCTGCGGATCGTTACATGGTCAGATACATTGGCCCTATACGCATGAAGGTGGGAAACAATTTGGGTAAAAATGGCTTTGATGCCGTTAAGCCTCGAAATATAAACGGGGAAACAGAACCTGCTATTGATCGGTCTACTCCTAGTGCTTGTTCCAATACTTCCAACCTAGCGTTTAACAAACAGACCAATCAGTCTACGATCTATGCTCGAGGAACTTCCAATAAAGCTGTAGATAGCTACAAGAATACCGATAAGGGAGCATGGGTAGATAATGGAGTAACCCACACACAGGAAGAACGGAACCCCTGGTGGGAGGTAGATCTGGGTGCTGTCTATACCATTTCACAGATTAAATACACCGGACGTACAGAGAACTGCTGTAAGAACCGAGCCCGGAATGCGCATATTATGGTTTCGCAACAGAAATTCACATCCAACGACCTCAATACAAATCTTTCCAATTCAGATATCTGGAAAACCTTCAAAGCAGATGCTCCCAGCCCAACGCATACCATTAATACGGGAACTATTAGGGGTCGCTATGTACGGATTCAACTGGAATCCTTTGAATCACTTTCCCTTGCAGATGTACAAGTAATTGGGGGATGTGCCTCAGAGAACCAAAACTCCGACCCAGAACCTCCAGAGGAGCCCGCAGACCCAGCCCCCCCAACAGAGCCAACTGATTGTTCTAGTCCTGCTAACTTAGCCTTCCAAAAATCCGCTAGGCAGTCCAGCCAATATGGAAAGGGAAGTGCAGACCGTGCCGTAGACGCAGATGAAAGCACGAATAAGGGTCCCTGGGAAAATGGCGGTGTAACCCATACCCAGAATCAACAGGATCCTTGGTGGGAAGTAGATTTGGGGGCAGTATACGATATCTCCCGAATCCAGTACTCAGGTCGTACAGATTGTTGCAAGGACCGTATGGAGAATACGTATGTCTTTGTATCAAAAGAGCCTTTCTCCAATAATTCCTTGTCTAGCAACCGCTCGAATACCAATATTTGGCATAGGCTCAACCCCAATTTTCCCGATCCTACGATCGGTTTTAATACTGGGAATATTCAAGGGAGATATGTCCGAATTCAAATTCAGGGAAAACAGGCCCTATCCCTGGCAGATGTCCAAGTATTTGGCTGTACTTCTGGGGGGCAAGATCCTCCACCCGCTCCTGAAGAGCCTGTAGACTGTGCTTCCGCCCCAAATATCGCCTTGCAAAAAACGGCTCAACAGTCCAGTACCTATGGTAAGGGTACCGCAGATAAGGCTGTCGATACGGATGCTAGCACCAACAAAGGTCCTTGGGCTAGTTCAGGTGCAATCACCCATACCCAGCGGCAGCAGGACCCTTGGTGGGAAGTAGATTTAGGAGCTGTTTACACACTTTCAAAGATCCAATATACAGGTAGAACCGATTGCTGTAAGGAAAGATTGGAAAATACCTATGTATTTGTCTCCCGAACGCCATTCTCGACCAGCTCCTTATCTAGCAATCGTTCGAATTCCGCTATTTGGCACAGATTAAATTCTAACTTTCCCAATCCGACCATTAGCTTCCATACAGGGGATATCCAGGGAAGGTATGTGCGCATACAAATCCAGGGCAATCAGGCACTTTCTTTGGCAGATGTCAAGGTATTTGGCTGTTCTGCGGTAAATGAAGGCTTGGGGACTACTCAAACGGAGGAAATAAGTAGTTTCCAACCAGCTACCAGCGATATTTCCGCAGAACTGAGCGAAGCTGTAAAAATTTTCCCCAATGTTGCCAACCGAACCTTATACCTAGAAGTATCTGAGCCCATCCGAGTTCAACTAACAGATTTGAATGGATTGACCTACAAATCCACAAGTTTAGCCTCAGGCAAACAGCAAATAGACCTTTCGGATGTCCCTAATGGGGTGTATGTGGTGATTGAAGACTCCGGTACCCAAAAGCTATACCACAAAATAATCGTGCAACACTAGACCTGCCTGGCATTTAGGTTCATGTAGGTTTTTTATTTCTATGTCCTCTCCGCTGCTGCTGCAGTAGGAGGGGACGGTTTTTATAGGGGTAGACGCAGACTTTTTATGACTCTTTTATGATGAACTCTGAATTTAATCAATATTATATATTCTATAAATTGAGGTTATGAAAGGATAGAAAGCATTCTCGTTCTTTTGTAAAGATAAATATATTTATTTTGGGTAAAAATTTACTTCCATGAATAATCTGCCCAATTACAAGTATTCAGAACTCACCTCCGAAATTATAAGAATGGCCTATTACATTCATGACTATTTTGGATTCGGTCATTTAGAGTCTGTATATGAAAAATCACTTGTGATAAAGCTGAGAAAGGAACATTTTAAAGTCGAAAGACAAAAATCCATCAAGGTTTATTTTGAACAGGAGTTAGTGGGGAATTTCCGAGCAGATATAGTTGTAGAAGATAGGGTGATTCTGGAACTAAAGGCAGTTGAAGAAAATCACCCCATTCACGAGGTACAGCTTGTGAATTATTTAAAATGTACTGGATTTGAAGTTGGATTACTTTTCAATTTCGGCGAAAAACTTGAATTTAAAAGAAAGGTATTTTCGAATGATCGAAAACGTATGCTAAAATTCATTCCTTAAATTGCATATAGAAGTCCAATCGGACCTTATTTCAAGAAGTTCTATTCTTACAAATAGTGCGTAAATTTTTGAGTTCTGTGTAAAGTCATAATTAAGTCAGTCTCTTTCAGCGTCTAATTCCCAAATACATAACCATACACCATCTCCGACACCTGCGCCATCCGCTCTGTCCCCTTATCAAAGTCCCCCAATTCCTTAGACAAAAGCACCAACACATACTTCCGCCCATCGGGCAAAAACACAATACCAGAATCATGGTGAACTGCAGTAATGACCCCTGTTTTGTGGGCAACCTTTACCTCATCTGGAAGCAAAGCGGGAATGATTTCATTGAATCGTTGGTCAAAGAGAATCTCAACCATCGCTTTGGATGCTTCCGGGCTAACCACTTCTCCTTTGGCCAGTTTTTCGTAAATCACCATCAAATCATAGGCAGTTGTAGAGTTGCTGAGGCCCTGTTCAAAGGCTTTGATATCCTCCACTCCCCGAAGTACTTCGATGTCTGGTGCTCCTAGTTCTCGCATGGTTTGGGTGACCTTCTTTCCATCCACTAATTCGATTACCAAATTAGTGGCCAAGTTACTGCTGACTATGATCATGTCATAGGCCAAATCAGCTATGGTTCGTTTCTCCCCAATCCGAGTATATAACTCCTTCTCACTGTCGTCCTCCTCTGTGAGGCTATATTCACTGCTGTCTACAATGCTATAAAAGGTATTTTTAATGGAGATGGAATCGGACAAACTGAATTTCCCCTCTGCAGCTTGCTTATACAATTCAATTAGGACAGGGGTCTTCATGGTACTTGCGGCGTGAAAGGAGTCGCTGGCATTAATCAATAGTTCTTCCCCTGTCTGTACATCTTTGAAGGCTAGCGCAAAGGTACCAGGTTCTGCATCGAACGCATTTTCAATTTGTTTTTGTAGCGTAGCCAGGGTCATAGTCTCAGTTTTACAGGAAAAAAAACCATAGCTCATACAAATCAACAGGAAGAATAAAGGAAAGAATTTCATGAGGTAACTACTAGTTGGGAAATGTTAGATAAATAAGTGGCAAAATCTCAACAGATCAAATTAAATGATAGAAACTTTGGGGACAAAATTAAACCTTGGGTCCTTCCTCTAGTCCAATACATATAATTCCTGAAAACTTGGGAATAAATGGAACCATAAAAGTGTCTAATTGAAAAAAGAATCATGAAAAATATCCAATTTTTATCCAACCGAAGTATGCGTTTCCCAATTATTCTGGCAATACTCCTCAGTATACCCTTTGTTAACCAGGCCCAATCGCGGCGAGTTTCTAAGAAAGTGGTGGTTGTAGAAACGCAAAAGCCAGTAGTCGTAGCACCGCGAAGAGGCGCAATCGTACGGGTAGTTCCGACTTCTGCAGTGCGTATTACCTATAAGAAGGTAGCCTATCGGTTTCACAATGGGGTGTTCTACAAACCCGTGAGAGGCCAGTTCGTTGTAGTAACTCCTCCAATGGGTATACGGATTTCTACCTTACCTAGAGGGTACAAGGTAGTAACCATTGGGAGAAGGACCTATTTCCGATACCAGGGAGTTTACTATGTCCGCTCGGGTAGGGGATATAAAGTGGTACCTGCGCCTTAAGGTAGCCTAGTATCCGAATTCCCTATTTCAAAAAAAATGCGTCGAGCAACTCAGTCTTATTGGATTGAGTTACTCGACTTTCTTTTGTAAAATAGAGAGGTTACTAACCTTATGTCATTTGAGAAGATGAATTCCTCCGATTTATTCCAATATTCTTTTCATTGACAGATTATCCGTACTTTTTAGGGAGTATTTATCTCTTTGAGTTTTTCTTTACCCTTAATGTAACTCCCCATGTCTTCGGATGCACCTAGTTTTTCTCCTAGAATGCTCCCTGTAGCTTTCGGGATCTTTGTATGCTGTTTTCTCTCCTGTCGTCCTACGCAATCTCCTCAAGAGACCCTGAGGCCGAATATCCTTCTCATAATGGCAGATGACTTAGGCTATAACGATCTTTCCTGCTATGGGAGTCCTCACATTCAGACCCCAACCCTAGATCGTCTAGCAACCGAGGGAGTTCGATTCACAGATTACCATGCAAACGGAGCCGTATGTAGTCCAACACGGGCAGCCCTTCTATCAGGTCTCTACCAACAACGCATAGGAATTGATGGGGTGGTCTACACTTGGCTTCGGGATTCTTTGGGAATGGCTCAGGAGGTTCATACGATTGCGGAATCGCTCAAAGAAGGAGGGTATAAAACCGCGGTCTTTGGCAAGTGGCATTTGGGATATAAAACCGAATTCAATCCAATACATCAAGGTTTTGATCTTTTCCGGGGTTTTGTTGCAGGAAATGTAGACTATCATTCCCATCTTGACAATCAGTTGGTTTTTGACTGGTGGAGGAATGATAGCCTCCAGGACGATCCCGGATATTCAACGGATTTAATCACCCAGTATGCTTTGGACTTTCTTGCAAGCCCTACTGATACACCTTTCTTCCTATATCTCCCGTATGCAGCCCCTCATGACCCGTATCAAGGGAGAAAAGATCCTCCTGTTCGCCAAGCGGGAATGCCGCCAAGAAAGGTTAGCCCAGATAGCATCACATATATATATAAGGAAATGGTGGAAGTATTAGATGAGGGGATCGGAAAAATAATAGACCTTCTCGCCCAGAAAGGTATAGTCGATAACACCTTTATTTTCTTCTGCTCGGATAATGGAGCAAATCGGCATGGTTCTAATCATCCCCTAAGAGGATTCAAGGGAGGTCTGTATGAGGGAGGACATAGGGTGCCTGCTATCGCTTATTGGCCCGGGAAAATCCCCAAAGGACTCGAAATAGAAACTCCCATTATGAGTATGGACCTCTACCCTACCCTAACTGCGCTTTCTCAAATTCCCATGTCCTCTGAACTGAAAGATGGGGTGAGTTTCCTTCCCCTCCTCACAGATGGAACTCCTTTGACTGAACGGCCCCTATTCTGGAGTTATAACAAGCAGTTAGCTATGCGGATGGGAGACTGGAAGCTCGTTCAAACGCCCGAGGGATCAGCTTTATACAATTTGAGAACCGATATCTCTGAGCAAAAGGACCTTTCCGATGCCTATCCTGACCGATTCCAGCTTATGCAAGAGGAAGTACAAGCTTGGTATGAAGAAATATATTCTGGTCAGATGGATTAATGCATTTGGAAAGCTCACGCTTTCCTGATTTTTTTGCGTTTTACTTCAGCTTTACTTACCCATCGCGATGAACAAAATCCTATTATTACTTGTCGGAACATGCTTTCTCATACATACTTCCTTATTCAGTCAGGAGGAAGAAAAGAAGCTTCCTAACCCTCTCCCTAAGGGGCAGATTTCGGAAACTACTCAAAAGGTAGTTATCGACGGGGTATCCTACTCCTTAAAGGCAAAAGCGGGTACCATGCAGCTCCGGGATGAAAACAACCAACCGATTGCCTTGCTTGGCTTTACCAGCTATACCCATGGAACAGATTCAAACCGCCCGATTATGTTTGCCTATAACGGGGGGCCAGGCTCCTCTTCATTTTGGTTACATATGGGTGTTCTAGGGCCCAAGCGAATTGTGGTAAATGATCCAAGTCCAACACCTGCGGCTCCCTACAAAGTGGAAAATAACAGTTTTTCCATATTAGATGTGGCAGATTTGGTGATGATAGACCCTGTAGGTACAGGCCTAAGTGTGCCCATTGGCGAAGCCGAGTTTGAAGACTTTTGGGGCGTTGATCAGGACATTCGCAGTATCAGCCTCTTCATTACCCAATACCTAATTGAGAATAATCGAATGAACTCTCCCAAATTCCTGTTGGGAGAAAGCTATGGAACTTTTCGCAACGCGGGCGTGATGAATGATCTTTTGAATAAAGGGATAGCTATGAATGGTGTCATAATGGTTTCTGCTGTATTTGACCTGCGAACCCTCCTCTTTCCTCCTAATGACGACCTTCCCTACATCGTTCATTTTCCTACGTATGCCGCAACTGCCTGGTACCACGATCAAGTAACAAATAAAGGAGAGCGTCTGGAGGATTTTCTCAAAGAGGTGAGAACATTTACAGAAGAGGAATACATGCCCGCCTTGTTTAAGGGCGATCGGATTTCTAGGGAAGATAAAGAAGCAGTAGCTCAAAAATTATCGGACTACACAGGCATGAGTCAAAGCTACTGGATGCAAGCTGATTTACGTGTTACAGCCTCAGAATTTTTTGCAGAAGCCTTGAGAGATAAAGGGGAACTTGTAGGTAGGCTGGATTCGCGTTTTACAGGGGTAAACCAGGATTTACTCAGCCAGAATGGAAGCCACGACCCTCAGAGCCTTGCTATCTCCCCAGCCTATATTTCTGGCTTCCTCGACTATTTCCACAAAGACTTAGGGGTAAGTAAAGAACTCATGTATAGTATCACTGCAGGAAGAAGACCCGGATTTAAATGGGACTGGAAACACCGGGGAAACATGCGATGGAATACCTCAGCGGCTATCAATACAGGAATTGATATGGCTCAGGCGCTTTCTCGCGATCCCAACATGAAAGTCCTCATTCTCAATGGCTACTATGACGTAGCTACTGTATTCTATGGAGTAGAACATTCCATAGACCACCTAGGTCTAACTCCCGAGATCAAGGATAATATCCTTATGAAATACTACGAAGCTGGGCACATGATGTATACCCATCAGCCTTCTCTGGAAAAGTTTAAGGCAGATGTGGCGGAATTTATTAAAGAGACATTAGGTAACTAAGTACCCGGAGAGGTTGACTTTCTGCTTAACACCAGATAAATGAGGCCACAACTCAACCATGCAGGTAAGGTGAGGAAGGACAGAAAAACGCCCTTGCTCACTGAGATACCATAGAATATCCCCACGCTGAGCAGCCAGGCGATTAGTACGACCCAATTGAAGGAAATTCCTTTCTCCAGGGCGTAATTCTTGACCAGCCCTGCCCTATCTGCAAAAAAGTGCTCAAATACAATAATTGCTCCCACTGGGGCGAGGATAAAGCCGTAAACTGCAACAAAGTCCAATAATTTCATCGCAAAAGCGGGGAATACCCCTGCAAGCGTAGCGATACCCCCCGCCAAAAGGGTCATCCATAAGGTAGAGGCTTTGGGAATGATGGCCTGGAAAGCAAGGCCCGCCCGATAAATCGTAGGGTTGGCAGTAGTCCATCCAGCGATAATGACAGCAATTATTCCAAAAACGCCAATAGCGTTGTACGCTAGTGGACCAGGAGCAACAGGAGGTGCTGTTCCATTAGCTAGGAAGGCTTGGGCATCTGGTGTACGTAGATATACAGCGTAGAGTAAAGCTGCTGCAATCCAGGCAATGTAGTGGCCCACATACATCCCTGCTGCTGTAGTCCAACCCACTTTTGCGTGTTTGGCATATCGGAAAATACTGAGATCTGACATCCCCATATGCATAGCGGCATTGCAAAACCAAGACCAGATGGTCACGTGCCAAAAGGTATATTTGGTTTGACCCGGAAAAGGTTCACTCCCTTCTCCCCAGATATTCCAAAAATCCTGAAAACTTTGGACCTCCAACTGCCCTAAGGATACAATTCCCGCAGCCAAGAATGCCAATACGATAAAAGGTGCCATCCAATTTGCGGCTTTTACTACAGAATTATATCCTCTTGCCGCTACAATTGAGATGAGGGCTCCTAAGGCCAAAACGATTAAGACAAAGGTAAGGCTATTTGGAGTGGTATCACTCAACTTAGGCATCTCCATATCAAAGGGTATGCCTACTGCCGTTGCTGAAACTGTGATCATAGCACCTGCCAGGAAGCAGAAGAGAATTCCATTGGCTAGGTTGTAAAATACAACGAGATTTTTCCCACAGATTTTTTCCAGTTGGTAATACAGGGTGAGTCGATTTTTCACGGCAATCTCAGCCGTGAGATAGCGCCAGGACAACACTGCAAGAAAATTACCCAATAAAAGACCAAAGATGAGGTCAAAGGCACTTACACCCGTTGTGAGAAACAAGGGCCCAATGACAAATTCAGTACCTGCAGCATGCTCTCCAGCGTACATTCCTAAAAAACTTTTCCAACTTTTCAATTGGGACCTGGGGACAGGCTCGCGCTCAAATTCTTCAATTTGGGTAGTAGTAGGTTCGGATGACATAGATGAATAGTTTATGAGTCAGTGCTTAAGTAAGCGATAGTTGGTACCCCTTTTCCTTCAAAAGGGAAAATATAGATTCCATAGAGTTGAAATTATGTATGCACACGAAGGGCCATGGCTGCCCCAAGAGCTGCCCCCACAGGAATATCTGAAACGTTAAGCGATACTTTAGAATACTGTTTACTCAATATATTCACAAATACCTTATTTCCTGCAAAACCTCCATCTAGATAGAGGACTTCAATGTGTGTATTTCCAGTTGCACGATCCAGTGATTTTACTTGCTCTTTAACCAATTCCAGAATCAGTCTGTGATAGGCTTCTTCAAAAGAAGAAAAGGAATCCCATAGGGTTTGCTGAGGCTGTAAACGCTTTGGACAAATGCTATCAAAGCGAAATAAAGGCTTTGGCGCTTCTTCTAGTCTTTGATAAAGGGATTCAACGAATGACATTTCATTGGCAGCTTGTCGAGACCGATCAAATCGGGCACATATTTTTTCCACCTGCAATTTGTATTCATTGCCCAAGAACAGGCGTGCTGCCCTTACTGTTCCGCCATCTGGCCTTAGAAAATGTAGGCAATCCTGTTGCAAATCCTCCTCCCTTAATCCTTCATGGGTATAAGGATTAAGGGAAATACACCAGGTACCTGTCGAAAGAAGGGCAAATGTTTTAGCTGCTTTTCTCATATACGGGATCAGGGCAGCAGAGCTATCATGTATGCCAACCCCTATTTGGACCTTTTTATTAGCAAATTCCCTTTCAACATACTGGTAGGAAGAGACAATTGGAGGCAGAATCCTGTCTATCTTTTCTTCTATTACCCAATGGTGGTAGACCTTTGATTCATAGTTCCACAATCCCGTATGACAGCCAATACTGGTGTATTCACTTAGGGCCTTTCCCGTTAACAAAAAAGAAAAATATTGGGGGAGGTGAAGGGCCCATCTGACCTTATCAAAAACCTGAGATTGCGTATATTTCAACCTATAGATCTGCAAACCGGAATTCAGCATTTGCAGAGGAGGAGAGGCTGTCTCTCGAGCAACCTTCATGGGATGTCCATATTTTTGGTGGAACGTGTTCAACAGTTCTGGGGGATAGCTCTTTAGGTAGTTGTACAAAGGCGTGAGTACTTTTCCTAAAGGGTCCAGGTAGACCATACTGGCTCCATATGCAGAGATGTTAACCCCCTGTATATCGAAGGTCTTATCATGAATATATTTCTCAAATGAAGTAATGAGCCAGTTAGATATTGCTTGAATATCATCACAAGGAAAACCGTCTTCATCAAGTCTCTCTGGGAAGGTATGGGATTCGCTGTGGACTAGGGTAAGATCCGCCTCAAATATGAATATTTTTTTGTTGGTTTTACCTATGTCAAATATGAGCGTCTGAGACATTTTCTCTATTCATTTTACTGACACTAAAAGATATTTACAGAAAAGGCTATAGAATATAGGTGAGATGTCCCTTTGGGTCGATAGACGGAACAGATCCCTCAGAGCCCAGTCGCCACCACATTTTCTCCACGTTCCTCCATCAATTTCTTCCGCACCGCCATCTTTCGATACAAGCCAATGGGGTCAATTGCTCCTCCTCCTAGTCTTCTCGCCTCTGCCAACAAAGGCCTCACATCCGTGCGAAAAGAATCCTGAAGAATTTCTTGGCACCTAACCCCATCATTTTCTTCCTGTGCTTTTTTCAATACCTCCCTATCTACCACCAAGGCCTGGGCATAGGCGATCAAAATGGCTTCCAGGCTTTGTAATAAATCCTCTAAAGGATCTTTCAAGTTATGACTGGCATCGATCATCCAGGCCAAATCTGGATTATGAGATGAGTTATTTTCCATTCCATAGACCAATTCCTGAAAAATTAAAAATAATTGCCAAGGTTTGATACTTCCACAGGTAAGGTCATCATCTCCATACTTGCTGTCATTAAAATGAAAGCCTCCTAACTTACCTTTCATCATTAGGATGGCAACAATCTGCTCAATATTGGTATTGGGAAGGTGATGTCCCAGGTCTACAAGCGTATAGGCATTGGGGCCGCAGGCCTGGGCTAAGCTCAACGAAGTTCCCCAATCGGGTATAACCATGGAATAGAAATATGGCTCATACGGTTTGTATTCGATATACATCTTCCAATCATCTGGCATGGCTTGGTAGATTTTTTGCAGGGAATCTTGCGTATGCTGGTAGGCTTTTCGAAAGTTATGCTGTCCAGGAAAAGAACTCCCATCGGCCAGCCAAACGGTAATAGAGGTTGAGCCCAGGGCCTTTCCATAGGCTATCACTTCTTGGTTGTGAGCAATCGCCTGATCTCTTACTTCCTTATTACTATGGCTTAGAGAGCCAAATTTATAACTATATCTTTGTCCAGGTTGATCTTGAAAGGTATTGGAGTTTACAGCATCAAACGTAAGTCCCAAGGACTGAGCCCTTTGCTTTATTGCTTCCGGGTCTTTGGGGATATCCCAGGGGATATGTAAGGAAATGGCTCCCGCACTTTTTGTGAGGGAATGAATGAGTCCTACATCCTCTATTTTATCTTCCAAACTGGCGGGTTCTCCTCCTATGGAATATCGACCAAAACGGGTACCTCCTGCCCCAAGAGCCCAGCTAGGAATCGCTACCTGAAAGTCCGATAATTTGCCTAAGATATTTGAAACGGCAACCCCCTTTTTTGTCAATTGGTCGGCCAAATAGTCAAATTGTCCTTGGTGCGCACCTAGCTGCTGTTTGTTAAATGCCTCTATTGATTCGGATAAAACTGACATATTCAGAAACTGAAAATTTAAACATTATCTCCCTTCTCTATTCTGGCTTCTGGCAAAAAATGATCTCTATTCACCTCACAAAAGCATTGGCCATGCCTCCATCAACATTGAGCATATTACCTGTACTTTTGTCCAGGATAGCTACCAAAGCAAATACGCCATTGGCGACATCTTCTGGGTAAATAATCTCATTCATCAGGTTTCGTTTTGCGTAAAACTTGGGTAACTCTTCAACAGATATTCCATAGGCTTTGGCTCTGCCTTCTGCCCAGGCTCCTTGCCAAATTTTGCTCCCAATAATTACCCCATCAGGATTTACGGTATTTACCCGAATCTTTTCAGGGCCTAATTCAGCAGCCAGGAGACGCACCATATGCTGCTGTGCAGCCTTGGCTGTGCCATAGCCAATGTTATTGGGACCAGAAACGATACCATTTTTACTGGCAATGCTCACCATATCTCCTCCCAGGCCTTGCATCCTCATGATTTTCACTCCTTCTTTCGCAAAGTGAAACTGTCCGCCCACCAACACATTTTGGAGGAGACTCCAGTCTTCTTCCAAGGTTTCTGTCAAGGGTTTAGAGATAGCTAAACCAGCAGAATGTACCACAATATCCACCCCTCCAAATTCTAAACAGGCATGGTGAAAAGCCTCTCTTACGGACTGCTCATTTGTAACATCACATACCGTATAGCCCGATACGTCTCTCTGGTAGGTAGAATTCACCTCTTTCAATCTTTCCTCCACAATATCCGTTAGAACCACATTTGCTCCCTCAGCAGCCAATTTATCCGCTATTGCTTTTCCGATACCTCCTCCTGCTCCAGAAATCAGGGCCACCTTTCTCGACAAAGGTTTTTCTGGGGGCTGACGCCTGAGTTTGGCTTCCTCCAATTGCCAATACTCAATATCGAAAGCTGCCTGACGAGGTAAAGCTGTGTATTCTGTGATGGCCTCTGAACCTCTCATGACATTAATGGCATTGATATAGAACTCAGAGGCAACCCGAGCAGTCTGCTTGTTTTTTGCAAAAGTGAACATACCTATTCCTGGGTAGAGGATTACTACCGGATTTGTATCGCGTATGGCTGGGCTGTCTGGATACTTGCACTGTTCATAGTAGGCAATGTATTCTTCTCGGTATTGTTCAAAACTGGGCAGGAGCTGCAGTTTTATCTGCTCGGCATTTGAAAGGTCTGCATTTGAGTCCAATTCCAACACTAGGGGTTGGATTTTGGTTCGGAGGAAATGATCAGGGCAGGAGGTTCCCAAGGGAGCTAAACGAGACAGGTCGTGGCTGTTGATAAACTGTAATACGCGCTCGTCATCTGTGAAATGGCCTATCATGCACTTATAGCTGCTACACAATCCTCTGAGAATTGGCGCAATTTTACCCGCCTGCTCTCTGCGCTGTATTTGGGGTAGGCTTTGCACTTTTTGTCCTCCAAAAATGGGCCTTTCTTTTCCTTCTCTTTCCGCTATGTATTGGGCGGCTCTTTCGATTACTTCCAAGCTATTCATATAGCATTCGTAGGAGGTATCCCCCCAGGTAAAGAGCCCATGTCCTCCTAGGACAATTCCCCTAATTCCTGGATTCTCATCCAAACACTTTTTCAACTGCAAGGCCAGGTCAAAACCCGGTCGCTGCCAAGGGACCCATCCCATCTTATCCCCCCAGATCTCCTGGGTAATTCGCTGGCTATCCTTGGCAGCCGCTATGGAGATCAGCGCATCTGGGTGTAAATGGTCGATGTGCTTAAAGGGGAGCAATCCATGCAAGGCCGTATCTATAGACGGCGCTCTACCATCCAAATCATATAGGCAATGGTAATACAGGGGCACGATTTCATCCTCATGCTCAATTCCCCGGTATACATTCTTCAAGGCCCTCAGTTTATGTGTGTATAGGCCAGCTATTCCCTTTCGGTTGAGGGTACCGATATCTCCTCCTGAGCCTTTAATCCACATTACCTCAACCTCTTCCCCTGTTAGGGGGTCTTTTTCAATGGTTTTACAAGAAGTATTCCCCCCACCATAGTTGGTAATACGCAAATCTGCTCCCAGTGTATTGGAACGGTAGAGGAAAAGGTCTACCTGGTTCTCCCCTATTGCCTCAGCTTGGGAATCCTCCCAAAGGTAGTCTACATGCTTAAACTGTTGAATAGTCATTAAAGGTATATTTGAAAATTGGAGTTAGAGGTGATTAATAAAATAAGGGAGTTTTTTTCAGAATTTCTTTATCCGTTTTGACCTAATATTTGTACTTTTTGGACCAACCCTTTTCTCTGAACTCCGGTATTTACCTTCATGAATGACTTTTTTAAATACCTTACTACCTCTGATGCCGATAAGGAATGGGGGCTGTTCCTAACGGTAGCAGGAAGAGCTACTATAGATCCATATAGCCCCTATCCTCCTCCTCAGCATCCCAGCACCTACCATTTTACCTGGAGCCAGTGGCGTATTCTACAAGAGTACCAACTCAACTACATAACCCAAGGAGAAGGGTTACTTGAAACTCCAGAAGGTCAATTTGGGGTAAAAACAGGCACATTAATTCTCATTAGACCTGGAATCAAACATCGATATAAGCCAAATACTGAAACGGGGTGGACAGAAAATTATGTGGGTTTTCAAGGTAGTTTGGCAAAGCATTTTATGCAACAAAGGTTTTTGGCATCGTCTCCACCTGTATTACCCTATGGAATCCGAGAGGACCTAGTAGATATTTATTACAGAATTATCGAGTGGGTGCAGCGGGAACAACCGGGATATCAACAGGTCAGTTCGGGGCTTGTGATTCAGCTCTTAGGTCTACTTGGTTCCCTTAAAAAACAAAGAAACTTTCAAGGAAAACGCATGGAACTCTTAATTCAACAAGCCTGTAGGGAACTTAGAAATAACGTAGATGCCCAAGTAGACTTACAAGCTTTGGCTGACTCTTACCATATCGGGTACTCCTATTTCCGAAAGCGTTTTAAAACCTACACAGGCATGTCTCCCCATCAGTATTTTATGGAGCTCAAGATCGTAAGAGCAAAAGAGTTGATTCTTACAACGGATAAAAGCATAAAAGAAATAAGCTATGACCTCAACTTTAGCTCTATTCATTACTTTAGTAGGCTTTTTAAACAACGAACAGGATGTAGTCCTTCTGCGTTTAGGAAAAGGTAAGGGATATATTTAATTTTCGTAGGCATTACTAACTAAAACTACTTACTCGATGCAGCATTCCAAGATATATTCGTCTTTGGCTATTTATTCCCTACTTATCGGAATCGTCATTTCTTGTCAACCTGCTAGAGAACGCTTAGCCAACCAAGTTCCAGAGCTGAACCGTTTTACTACCTCCACTCTCACCTTACCTGGAACACTGGATGAACCCATGGCCTTCACCTTTCTAAATGAAGCAGAATTGCTCATTGTAGAACGAAAAGGGGGCGTAAAATCCTTGGAAGTAGGCGACAAAACTTTAAAAACGGTAGGACATATCCCTGTAAATACCAAATACACCAACAAGGAAGGGAGAACAAGAGAAGCAGAGGAAGGCTTAGTGGGCGTAGTTGCTGATCCCAATTTTGCCCAAAACCACTTCGTATACATGCTGTATGCAGATCCTGAAGAAGCCAAACACGTGCTCGCACGTTGGGAATACCGCGATTCGCTCATTCAAGCTTCAAAAAGAGTCGTATTAGAATACCCCGTTCAAAGACAAGAATGCTGCCATACGGGAGGGGGAATGGTATTTGATAAAGCAGGAAACCTGTTTATCACGACTGGAAATAATACGGTCAATCCTCCTGCGGGAACCTCCAACCTCGATGAGCGGCTGGGACACGAAAATTCCGACGATCAGAGAACGGGAGGAAATACGAACGACCTAAGGGGAAAAATTTTGCGAATCCATCCCGAAGCGGATGGAAGTTATACCATTCCCGAGGGAAACCTTTTCCCTGAAGGAACTCCCAACACTCGACCTGAAATCTATACCATGGGGCACCGGAATCCCTGGCGCGTCTCTATCGACAGCGAAACCGGATATATTTATTGGGGCGAAGTTGGACCAGATGCTTCTGAAGATACGGAAAGCAATCCAAGAGGCTATGATGAATACAACCAAGCCAAAGGGCCCGGATTTTTTGGTTGGCCCTATTTCATCGGGGACAACAAACCCTACGCCGATACCTTAGGGAAGCCCTTTAGCATAGAAAAGGTTGTAAATAACTCTCCCAATAATACGGGACTTAAAGAGTTGCCCGCTCCCCAAAAAGCCTTCATTTGGTATCCCTATGGATATTCAGAGGAATTTCCTCTCATGGGGAGTGCGGGAAGGAGTGCTACTGGAGGACCTGTATTCAGGCAGGCAGACTTCCCTGAGTCTGATAAGCGATTCCCTGCCTATTTTGAAGGGAAATGGCTCATTACTGAGTTTATGCGGGGATGGATCATGGCCATTACCATGGATGAAAATGGAGACTACCTATCTATGGAGCCTTTTCTCCCAACAGAGAATTTTTCTAGCGCCATTGACATGCAATTTAGCCCAGATGGCGATCTATACCTATTAGAATATGGATCTGCCTGGTTCCGTGGAAATGAAAATGCGCAAGTAAAGCGAATCGAGTACAATGGAGGAAACCGTAAACCCATCGTCAAAGCGAGTGCAGATAAATCTGCAGGAGGCCTACCTTTTACTGCTCATCTATCTGCTGAGGGTACGCTTGACTATGATAAAGATCCGCTTAGCTACCAATGGACCATTGAATCCAACAATGGTTTTTCCCAAACCATCTATGAACCCAACCCTTCCTTAACCTTGGATAAAGAAGGGGTCTATACTGCCAGATTGAAGGTTACAGACAATAGAGGAAACAGCAATGAACAAGTATTGGAATTGATTGCAGGAAATGAACCACCTGAAGTGGATCTTGTGATTCGTGAAGGAAACCAGTCCTTCTTCTTTCCCGGAAGTCCTCTGTCCTATCAGGTTCAGGTACAAGACCTGGAAGATGGAAAACTTGAAGAGGGAAAGATCGCCCCAACAGAAGTGGCGATTAACTTCGACTATGCCCCAGAGGGATTTGACCCCATTGAAATTGCTCAGAACCACAAGGCCAGTGATGACTGGGTTACTTTCTCCAAGGGTAAAATGTTGATCAATAACAGTGATTGTCTCTCTTGCCACAAATTAGCTGAAAGCTCTATCGGCCCCAGTTACCAGGCGGTAGCGCAAAAGTATAAGGACGATCCACAAAGTTATCCCCTCATCGCCAATCGGATTGTCAATGGCAGTGTGGGAATATGGGGGGAGCACGCCATGGCGGCTCATCCTGATATCTCTCAACAAGATGCTGCCACTATCGTGGACTATATTATGGGGCTTACTGACCCCCAAAGGGCACCCAAGACTTTCTCGCTAGCAGGAACCCATACCCCTGAGGTTCCAACAGGTGACAATGGAAAAGGCGGCTACCTGTTGCGAGTTGCCTACTCTGATAAAGGTAATGGAAAATTGAGGTCCCTTTCTGCTGAAAAGATCATTGCATTGCGCAATCCCACTCTGGACCTAGAAAATTTTGATGAGGGTCAAGGCATACAACTTATGACAACCCCCAGGTTTCTGTTTAATGTGGTAGAAGATCAGGCCTTTATTGCCTATAAAGGGTTGGACCTGACAGGAATTCGTGAAATCAGCTTAGATGCTGAAGCATCGGAAAGGAATGGTGCAGCAGGAGGAATTGTAGAGGTGTATCTTGGCTCTCCTTCTGGAACCTTGCTGGGAAATACAGAGAAAATTGTTCCCTTAGACATCGACTTTCGTGCGGAGCTCCAAAAGCTTCGGGCAGCATGGGAAAAGAATGGAAAAAAATGGCCTAGACCCAACTATCGAACAGTTAGGGAAAAGTTTGCCCCTAGACACTCTATACCACTCAATGACATTGCAGGAAAACACGACATTTATTTCGTTTTCAAAAACGCTGAAGCAAAACCTGGACAGATACTTATTCAATTGAATGGGATCCATTTTATCCACATCCAGCCTGCTAGTTAAAATCTTTGGGTTGAGAGGTAGACATT
>JBCCTX010000057.1:0-28442 GCA_039197765.1 Bacteroidota bacterium
CTGAGTCAGCACATGGGTAAGTTGCCTCCCCCTATCTGTTCTAAAGTTAAAGAACAAAAGACCATTTTCTGGCTGAATTGTAGCTATGGGTTGTCCATTCTCCATAATCACTGAGGCCTCCACAAATTCATCTGTTTTATCAGATGCGTAAGCTGCCTCAATGGCGTCCATTGGAGACATATATCCATTTCCTATACCTTTTGTAAGCAGGTCATAAGCCTGCTTGATACGCCCCCAACGCTTATCGCGGTCCATAGCATAATACCTACCTATGAGGGAGGCTATCTTTCCTGTATCGTACTGAGTAAGTGTGCGTTGTAGTTCATCGAGAAAGATTTTCCCCCCAGAAGGAGAGGTATCTCGGCCATCTGTAAAGCAATGAATAAACACATCTTCTACCTTCGTCTTTGATAGGGCTTTAACAATTCCCTTGAGGTGCTCAAGGGAACTGTGCACGCCTCCATCCGAAAGCAGTCCCACAATATGTAGGGGCTGACTTTTTGCTTCACAATATTTTACCAATTCTTCAAATACCGAATTTTTTTCAAACTTATTTTGTTCAAACTCCCGGTTAATTCTCACCAAATCCTGGTACACAATTCGACCTGCACCCAGGTTCATATGACCCACTTCTGAATTACCCATTTGGCCCTTAGGTAAGCCTACTTCTAAGCCTGAAGCCTGGAGCTTAATATGGGTCCATTTTTGCAGTGCATTATCAAAAAAGGGGGTTTTTGCTTGAGAAATGGCGCTCACTTTTGGGTCTGCTGCCAGTCCCCAACCATCCATGATTATGAGAACTACTTTGTTCGACATATTGGTTAGTCTATTGGTGCAGTAAATGTATAAAAAATAGCCATTAAACCACGTGAAAGGAATATTTAATCAAATTAATTGTGCAGATGAAGTATTGGCGGTTTTTCTGGCATGATTTGTGCAAATTTTGGTGAGAAGCTTAAAGTGAATAATTATTAAGTTGGATAATATGAGGAAAAGATTTACCATACTACTTTTTTTATTTGTCCCTCTCTTATATGTATGGTCATCTGATTGTGTCGCACAAAGTGGTGCCTTGGGTCGCATTAGCAGCTGCATCGAACGGGGAAGCTCTAATTGTCTATCTCCTTACTTGAATAGCCGCATTGAGATCACGATTAATAACACAAGGAGAGTGTATGCTCCTGGTCAGGCAAAATTTGTCCTTCAGCAATTTTTTGACAGTCACCCCCCCATGTCTTTTAGTATTAAGCACAGTGGGATGCGTACAGGATCTCGGTTTGCACTAGCAGAATATCGGAGTTCAAAAGGAACATATGAAGTGAATTTATTCCTTAAACAGTCTCAAAACGGCTCGTTTGTCATAGAAAAAATGCGTTTTGCACGAAAATAAAGTCGTAGTGTGAGTGATACATAGTAAAGTGGCAGCTTCTGATACTAATCAGAAGCTGTTTTTTTATGATTATTTGAAAAAAAAACTCAAAAATGTTTATTAGACGCTTTCTCAAAAGATAGATAGGGATATATTTGCCTAAAATATACGTAAAGACTGTTTACACGTAGAGCCACTTGATCATTCCAGCATGCAGGAAAGAGATTTTTTAGCCCACCCAGAGACCCATCGCATCATTCGAGAAGCATTACAAGAAGACATAAAGGGAGGCGATCATAGCAGTTTGGCAACCGTCCCTGAGCACACCGACAACAAGGCTCGTTGCCTAATCAAAGATACGGGAATCCTCGCAGGCGTATCGCTAGCTAAGCGCATTTTTGAGATAGTGGATGAAAACCTCGTTTTTACTCCTTTGTTACAAGATGGAGACTCTGTCCAATATGGTGACATCGCTTTCTACGTAGATGGTTCTGCCAGAAGTATTCTCGCAGCCGAGCGAACTGTACTGAATTTCATGCAACGCATGAGTGGTATCGCAACCTACACCCGTAGAGTTGTAGACCTGTTGCAGGGACTCTCCTGTCAAATTTTAGATACTCGAAAGACTACTCCTCTCATCCGGCATGTAGAAAAATGGGCTGTTCACATTGGAGGGGGTACTAATCATCGATTTGGCTTGTACGACATGATCATGATCAAAGACAACCATATCGACTACTCTGGTGGAATCACACAGGCTATTAGCGCTTGTCATCAATACCTAAAAGAAAAGGAATTAGACCTTAATATAGAGGTAGAAGCCAGAACCTTAGAAGAAGTAAAGGAGATTTTGGCAGTAGGAGGCGTGTATCGAATTATGCTAGATAATATGGCCTTGGAAGATATGCGTAAAGCTGTAGCGATGATTGGGGATCAGGCCCAAACTGAGGCTTCGGGTGGAATCACGATGGAAACGGTAAGGGACGTGGCAGAGACGGGAGTAGATTTTATCTCCATGGGAGCTTTAACACACTCAGTGAAGAGTATGGATATAAGTTTGAAAGCGGTGTAAGGCAAGGTTGGAAATCCTAGGTTTGAAGTTTAAATGCACGTTGATTCCTAGTCAGAGGTTACTGTGGTCCGTGGACTATTTTGTTCAGAGCTATTTTACAAAGGTAATCTCTTTTGAAATAAATGTATTCCTCTCTTGCGAATGGCGGGTAAAGCTTGTAAATTCGAAGCCATTTTAAACGCAATTGAGACAAGATTAGGCCCAGGTGGCGGAATTGGTAGACGCGTTGGTCTCAAACACCAATGCCAGTAATGGCGTGCCGGTTCGACTCCGGCCCTGGGTACAACCAATAAGACTCAACCTCCTCATATACAGGAGGTTTCTTGTTTTACCAAAGAGAATTGTGTCAATTTTTGTGTCAATTCATCCCTATTTTAAGACACAAATCGGGAAAACGCACTCCTCCAATTAATGTACTGCCCTGGCCTATTGCAAGGCCAAAAATCCTAGACGATTCTACCCTAAGAAGATCAATTTTTGAAAAGGGAAAGAAATAGCCTAAGTACTTAAGCAAAATAATTGTGGGATTGAAGAATACTCATTTAGTCCGTATTCTGTTTTCCGCCCTGAAGGGTGTCTTGATCTCTTCGGGATCTTCTATCGGTAGCAAATTGCTATTGCACCCTTTTCGAAGCCGCCAGGAGATAAAGTATTATCCCCTGACGGCTTCGCAATTGTGGGGATTGTCATGTACTACCGATAGAGAGTCCCTACAGGACATTTTTTTCCTGTAGGAAAAAATACCTGATCCATTTTGCTCGGGTGCTTAACTTATTTGGCAGATAAAATCCATACGACTATCAAATGGTCTTTGACGTAATAAATGGGTAAGGGAATAGATATTCCATATGGACTTTGTATAGAAATGATCTAAAGGTCAATTAGAGAATAAATTAGTCTGTTTCCTTTTTTGAACTAAACGGTTTTTAAGTATTTTTTTCATCAATGCACAAATTAGCCCGTTTTCGATTGTTTTTGAAGAGCTATTTGGCTGATAGTCAGCCACCAATCGAATTCTGGGGTTGAAGCGCTATCCAGATTTAGTGTGGACTGCGACAAGAAACCTTTTTCAGAAACCACAGTAAGAGAGCGTCGAAGAGCCATCCAATAGTAGAGTACCTAGAAATATTCTCAGGTTCTTTTGGTCTTGCAAACGCTGGTATCTAAGCTCGAGAACAAGCTACTTTCCCCAATTTTTCGCAAAAAAAAGCTTCCCTTACCTAAAAGATAAGGGAAGCTCAAATTATTTATGTATTAATTTTCCTTTACGAAAAGATCCCATTAATCCGTTTTAAGAGCTATTATAGGGTTGGCAAGCGCCGCTTTCAAACAGTGGTAACTGATGGTTAAGACTGTAATCAGTAGGGTAACTAGACCTGCTAGGGCAAAAATCCACCACTGGATATCGATTTTATAGGCAAAGTTTTGCAACCAATTGCTCATCAGGAGCCATGCAATGGGCGAGCCGATGAGGAAGGCAATAAATACCAAGTTAAGGATATCTGAGGTTAATACTTTGAGAATGGTTCCCAATCCAGCTCCTAACACTTTCCGAATACCTACCTCTTTTGCCTTTTGCTCAGTCACATAGGCGATCAAACCAAACAAGCCCAAGCAGGCAATGATAATGGCCAATATGGCAAACCATTTGAATAAATTACCAGACCTTTTCACATCCTCGTGCATGAGGGCGAAACTCTCATCCAAAAAAGAATAGCGGAACGGCTGGTAAGGAGCAAATTCTTTCCAGGTTTTGCTTACAGATTCGATCAGATTGGGAAAGTCCGCATTACTGGCTTTTACCGCAAGTGTATTGGGATCATTCCCCAGTATCAAACAAAGTGGATATATATCTTCTTTGAGGGATTCAAAATGGAAATCTTCAATTACCCCTATTACTCTCCAGGTATTAGCCTTATCCGTGATCACTTTTTGTAAGGGGTCATCGTACCCCATGCTACTGGCCATGGATTGGGTAATGATAACCGACTGGGAATCTGTTGGCATATTCTGGTTAAAAGCCCTACCCTGAACTATTTCTAGTCCCAAGGTATTGATATAGTCATAGTCGACCTGCCAGATTTGAGCGTTTACACCTTCTTCTATTGTTTCTTCACCATCTGTCCAAAAAGAGTTCATGAAGCGAGAAGTCCCTTCAATAGGTAAATAATTTGAAATCGATGCATTAATTACCTCTGGTAAGCTTTCTACTCGATTCCGGAAAGTTTGGGTTTTTTCATCCAAAATATTGACCCCTTCAACCAGTAAAACCTGATCCTTATCAAAGCCCAAGTCTTTATTAACAATAAATTGAACTTGATTGTAAATGATAAGGGTACAAATAATGAGGGAAATGGAGGTAGTAAATTGAAAAACCACAAGTACCCGTCTGAGTAAATTATTTGCTTTGCTAAGCTTCAAACGACTTTTTATAGCATTGATAGGACTAAAACTAGAAAGGTATAAAGAGGGATATAAACCGGTTAAAATTCCAACAAATAGAGCGAATAGAATTATGGATGGGATAAACCATAATTCCAAGAAGGGAATCTCCAGGTTCTTTTGTGATAATAGGTTAAAATAGGGAAGCGCAGATATTGCAAAGAGCAAACCTAAGACAACTGAAAGGAAGCTATATAGGATAGATTCCACCAGAAATTGGGTAGCGAGTTGCTGGCGATGGGCACCTATCGCTTTACTGATTCCGACTTCCCGAGATCTGTTGACGGACTTGGCTGTTGACAGATTAATGAAGTTAATACAGGCAATAAAGAGTATAAACAAAACCGCCGCTCCATAAAGCCAAATGAGACGCATGTCGCCATGTCTTAATCCATCCCGTATTTGTTTTTCAGCAATAAAAATATCTGTAACAGGTTGCAATTCAAATTGCATATTTTCAGCAATCTTTTCGGGATTTACGAAGCCTCTTTCTCGCCAGCTTGGCAAGAAATAATCAGACGTAACTTGGGAAAGTTTCCGGTTGACCTCTTCTATATTGGACCCAGGCCGGAGCAAGACATATACATCATACATATTTGCTCCCCAATAGTTTTGCTCTCCTTCCCAGAATTCTACGCCTTCTAGAGAAAGCAAAAAATCAAAATCTAAATGCGAAGTATTCGGAAAATCTTTTACAACCCCTTTAATTATAAAGGGATTAGCTCTATTCTCATTGAATATGAGCGTTTTACCGACTGGGTTTTCATTGGGAAAAAACTTATCAGCCTTGCTTTTGGTAATCAAAGCTGTGTTTGGGTAACTCAATGCCCCTGCCAAACTTCCGTCTTCCATTTCTATTTCCAGGATTTCTAGCAGCTCCTGGTCCATATACACAAATTTCTCTTCGTGCACGTTCTGAACTTCATCTTCGGGTCTGACCACATTGAACCATTTTGCCGGTATGTACCGGCCTGCACGTTCAATTTCTGGAAAATCATTCACCAAGGTCTTAGCCAGTGGGGCGGGAAAATCCACACCAGCTGTCCCGTCTTCCAAGTAGTTGACTGTTACGCGATAAATTTGATCCGTTTTCTCATAGTATTTATCATAGCTTAATTCATTTAAAATGAATAACACCAATAAAATACAAGCGCCTATACCGATAGCAAGACCTCCCATTTTGATTGTGGAATGCATCTTATGCTTCAGCATATGTCTAAAGGCAGTTTTAAAATAATGTTTCCACATAGTTCTTTGGTTATTAAGTGAAATAATTTTTTAAAAAAGACAAATGGTGAAAAATGTTGATAGATATAAAAATTTCGTTTCTAAAAAACGAATAAAACTCAATTTAGAATTAAATTTGATGTTCGCAATTTCCAATTATAATATAACACGGTTCTTTGTTTTTTCCTAGCGAAATCAATCTAAATTCATGGGAAATCCTAGGTTTTTATCGATTGGAACTAGGGCTTATTTTCCTGGAAAATTTCTATTTAAAAATACTAGCAAATAATTGATTAACATACACTTAATACGAAATTTTTTGAAAAAAGTAGGCCCTCACTCCAAATAAAATTGACCTTTCCCCAATTCATGACACTTTCGACATCGGGAAAGAACCCTTTTCCTTTAAAATTAGCACTCGTATTACACAATAGTGGAATCCCACTTAGCTTTTTGTATGCTTTTAGTAGGGCATAGATGACTTCATTTTCGGATTCGTTAACGGTCTGGAGTCTCGCAGAATTGTCAAGATGACATATTGCAGGGACCCTTTCTCTCCAGTCTCCTCTGACTCGGTGTTCGAACAGCATAAAGGGATCCGGTGAACCCGGTTCAAATACCCCGGGTGCATCTTCCTCTAGGCATATCGGCGCAACAGGACGGTAGCTTTCCCTACCTTTGACATCATTCAGGATTTCCTTCATTTTGGGATTATTAGCCGGAGCTAGTATGCTGCGGTTTCCCAAGGCCCTAGGTCCTAATTCGGCTTGTCCATTGATCATCACAATGGGCTCGTTCTGTTCATAAATGAGCAAAGCCAATTCTTCAATCGAACATGCTGAAACCCTAAATTCATTCTTTTGCAAAAAACTATTCTTTACAGGGGGACCTTTGTAGACATTCCAGTCTAAATGGTGTATGCCTTCCTTAGCAACCATTTCGCAGCAGGCGGCTCCAAGCGCACTTCCTGAATCATTGGGGAAGGGAGGAATCCAGATACGCTCAAAAATCCCTGATTCTCTGATCTTACTATTCCATTTTATGTTTAATGCACAACCCCCACTGTAACAGAGGTTCTTAGCAAAGTTGGGATGATTTTCCACTATCTCACCTAATTTTTCCAATAATAATTCCTGCATAAACGCATGGAAAGTAGTCAGAATATCTCTCGGATCAATTTGGTGAAATTTTTGAAATTTGGCGACTTCTTTGACAAATCTGGAAGTGATAATGGCGCAAATATCCTCATTCATCTGGAGGGATACAGTAGGCTTGATTAGGTTTAGATATATTTCTCTATACTTACCCAATATCCAAGTATCCTTATGGCCACAAGCTATATAGGCCATGACTTTTCCCGCGATGGACAAGTCTTTTCTATAGGTATTAAAAGGTTCAAACATATGCGCAAATTCTATGTAAATAGACCCCATCAAAGGAAATAAATCCCCGAGGTTGAGGACCTTAGCATCAGAACCTTTTTTGTAAAACAACTGAGGGGGCATACCTCCATCCCAAACAAGGATGTAGGAATCTTCTGACCTTTTGGCAAAGGGGCTGGTGCAGTAAGCACCAGCTATGTGCCCCGTAACATGCTTATAACTTGTAAACTGGAATTTCTTGTCTTCGGACATAAGAAATTCCCCTTTCCATATGTCTTCCCCTTTTTTTACATAATGACCGTAACTGGCCAACTTATTAATTTTATGATATCTATCTTCATCGATCTTCAATTGCAAATAATAGTCTGGAGCAGGATTCTGAGTACTATTACTAACGGGGTTCCAATTGTCCCAACCGTCAATAACCCAATGATCAACTTGGCTCGTTGTATACCCATGCTCACGAAAAATTTCCTCTACTTCAAGCAGAGAGATTGAAAATGCTGAATATCTCGGTTTGTTGGCGAGCTTCTCGATCTCATATGAGAAGATCAATTTCCCTGAATCGATCAGTGCGATCGCTCCATCATGTGTTAATTTTAATCCGCATATTACCATCTTAACAATAAACTTTAAATCTCAACATAAATTACTATTCTCACGTTCTATTATAGAACTGGATTGGATTTTTTATCCATCCATTTATTTTCCTCATTTGGTTCCTAGCTCTATATTATACCTTGACTTTATTTCTTTTAGATACTTGGCAGGGATTCCATTTTCTTTAAAGGTTTGAAGATAGGTCTCAATAAAAAATCTGTTATCCTTTAGAAAGGAAAAGTCCGTTTTTATCATTTTTCGAATTACCAATAGGGGAATCGGAGACTTCATCGGCTTAAAATCTGGATTCCATACACTAGGAACCTCGCAATCCGGATAGAACTGGCCTATCATATGCTTATTTTTAACGAAATGCGGTTTAAGTTGTCTATGGCTCCCTTCAATTAAATCATAGGTTTCCTCTTTGGGAAGGTTAGGAAATAGGATTACGATGCTCGTGTGTAGGGCTTCATATTCGCTTTTTGACTCTCCAATAATTTGATTGTACCAAGCTTGGTAATTCTTAACAATTTGGCAGATTTCCTCTATTTTGGGTTGCTTTTGCTCGAATACAGTTAGCAGTAAACGACCCTGAATGATAGAGTTCTCCGTGTATGGACATACGGCTCCTGACCTAACTAATTCTGGGTTACTCATACTTATGAAGGAAAGAATCCAGTCTGTCACTGCTCTTAAATCCCGAAGATGCTCTTTGACAAAATCCAATTCTGTATGTTTATAAAGTTCTCTCGCTGCAATTAAATACAGCTCGGGGAACTCCTCTGACCGCATGACCTGAATACCTTCGCTATTCTGGTTGGTGTGATAGTGTGGGAAGTGTGTCTTCATTTTGATGTAACATAAGAAGTTGATATGCAATAACATTAATGCGTCACTTCGCATGAACAGATAAATAAATCCTACTGGGTGAGTTATCTATTCTGAGGAATACACTAAAAGTGGATACACAGACCTTGTAAAAGGGTCTAAGACCCAGCTTTCAGGCAAGGGACTTTTACATGAATTGGGGGTGGAGATAGGACAAGTACTTAGTTATAATAAACCTTCTTACATGCCTTTACATCCTAGTTTACATAGTGGAAGTCCAGGGGCCACCTTTGATAATCATTTTTCCAAATTCTACAAAGGTCTTTTTCCAATAGGGCGAAATCGCTTGAATCTCTTTCAAGCATTTTTCTTTGAGATATTTGCTCGAGGTGGAAATCTTTTACTTCCTCACTAAAAGGAAGTTGTCCAAATTTCATAAACCGGACAGCACCATTGACATCTCGAATTGAGAATACCTGTCCCTTATTGTGAACATTGGGCGACCACGTGATATCAAGAATTCCTTGATCAATAGCCCTCACCATTCCTTTGGATATTTCTCCATTGCCCAACTCGATTACAGCTTTCATTAATTGATCCACCTGGAGTCTCAAATAGTATTTTTCTAATTCGAGTCTTCCAAAATCAAGGTGTATATCCATAGCCGCTTTACCCGCATTTTTACAAATCCCCAAAGCTCTCACGTTATCATTTGTATCGGGAATTTTGTATGCCTCTACAGGCGTTTTAACCATTATTTTAGTAGCTCCAGCTAAATTGCCGGTTATACAAGATTCAAAAATGAGCTCCTCTGACTTTTCTGTATCCGCAGGAAAAGCAGCCATATATTGATGAAAAACGGTAGTTAGCATAAACCTCTCATATCCAAACTGGTTTAAATAGGCCCTCGTCTTTTCTTGTAATATTTGTATTGCGGCTATGTCCTGGTATCTGTTTCCCTGTTCTGCATACCCCAGGGAGATATTTATTATTCCTTGCTTAGCAGCCAGGATAGCCTGCAAGATATTTACTACTATTGCTATCGATGGCTCAATCAGGGAAGCTGTAAGCACTCCGAAATATTCTCGATTTACAGGGATTCCGGTGTGCGCTTGGTACAAGACACATAATCGGTCTATGTATTGCCAATTCTTAATGGATGTAATGGGAGCTGTATTCTTGTCATATGGCATCAAGTAGCATATCCCCCCTCCTTCCAGGCTTGTTATGCCTGCACTCAAGGCAATTTCATAGGTAAATTTATGATCTGGCCCTCCTGCACGTAGCTGGAAGGGGCTACGCAAAGTATTCACCATTCGTCTTACCTCATCCACACCGTATATGGGTATAGGAAACCCATTCAAAATAGACTTCCCTCTATCCAAACTAAGTTCGATCCCTAACTTTGCGTTAGCATACTTCTTAGAACGAGAGGCAGCATCTAATTGAACGGAGCTAATATCACTTCCATTATCCTCAAGCGTCTTTAACTTTGTTATTTGCCTTTCTATATCTGCGACGCCTGTACGAGGTTGCAATAAGGATATTCCGCGGTTTCTACGCTTTTGCACTAGCAGATCGCTGAGAGAATTCTTGGAAGAATAAAACTCATTTAGCTCTACCCGCTCTCCAGTAGGCCATTCTCTGATTACTTCTTTCCGTTGAATTTGCAAATCCTCAAAAGGAATCGGTTCATCTTTTAGCTCCTGTAGGGCATCTAGGGTAATTGAGGGGCTTAGGCAAATGGCTTTGCTTTTATTTTTTTTGGGAATATTGAACCGATGAATGTCTCTTTTTATATCGGCAACAATTCTGTAAAAATTTTCCGTTCTGGGATAAACATCTGTAAATCCCATGGTTAAAAATTTTTTCTTTATCGCAAAATCCGATTCACTCACGGAAAGACTTCCCCCTAGATACCACAACTTATCTCGATCGTCTTTCAGTTGATACTCACTCAATAGGAAGGCGAAATTGTGTAAATACAATTCGGCGTGCCCATTCTTATTGGAAATCATTATTATGTCAAATTCCGGAGCATGTTTAAAAAATGAATGAATGGAGTTTCTAATCCCTAGGTTCAATACGTTAAACCCTTGCTCCTCGAAACCCAAGGCCAATAAATTGATACCAACTGAATGTGCATCGTCTCCGATTCCTCCAATCAATAGTTGATATTTATCCGACATATAAGCTTATTGTTAAGGGTGAAAATCTTTCTGTAAAAAATCTGGCTAATAAATTACCCGAGGTCAAAATGGGGCAGCTACAGGGCTACGTGCTTCTTTAATCAATGCCCTAGCCATAGCATCAATACAGCTCACAATTTGGATGCCTTCATATTCCTTCTTGGAAAGAACGATAGGCAACTCTGTGCAGCCCAGAATAATTAGCTCGACCGCTCTTTCTCTGTAGAAATTCAAAATCCGAAATAGGAGACTTTGACCTTCTGGAGGTAAGACTTCTGGATTTGATTTTATTCCTATCACTGGGTCGTAAATGAGTTTACTGACTACATCCTGTTGGAAGTCCAAATCTGGTGTGATTACTTCAAATCCCCTATCTTGAAACAGGTCCTGGTAAAGCCTTGACCTGTACATTCCCGTAGAAGAAATAAGTCCTAATCTTTTGATGTGAGGGAACCTCTTTTGAACCCAGTTACAAGTCTCTATTGGCATGTGAAGTAGTTGAACTTCACTTTGCCTTTTTTCCAACTCTTGAAGGATCACATTCAATATCCTTGGAACATAGGCAGTATTACAAGCAAGTCCTATGACTTCTGCTCCTATTCGCTCTAATGCGAATATAACCTCAGAAATTTGGTAAGCGGGGTTGACACTGATTCGCCCTTCTAAAAAAGCTGTTCTATCAACAATGCTGTTGGGGAAGGACATTAGGACCATGGGTAAGTGGTGTTGGTCCAGCTCTGCAACCGTATTCTTTAATATATCATTACATAAGGTTAATCCTGCTTGGGGTCCCATTCCGCCGACGATCCCGATCACCTTATCTTTACTTTTCACAATCGACTTTTTGTTCATACGTGTATAGGAATTGAAAACGCATAAGCGATTTCCCAGGAAGAGAAATCATCCTAAGCATCAGGTGGCTACATGGATTATAGAGAATACTTACTCTAAAATAGGTAAGTCATATTCTTTGTTGAGAGGTTTCAACGTACCCTCTTCCATTTTGAGGATTCTGTCCGCAATATGGAAATAAGAATCATCATGCGTAATGGCGATAATTATTTTTCCCTCATTTTTCATCTCTGGCAAAAGGGTCTGGTAAAAAAACCTTCTATACGCTGGATCTTGATCTGCTGCCCATTCATCAAACAAATAAATAGGTCGGTCCTCCAAAAAGCATAAGAGTAAGGCCAATCTTTTTCTCTGTCCGCTTGATAAATCTATGGTACTAAACCTTCCGTTGTGTATCGTTACTTTTTTATCTAATTCCAATAGACTTAAATACTTGCACAGTTGATCCTTCTTTTCTTCAAGGTCGATGTCGTACAATTTTTCAAACAAATAGGGAGGGCTAAAAATTACAGAAAAATACTCCCCTAGAAGCGAATATTTTACCCTTTCTCCATTAATCTTGATCTCTCCTTCTTGGGGCCTGTATAACCCCATAATTAGCTTTGCAAAGGTCGTTTTACCACTTCCATTCCCTCCAATCAAAAATATAATTTCACCCCTTCGCACTTCAAAATCAATTGGGCCTACTGCAAATCCTTTATCATCTTCGGAATGTTTATACGTATATAGAACCCTCTCTACGCTAAAATGGGCTACCTCAAAGTTTCCTTTGACTTCCTGTTGGTTGAAAACCACTGGTATTTCGTTTACAAAATTCTTTATGCGATTCCAGGCGATCCTGAGTTGTAGAACAGCAGGAACAGCCGACAAAATTCCATTAATAGGTCCTATCAGGTATAACAGAACAATTACAAAGCTCATAACTGTATAGTTCTGTATGTTATCGAACATACGGGGCATTCCGATCGCAATAAATCCCAGGAGCACAATAAGTAGTGACTCGCCTACAATGAATGCCTTTACAAATCGGATATCTGCTGTAGACATCCTGTCTTTCAGCACTTCTGCACTTTTATCAATGTCTACCTTAAACGCCAGCTTTTTACTTCTCCTAATTATTAATTCCTTAAAGCCTTCTATCATCCCTCCAATTAAGCGCATATATCGATTCCTTTCATCGCGAGCCTCTTCAAAATAGGTGTTTGTACTATGAACTACTCCATAATAAACTGATGCGAGTGCAACAATTAGCAATACAACTATGATGGCCGCCCAAAAAGCTATAAGGGATAGAAAAATGAAGGCTCCAATGGTGGTAATTATGCTGGTAACTAAATTCACTATCAAACTCGCAGATTGTCCTAAGGTATTGACATCATCATTCAAAGCAGTATACACTTTCCCTTTTTCAATACGCTCAAAGTTCTCATAAGAGGTAGAAAATATTTTATCAGTTAGCTGAAGCCTCAAGTCATAGACAATCCCCCTGGCAATCTTTATCAAACTTATTTGTACATACCTTCTTCCGAGTAAGTATAAACCTACCACCAAGGCATAATAGAAGACCAAATACTTGAGTTCAATCTCAGAATCTATCGCAGAGGTTACTAAAATGATGACAATCACGTTAGCTAAACCCGAAATAATGCTCATAAGTAATACAAAAGGGGCTTTTGCTTTGTAGGATTGCTCGACTTTAAAAAGGAGATTGATGAGAAAGGCCAGATAACTGATCCCAATGGCCGTCAAAAGCGCAAAAATCATCGCCTGGAAACTAATGGGCATCCACACTAGGATGGATTCCCAATCAAATCCTGCCAGGGCGTTAGGGAACCAGTAGATTCCCATTAAAAAGGGACTGATAAGGATAAGACCTTTTAAGTAGGTAAGTAGATTTAACTTTTTCCATCCCGTGAATACCGCTTTTCGAATCGCGATGGCATGTATTTTCCAAGAAATAAACCCAATTGCCCCGATGAGGTACAAGAGAAGAGCAAATGAAATGATAGAAAAAGATTTATCTCCTCGATCGCCTGGATCATATTCGTTGACTAGTTCTTCCCCAGCAAGTATTTTCATGATCCTCCTCCCAATTATCGGCGTGAAGGTACTGTTGGAATTTGCTAAAACGGCAACACCTAATTGTTTTTCAGGCCTGAAGGCAATAAAAGTCGTAAAATTGGGATTATATCCCCCATGAAAAATCTCACCAGATCCATCCAGATTTACCTCCCACCCTCTCGCATATGCCGCCATATTGTGCAAGGGTACCGTCCTATCTCTTTGATGGGTCAACTGGGCAAATGGATACAAATCAGACGGTACTTTGCCCATCTGAAATTCCACCCATTTGCCTATATCCTCTATACTTGATATGACATAGCCTGCAGCATTGTTCCCCTTGTACAAAGGAGCTTTATACGCTAGCGGCCTAAAAAAGCCTATTTTGTATCCTTTTGACATAAAACTGCTGTCCTTCGCCTGACCAATATCTGTTTGGGTAAGTTGAAGTTTTTCAAATACTTCATCCTTTAGAAAGGCCTCAAAGGGCTTTTGCACAATGACTTGGATAACCAGCGCCAAGACATCATAGTTGATAGTAGCGTATTCATAGACTTTACCGGGTAGTTCCTCTAATTCGATCCCAATTAATTTTCGAACGGTAATTTCTGTTGCATTCTCAGCTGCAGTTTCTGGAATAAGGGAGATGGTACTCCAAGGGATTCCACTGGTATGATGCAATAATTGCCCTAGTGTAATCGTCGTATCGTGCCTTTTATAGGTTTTCTTATCTACATAGTGTACCCTGAACCAAGGCAAATAGTCCTAAACTTTATCTGAAAGAGATAGTTTGTTTTGCTGTTCAAGGAGTGTAACAGCCAATGCCGTAAAGGCTTTTGAACAAGAACCAATCTGGAATAAGGTTTTCTCATCTACTAGTTGCTTTTTCTTTACATCCCTATACCCATAGGTTTTAATCACCTGATTTTCACCAGCTATAATTGCTATGCTCATGCCAGGAATATCTCCCTTCTTCATTAACTGCCTGGCAACCGTTTCAATTTCCATGTGGGGAATAGAATCCGTTCTTGCATGTAATAAGGGATGTGAGATAAACCCAAATCCCCACAACATAGCTATCCAGAATCCCCTGCTAGAGGGAAGCATCTGATTGAAAACGTTGCTGAATAAAGTAGTTGATTTAACCTTCATTAAGGGCAATATATAGTAAAGCTATTAGCAAATTTCTGTAGCATATGAATAACATTAGCTGAAGTTTATACGGCAAATAGCCTAAGGAAATTACCTCTCCTTACTTAGATAAAGATTTACACAGATACGGTAAAAAGTCCCGTTTACCTTTCCAGAGCGACTTCTTCTTTCCAGAGAAAGGGTTCCCAGTTTTTCTCATTTATCCAATATTCGAATACCGTTTGACGAATGGCTAGAAAGTCGTTCTCACGCCAGGAGGAATAGCAATCTAAGCTATATTTCCTTTTCAAATTCCCCGTAGTTTCAGGTGTTAGTTGCTGAGGAACGAACGTGGGAATACCTTTTGCCACCATAAGACTCGCCGAAAGATGAATATCCTCACCTGAATCAAAGGTGGCAGGCCAAGTAGCCCAAAAATACTGCATCCAACTCTTTCGAATGAAATAACTGTTGCACCCATAATCCACCCTGGAATCCTGAGAAAGATAATTATAGGTAACGCTACTCTGGTTATCTCCAAGAAAGTATTTCCTCATTCCCTCACCATCCATATCTTCGGGTCTGTAGGTAAAGGGTTTCACTATTCTTCCAGTACATGAAATAACACTATTATGGGTATTCAATTTATCAAGGCATATTTCCATCCATTTTGATGAAGGAATGACATCATCATCGACGACAAAAATATACTCCGTCTCGACTAGGTTACTTAAAGAAAATCTTCCAAAGTATTTCAAATTATGCGTTGAGCTTAGGACCTCGATACCTGGAAAAGTGTTCCTGTACTTTTCAACAACAGGCTTGATATTTATATGGCTTTCATTTTGAATGATCCAAATCGCCCTTGGGCGAACCGTCTGGTTGATTAGGCTATTTAGTTGCTCATCTAAATATCCCCTTTTCCATACCGTAATAATCACGGTTATGCTCGCTTCTTTCATGGGAATGAGAATTATTGGTTAATTGAGACCAAGAGGTGGTTTGGAGAGAATTTCCCTATCAACGGTTCATTATGAGGTAATGAGAAACTAAACTCACCTACTTCAATTGACAAAAAATGAGGACTATACAATCCTTTCCTTCAATTTTTCCGTTATAAGTTCGTGAAAGTCAATCACATCGTGATTTGAAAATTGACCAAATACCTCTTTGAAATAATAGTCTAAAAATAATTGCGTTTCTGGCAAAGGGAATTTTCGGTGAAAAAATTCACAATTTTTGTAGCCATCATTTTCTTTCGATTTCTCTTCATCATCATGAACATGAGGTAAGTGGATGACTTTTGCCTTCCTACATAGATTTATAAGAATACCAGCGTGGTGTAGACGATAACCCAAGTCATTGTCTTCACACCCCCAATTACCGTTAAAATCTTCATCAAACATCCCCACATCAACTAAAGAGGACTTTTTAATAGACAAATTCCCTCCCCAGAAGAGTGTCCAGGGCATGTGTAAATCTTGAATGGCATCCTCGTACTTGCGGTAGATTTTTTCTCGGATATCGAGAAATTTATTTTCACGCTCTAACTTTTTAATTGTGCGATCTATATCAAAGGAATCTTTTGGAATCCCAAATGTTTTCAGCCACTCATCTCCATAGGTATATCCAAAAATATTACCGATAGCAGCTACATCTCTTTCCTGGTTTTGATGAAACTTCAGGTGTTGGTCTAGACAGTCTTTGGCGAGCACATTACCGGAATCAATGAAAACTATTAGCTCTCCCGAAGCTGCACGTATCCCCAAATTTCTGGCAGTAGCAGGCCTAAAGCCTTCATCTGCCTGGTAGATAAATTTTAAATCAATGCGGTCTTCAAAAGATTTAACAAGTTCAAAGGTTTCATCTGAAGAGCCATCATCTACAACAATTAGCTCGAAACGGCTTTTCTCCAAGCTCTGATTTAACAAAGACTTAAGGGAATGTGCTAATATTTGACAGCGATTATAGGTCGGTATGATTACCGACAGGGATTTTCTTTTTGTAGGCATGATGAATAGCTTATTTTAGAAGAATTTAAGATACAAACTGCCCTTGATATAGGGTATCCTGTAGTCTAAACAGAAGGTTGACTTTGCTTGGTCCTCTCGATCAAATATTTATTGAAATCTAAATCGTTGGTTCCACTCAATGCTAAGTCCATGACTAACTTACTTTCGGTGGTTTGAAATTTTTCATGAAACTTATTTGCATTCGTAAGTTGCATTGTTCGAAAGTTTTCTATTTTATCATGGGGATAGTGAATCGACTCAGCTTTCCCATTAAAAAGAATTTTCACTCCATTTCGAAACAGTCGATATCCTAAATCCACATCTTCATAACCATGGTTATAGTCGAAGATGGCATCAAAGGTTTCTTCTCCTTCAGGAAGAGATGATTTGGCAAAAGAGGCATTGCCTGTCCAATAGTAAATCCAAGGAGCCATCATTAATTCTAAGCGATAATTATATTGCTCAAAAAAAGGCTCTCTCACGTCTTTATACTCCTTTTTAGTTCTTACGATTTGGAATAGTTCTTCTAAATCTGAATGTTTGTCGATCAACTTCCCCAAATTCCTGAATTCGAATAAATCGTCGCAAAACCCATATACACTCCCAATCACTGCGACCCGGCTACTCGAATTCTGATAGTTTAATAAATGCTCACCCAGGAAGTTGTTGTTCACTATAATTCCAGAATCAATAAATACACAAATATCTGCCTGTGAATGCTTGATTGCAAGGTTTCTCGCAGAAGCGACCCTGTAGCCCAAATCTTCTTGGAAATAATAACTTACCCTCAGTCTATCCTGGTACTTCTGAATCACCTCAAAGGTATTATCAGATGAACCATCGTCAACAACGATGACTTCAAATTTTTCAGAAGGAATACTTTGAAATGTAAGCGAGGATAACGTAAAATCTAGGAGTTGACTTCGGTTGTAGGTAGGTATAATTACGCTACAATATATATCACCAATTGAGTTTTTTAATTTTTCTTTTTTCATGTTGATTTATAAGGTCTTGTAAGACTTCATGCTGATACCTCAAAGCATCTATGATCCTTTAAGTTTGAGAAATACCAGCACCAGGAGGGTGTCTCCCCCAAACGAAGCCTTATCGAAATAGGTGAAAATTAACGCTGAAGTAGATTCCTTTAGCTGGGATGTATCGTTCACACCCCAGCATTCCTTGCACCTAGGAAAACTTATTTCCTTTTAATAAAGACATCTTTATGAGTCGATTCTACAACCAAATTTGTCCCTCCTCCGTTGATAGTTCCCGTAATCAACTTTGAGTGCTTACTAGAAGAACTTCTTGTAGAATTCTGGTCTATCTCGAATTCGGAATTAAGGGAACCAAATTGAGTTCTCATTTCTACATTTACAGAAACTCGATCGGGCAACGTTACTTCAACCATATTAAAGGAAGACTTTAGCTCCACGTCACCATTGGGAAGTTTCTTATCAAACCGAGCCCGAATAATTCCCTTTTGGGTAAATACTTTTAACCTGTTATTAAAGTTGGCTAGCTCAACGTCTTCAAAACGAGATTCTACATCGAGTATCATATTTCTAGGCACTTCAACAACCAATTCTATATGGAAGAGTGGCATTTCTGAAAATTTTTCGATTTCATCCGTCCCCATCTGCTTCCTTATTTTTTCAAGTTTTTCATGGTAGTTTCCATCAACGTCAAAGAAATACGTCTGCCCATTGTGCTCGGCATAGATAGACCGAGGCAATTGGTCAAAATTTTTAATATTGGTCGATAGAAATACAGTTCCATTTGATACCTGGGTATCAATGAAAAACGCATCATCATTTTCGCCCTCGTTGATTTGCACCTTACCCGAAATTTTAATTTCCTGGCCATCTGTGGCAACCAATTTAGTTTTACAATATTGGAATAGACCTTTTACAGTGTGTATTCCTTTGGCGGGAACAGATCGGCTTATCGAAGACTGGCTAAGGACTACTTGGCTAAAGAACAACATCCACAAAAAGCAAATCAAGGATTTCTTAACCAATCGTTTTTCACTTACTATTTTCTCAAATTTCATAGGATTATGATTAAATAAGTTTGAAATCTTTACGGATAGGATTAATTTCTTTTAAACTGAATTTGCCATTCCAATTGTGAGAGCTTCCTTTCTTCATTTCTCTTGTACTGAAGTTGATCTAGTTTTCTCAAGGACTCCCATATCATAGTTAAGTTTGACTCATTTGTTGGTGAAAGGAAAAATATTCCTGCGGATAACTTTGTTAAAATTTCCTCATAGGGTAATTCCCATGATTGAATAATTCCTTTTTCCTTCAAATCTGAAAGCTGATTTTTAACAGCCTGGATACCTGAAATATTACTTAATTGACTCATTGGGTTATATCTTTTTGTAAGAAATGTACAAAGCGAGGCCCATCTTAGATATTTATCCTTTGGATTAAGGGTTGGGGATTGGAGCCCCAACAGATGGAAAACCTTCTTCCCATTTGTTATGGGTAAGCCGTAGGGTTTGACCGCTTATTAAATTATAGGCATATATTTCCCCATACATTTGAGGGGCAAAGATGATGGCTTTTACCATTGGCTCCTCATCACAAATTCCTCCTTGCTCAGTTGTGTAAAATAGCCATTGGCCATCTAAGGAGAATTCAAGATGTCCTTCCTGGACTTCATTATGGGTAATTCTTTTTAATGCCATAGGCTCTCCATTTTTATCCAGATCCATTAGATACACCTCATATATTCGACTACCCAGGCTATCCCGGTCAGAAACAAAGGCAACCTGATTTTTCACAGGAGAAAAGGCTGGAAATATATCATTTGCAGGATGCTCGGTTAGATTTCTAGGAGAAGACCCATCTGAATTCATGAGAAAAATTTCGAAATCACCTGTTCGCCCACTTCTAAACACAATTTGCTTCCCATCACCTGAAAAACTGGGAAAACCATCATTCCCGGGGGAATCAGGAGTTAGATTTATCCGGTCATTTCCCGTACCCGTCATTTTCCATACATCTGCTTCTGCACTGGGACCGCTAAAATGGTTTCCCTTTGTATAGGCCACCCATTGACCATCTTTAGACCAGGAAAATCCCATGAAAATGGCCTGTGGAGGATCCATCTGGAGAATGGATTCTACCCCACTCCCATCTATCCGTGAAAGATATAAGTTAGGCCCCGGAGGAGAGGAGTATAAAAGATCATTTTTCAAGGGGTGAATCATGCAGGTGAAGGTCCGCATGGGATATAAATCTATTTCTCTATCGGAGAGTTTTTTGCGAAATGGACTTCCTTCTTCAGATAAAGGCCCCTCACCAAAACTCCTGTTCGCATCCTCAGGTATGGGCCCAGGACCATGTACAAGGAGCGCATGTGTTTGGGGGTGCAAAGAGGGTTCCCAAAAATTTTGAGTAGAATCTAGTTCTACCTTCCGATCTGTACCATTTGAATCGACCGAAACGATTTGCCAATGAGAAGCCCGATCTCGTCTTTCTACTGGCATATTGGCATCAAAGGATCCATTGGCATAATAAATTCGCCCATTGGGTCCAAAAATCGGAGATATAGCCATTGAGTCATTGGGTACCAACATTCGTTGATGTGCCCCATCTGCCTCCATGACCCAAATGTTGGAGAAGGAGCCAAAGGGAGTTAGTTTTCTTTCTCGCTGTGAATAAAATACTATCCGCTTACCATTAGGAGACCAGAAAGGAGAACCATCCCAACCCTTGGCAGTAGTAAGACGTTTAAGGTTCTCCCCTTTTATATCCATTACGTAAATATCTCCAGATCGCGTTCGAGCCAAAGGAGAGGTGTTACCTATTGGTAAATTCCTATCCGAGCTAAAAGCAATCTGCTTTCCATTTGGTGAAAATGCTGGGCGAAAATCACCTTGAGGATGATTGGTTACATTTATGGCACGCTCGATTGATTGAGTTACATTCGGTTCAAATGGTAGCAGGTAAATATCTGCGTTTCCAGTTATAGTACTCACAAATGCGATTTGGCTTCCATCTGGAGAAAAGGAAACCTGGTCTTCCAAAGCATCGCTTTCAACCAATAGTTGTGGAATCGCCAACGGATTTTCCAAATCCAACACAAATAGATCTGGATTTCCGTTTCGTTCAGAACAAAATACTACCCACTTCCCATTAGGTGAGAACACCGCATTATATTCAAGTGAGGGATGGCTTGTAAGTCTCAAAGCCTTACGGCTGGAGCCTCCAATTTGGTAAATATCCCAGTTACCCGGTTTAAAGCTGACATAAGCCACTCTATCAATTCCCTTAATGCTATTCTTATGTGAAGGCGAGGTTTGGGCATAACCGTCTGAAATATAATGCATACACACTATGCAAAGAATTAAGACAAATCTTTCCATGATTTTTGGTTGTTAATATTTCATGAAGGAAAGGGTAGTTTTCACTAGGCTAAATGTGTGGGATAGGGTTCTATCCCCTTCCGTTTAATCCATCTAAACGGTTTGTGGAGTTCCCATATATTGGGAGATTAGGGTGTTGAGGAGTTCTTCCTGCTTCAAGACTACCTTTTGTATCACTTCAGGTGATAGAAGATATCCGTTGTAACTGATCCGAAGCTTACAATAGTTATTGAATAAGCCTATGAAAATGGCAACATCTTGGAAGCAAGGCCCTCCCTCAAATTCATGAGAAACTACACCCGCTTTCTTAATGGTCCCTTGGAAATCTATATGATTATCTTTTAGTGTAAAGAAGAGCGGTATACTGCTCCCTAAGGGAACTTCGCGGTTGTATCCCACCGCTTCAAAGGGATACATGCAATGTTTGGATAGTAGAAAGAGTTGCTCATCAATATAGGCCAAGAAGGATACTAGGTCTGTATTTTTATTCACATCTATAAAGCAAATTCCTCCAGCAGCCAGCCAGCCAATAACGCGGCCAAAATCCCCTGTGTTTTTCCGAGAAGCAGGGATATCAAATGCATATAATTCCTGTCCACTAAGCTGATACAGTACCAAGACGAAACTAGCTAAGAACAGAGTATACATACTGCTATTACTGACACGTTTAAATGCTTTGATGTTGTCCATGGTAGTACCCGAGTAGAGGTATTCTATTGTAGACATGTAGTTTGAGAGTTCATTGGAATCCATTCTCCTGATGACCGAGGCTATAAATCTTTCATCGTAGAAGGGAAGTTTTTGTAATTTACTGCGAACCTCTTTGACCTTTTGTCTGTGTCTCACACAAAAAGTTTCCCATTTACCTGGCTCAATAATTTTAAGATGAGGGATCCCTTCTTCCAACTGGTTCCTCCAGAACGTTCTGTGTTCTTTCCCCAAATCCGTTTCCAACAGTTCGTTTTCAAATGTGGTATATTTCCTGTATTGAGGAGGGGGGGGAGGAATCCCTGTTTTTTCCCCATTTATAATGTAATTCCACAAGTCTATCGCATCTTGCTTAAAAATTTCCCCTGATGTATCATCGAAAATTAGGTGATGAAAAATGAATACTACTTCAAAATTTTTATCTCCTTTTTTGAATACTAGAATTTTAAAAAGAGGGCCAAACTCAAAGTTAAAAGGGAGAGCTGAGCTTTGATCAATTTTTGTACGAATAAATTGTTCTTTCCTGGAGAACTCAATTTCTGATAGATCCCATACACTAAATCTTACCTTAAATGAACCTGGGGCATGAACTACCTGCTTAAGTTTCCCGTCAACCGACCTTAAGGTAGTTCGCAAAATTTCGTGTTTTCGAACCAATAAATCGATTACCTTCTGGAACACAGCGGAATCAAAGGTTTCAAGGTCCACACGCAGGGTAAGGTTAAATGGGTAGTGATCCGCTCTAATTTTGTACAGCATCCACTCCCGTTTCTGTACAAAACCCGCATCATATGTTTTTATACGTTCCACGAATAAAGATTTTACTACTAATGATTTTGCCTAATGGATCTCTCTGTAAATGGGTTCTCTTGTGCTCCATACCTTATACAAAGGACTTTCGTCAATAGTTGAGTATCCTTCTACCTCCATTACCGTTTGATGGTAGGCACAAAACATTCCTACCTTCCAAAATAGATCCTCTCCAATCAGGTCCCTACCGGAACTTTGGATATCATAATGCACAAAGGCATATTTTTTAGCCTGTTGATATAGATCTGTTTTATGCAACAACATGGAGGTATTAAAATGATCATTGTGATCATTAGGATTTAAGGCGAGGTCAAACTCTGGTAGATTTAGGATTAAGGGATGTCGTTCCCCCTTTGCGAAATGGGCAATTTCCCTTTCCAAAATGCTGTCAATGCATTCTGCTATTTCCTCTAAGCTATGAAACTCGTTTAAGTTATCCACTGAACATATAGACTCTGCCTGCTTTAAACGAATCTTAGAGAGACTTTGATAATTGTATAATTCAAATCCTTCTCCATACATACCTCCATCTGGTAGCCTCAGGAAATAAATGCTGCAATTATGTATTTCTGCAACATATATGTTTCTATCATTGATAGAAATTACCTTTTCTATCTCATCTATTTTTAACCTACTGGTTAACCTGAATAGGACAGAATTGATAGCCCCTAATTCTCTTGCTCTCCAAAAGCTTTCACCATTTCCCGCATCGCCAGCAGTGGTGTGGATGATGAGGGTCTTGCAGTAAGGATCTATTAGATCCTTACTTACATTTGGATCCATAAACAATTGCCAATCATCCTGGTGAGCCACAAAATAAACGGACATCCTTTCGTTCATCTTTTTCAATTAACTGGAAAATGAAAACCCAAATTGATAGTAATCGATCCTGGAGGCTGGTATTAGTGGATCAGGATATGCTTTTACCCAACGAAGCTATCGAAAGCTCGTGAAAATCTATTACGTCTTGATTTTGTATTTGATGGGAAACCTCCTGTACACAATAGTCGAGAAATAACTGAGTCTCAGGAGTGTTGTACTTCTGGTGAAAATACCTACAATTTTTGTATCCATTCTTTTCGCCTACTTGAGAAGGGTCCGTATGAGGTAGGTGAAGAACTCTTGCCTCTCTACATAAATGTATAGGGATTCCTCCTTCATGTAGTCGATACCCTAGATCGTTATCTTCTCCTCCCCAATTTCCGTCAAAGTTTTCATCGTACATACCTACCTGAAGTAAGGATTTCTGCTTTACCGAAAGATGACCTCCCCAGAAAAGCGTCCAAGGCATGCGTATCATATGAATCGAGTCCGAATATTTTGCAAAAACCTTTTCCCTAATATCGAGGTACTGATTACGAGCAGTTAAGTGTTCCAACGAGGCTCCTGCATCATCTGGATCAATGCTATTCCACAATTCCTCTCTGGAAGATTGATCGTAAGCATACCCCAAGATGTACCCAATTACTGCGACATCCTCTGCCTGATTTCTGTGGAAGCGCACATGACTTTCCAAGCAGTTTTTGGCTAGCAAGGTTCCAGAATCTACAAATACCACGAGGTTCCCCTCCGCTGTCTTTATACCTAGATTCCTTGCAGAGGCTGGCCTAAACCCTCGATCTGTCTGATAGACATATTTTAAATTTACCTTTTGCTCGAATGATTTCACCACTCGAAATGTACTGTCTGAAGATCCATCATCTACTACAATTAGCTCAAAATCCGATTTATCCATACTTTGGGTCAAAATAGACTTTAAGGTGTACATGAGCAGTTTGCACCGATCATATGTAGGCACGATGATCGATACCCTATATTTATCACCTGACATACCTTCTCTTAAGGTTATACGTAAAACGAGAAATTAATTAATGACTTCAACTCTACTCCCGTACCTTTCCGACTAAAAGCTTATCCTTTAAATAATTAGACAGGGAAGCTATCGTTTGATATTGGAATAAAACCCTCAAGTGAAAAGAAACATTTAATTCTCTTTCAATAGAAGAGATCAAGATAGGTATAATTAGAGAATGTCCTCCCAGTTCGAAAAAGCTCTTATTCACACAAATCTTATGTTGATCTATTCCCAGTACTTCTGACCATATCTTTTGCAGGGAAGATTCTATTGAATTTGAAGGTTTTACAAAATTATCCCGATCTTCTAGAATTGGTGTGGGGAGGGCTTTCCGGTCCAATTTTCCATTTGTATTCAATGGCATCTCGTCCAAGGGAATGAAATAGGATGGAACCATATATTCGGGCAAATTTTTCAGTAGATAGCTTTTTAATTTTGGAATATCTATATCCTGGTCTGCAATGTAGTATGCTACTAAATACTTATTTATAGTTTCACCTTTGGCAAGAATCACCCCTTCTTTTATGGATGGAAATTCAGTCAGCTGATTCTCAATTTCTCCTAACTCAATTCGGATACCCCGCAGTTTGATCTGGTCGTCATTCCTGCCCAGAAACTCTATTTGCCCATTTCGGAGCCATCTGGCTAAATCTCCGGTGCGATACATAGGGGAATTACCATAAGGGTCCGTTATAAATCTTTCCTCTGTCAATACCTTTCTTCTCCAATACCCTCTGGCAACACCATCTCCCACTATACATAATTCACCAGGAGCTCCTATTGGGGCCAGCCCTCCTTCTTGGTCAAGAATTCGGATCTGAGTATTGGCAATCGGACTACCAATATCAATGTTATTTGCATAGGTAAGATCCTGGATGGTAGACCAAATGGTTGTTTCAGTTGGTCCATACATATTGAATACCTCACCATCATAAACATTTCTCAAGTGCTCCAACAGTTCTTTTGGAAATGCTTCTCCTCCCACTAATAGGTGCTTAATACCAAATAGTATCTCCTGGGACTGAACGCTATACAGGATAACTTTTAGTCTAGAAGGGGTTATTTGTATAATATCGACTTCGGCATTTTGGACCAATCTGGAAAGGGATCTCAGGTCTTTCTGTTCCTCAGAATTAGCCAATACGATTTTTGCACCTATCGCAAGAGGTAGCAGTGTTTCCAACATAAATATGTCAAAGGATACAGAAGTCAAACACAAAAAGGTAGAATCATTTTTAAACGGTATTCGATTTTTTACCCCAAAAATGAAATTCGTTAGATTTCTGTGCTCGATCATGACTCCTTTTGGCTTACCCGTTGAGCCCGATGTGTAATTTACATAGGCTAAATCTGTTGGGGCGGGTTGGAAGGAATCACGTGAAATTCTAGGCTCGTCACTCCTAATTTTGTCAATGCATACACAGTCCAAATTTTCATCTAACTGGTCAGCTATACTCGCGAACGAAGGAGCCAAGACTAGCAACTTGAGCTGGCTATCCTCGATAATGTAACTAATCCTACTGAGTGGGAAGGAGGATTCGACTAAAACATAAGCTCCTCCGGCTTTAAGAACCCCTAAAATCGCAGGTATCAGGAATTCGTTTCGTTCGAGCATCAACCCCACTAGCTCTCCTCTCTGTATTCCCTGTCTCTCCCTCAGGAATGTGGCGATCTCATCTACTCTTTCCTTTAACTCTACATAACTGAGTTGACTTGTTCCACAATGTATGGCTACATGGTCTGGATTGGCCGTTACCTGAGCTTCAAAAAGATCAATAATGGTCTTTTCAGAAGGATAGGGAAGCTCTGTAGCGTTAAATTCTTTCAATATCATCTCCTTCTCAGCCGGGGGAAGTATTTCCACTTCACCTATTGTTTGGTTTGGATTTGCATTAAGTGATGAGACAATATTTTGATAATAGGTTATGAATCGCTCAATCGTACTGGGCTCGAATAGAGAACTTGCATATTCAATTTGAATTTTAATCTCATCTTCCAACACCATGGTTTTAAAGGTCAGGTCAAATTGTGATCCAGTATAGCCCATTGAGGATAAATCCAAATTTGCTCCCAATCCAATGTCATCTATCAAATCAGATTTTTCCAGGTATGAAAACATAACGTCAAACAAAGGATTTCGACTTGTATCCCGTGGGATTTCCAGCTCACTGACCAACTCTTCGTAAGGATAGTTTTGGTTGTCAAAGCAGGCCAATACATTCGCTTTTACCTCCGATAAAAATCCTAAGTAGCTCTGTTCTGCCTTGGGAAAATTCCGAAGTACGACTGTATTGGCAAACATCCCCACAAGGTCCATAGTATCTTCATGGAAACGGCCTCCAGTAGGTGTCCCAACTACAATGTCTTCCTTCCCACTTAACTTACTCAGCAATACATTCACCATCGAAAGCAGAACGATAAACATAGTGGCACCTTCGCGCTCTGCAATTTCCTTTAGTGCCTGAGTCTTTACCGAGTCAATATAAAAGCTGATAACATTCCCTTCATATTGTTTTACTAGCGGTCGGGGATGGTCTGTTGGCAAATTCAACGGTGATACCTCTTCAGCAAACTGATCAAGCCAGAATTTACGCTGCTTTAGTGTGTTATAGCTTTTCAGAAGATCTTCCTGCCACTCAACAAAATCGCGGTATCGGATCTTGGTATGCGGTAACTCTTCTCCACTATAAATTTTCAAAACGTCTTTAAACAGTAAATTTACCGATAGGCCATCTGCTACGAGATGGTGTATATCCACTAAAAGAATACTCTCCCAATTCCCTTGTCCTGAAATACCTTTTCGTACGATGAGTCCAACCCTGAGTAAGGGAGCCTGATCTAATTCAAATGGCCGGACAAAGTTGGAAATAATTGCAGGGACCTCTACATCCTTAGCTTCAAAGTATTCAATATTTAGGTCTGGTTTATGATGAATCTGCTGCCTAGGTTCTCCTTCAATCAGATGAATGGAGGTTCGTAGGGTTTCATGGCGATCGATCAACTTGTCAAATATACTTTTCAACTCCTCAACCCCTAGCCTCTTATTAAAAGTTTTGAAAGAGGGGATGTTATATATTTTTGCATTGTTGTCCAACTCATTCAAGAAGTACAGTCGCTTTTGACCAGAAGACAGGGGATAAAATTCTTTTTCAGTTGCCCTAGGAATAGACTGATAGGTCAATCGTTCCTGTTGTTCTAGATGTATACCCAAGGAATATATATCCTGGTAAGTAAATACATCCCTCAATTGGATCTCCACTTCCAGGTGTTTTTTAATCTTATTTACCAAGGTAGTCGCAAGAAGTGAATGTCCTCCTAATTCAAAGAAATTACTGTGGATACTAATTTTATCTTCCCCTAATTGAAGGGTTTCTGCCCAAAATTTCAGTAGCTGTCGTTCCATTTCTGAGGAAGGGGCTACCCTATCTTCAACAGCGGGAATTTCAGGATCTGGTAGGGCCTTTCTGTTGACCTTGCCATTGGCATTGAGAGGAATCTTGTCAATCTCTACAATCTGGCTGGGGATCATGTA